>NZ_LT629692.1:0-305714 GCF_900100885.1 Microbacterium pygmaeum
ACGCAGATGGGTTTGCTGTCAAAGCCTTCGTGGAACAGCGGCCCTGACCGGATCACGTACCTCGGTTTCAACCTGTCTTCACTGGCCGGTAAGACAGTGACCTCCGCCGTACTATCGACGGAGAACATGATCACCGACGGCGCCCTGGACACGGCGCGCGTCGACGCACACTCGGTCGCTGGCAGCTGGAGCGAGTCAGCTGTGACTTATACGAACAAGCCAGCTCTGGGCGCGACCCGTCGGAAGCTTCCTCACCGATCGCACCCGGAAATACACGTCCGCCGACATCACCGACTATGTCGCATCACTCGCCGCCAACCGCACGAGTCGACTCTCTCTCGGCCTCACGCAAGACAACGTGGGCGCCAATAACGTGATGGTCTACGTGTCATCCCGCGACTACAACAAGCCCCCCTACATCGACATCACCCTTTCACCTTCGCCCGCTGCGGAACTACCTGCGCGCTTGATCCATTCGGTGTCGTTGTCGGATGTTCCATCGTCGATTGAGATCGGCGAATCAGCGACATCCGTCACGTCCGTTAAGGACAGCATCGGCGGTGCTTTCACCCGAGCAACGGTTGCGTACTCTTCTACACAACCGGGAGTTGCAACGGTCACTCCTTCAGGAGTGATTAACGCGGTGGCGCCGGGTTCGACATCGATCGTCGTCACCGCGACGGCGGATGGTATTGCGGTTTCGTCCTCGGTGTCGGTGACGGTCGTGGATTCGACGCGGGTGCGGATCTATGCGGACGCCGATTCGTACGTGCAGAGCACAACCCCGGATACGAACTTCGGGACGCAGATGGGTTTGCTGTCAAAGCCTTCGTGGAACAGCGGCCCTGACCGGATCACGTACCTCGGTTTCAACCTGTCTTCACTGGCCGGTAAGACAGTGACCTCCGCCGTACTATCGACGGAGAACATGATCACCGACGGCGCCCTGGACACGGCGCGCGTCGACGCACACTCGGTCGCTGGCAGCTGGAGCGAGTCAGCTGTGACTTATACGAACAAGCCAGCTCTGGGCGCGACCGTCGGAAGCTTCCTCACCGATCGCACCCGGAAATACACGTCCGCCGACATCACCGACTATGTCGCATCACTCGCCGCCAACCGCACGAGTCGACTCTCTCTCGGCCTCACGCAAGACAACGTGGGCGCCAATAACGTGATGGTCTACGTGTCATCCCGCGACTACAACAAGCCCCCCTACATCGACATCACCCTCGAACAGTAGGGCTACACCCTGTCTGTGACAGGCCTTGAACCATGCGGTGGGACGTCCGCCTGGCTTCGACGATCGCGCACATGGTGCGTGCCCGTCTGCAGCACCTGGCGCCTACGCGTCGGCTCAATCCGCGTCGTAGAGGGTGCGCCTGCCGCCACGTTCGTTCGTGTTAACAGGCGCGACACATCCGACTGCTAGCGTCGAACGCATGGCCGGAGCCCCCTCGATCTGGCACCAAACGTGCAGCGCTATGACACTGTCAAGCACTTCGATTCGTGGCTGCACTGCTGGTCGTGATCACGCATTCGACGTTCTACGCCTCTGAGAGGCTCGACCCGGACCTTTTCGTCTGGAAGGGCGGAACGGTAGGCGTTGACATCTTCTTCGTGATATCGGGTTTCGTGATGATGATCACTGCTCCGCCATTTCAGAAGGTGAGCGGAGGTTGGCGCTACTTCGCGATGCGACGTGTTACGCGCATCGTACCTATGTATTGGATAGCGACTACCGCCAAGATCGCAATGATTCTCATCCTGCCCGGCGCAGCAATAAATAGCGCGCTCACCCCGGGCCATGTCATATCGTCCTACCTCTTCCTTCCCACGAGGAACGAGTCAGGATCTGTCGAGCCGGTTCTCGGTGTCGGCTGGACATTAACCTTTGAGATGTTCTTCTACGCAGTATTCGCGGTCGGCCTGCTGTTGCGGGCGAATCCCTACATATTTGCAACAATCATCATGTGTTTGGCAGCCGCCGGACACCTGTTGCGCGGAGACGGCGATTGGCCGGTTTGGGCGTTCTACTTCGACAAAGTGGTCCTGTACTTCGTTATCGGCATGACGATTGCGAAGATCGTGAGCAGCAACCGGTTACGTCGGTTCGTCCCTTACATGTTGGGAGGGCTTGTCGCGATCGCCGGCGTCCTGATCATCCTTGGTCAACTCGACTGGTCTAGAAACGCATGGTTGCGGACCGTTGTCGTCACGTTCATCGTTCTCGCGGCGGTTGCATCGGATCGACTACTCACGGGTCGGATTCCTCGCCCCGTTCTCTTCTTCGGCGACGCGTCGTATTCTCTTTATCTCTTCCACCCCCTGCTTGCCCCTCTCGTACCAGCAATCTTGGCGCTGATCGGGTTAGAGGTCGGTTGGCTTTCTGTAATTGGGTCGATTACCGCTGCGCTCGTGGGGAGCGCCCTCATATACGTGTGGGTCGAGAAACCGATCACGCGCGGGGCTCGGAAACTGCCCTTCGCTGGGCGGCTTCCCCAACCGAGCAAAGTTCCGGCCGCCGCTGCGTGATCCAGTCGAAGACTGAACGGCAGAAATCGAGCCAACCCACCGGTCGTAAACTGGACAACAGTCGCCAGCTCTTCAGATTGGACCCGTAGCATCGAACGTTTTGCTCATCTTGGGCGTGATCGCTCCATTCGCCATCGCGCTAGCGATCGCTCTTCCAAAGTGGCTTTACCTTGCTGGCATTGCGGCCTTCGCAGCCCTGTTCCGTGGCTTCTCGGTCCTAGCCACGCCGGTGTACCTGGTTGCGGCGGTCGTCTTGACCTTATTCCGCACGAAGAGACCCGCGGTACCTCTTCGTTCGACGCGAATGTTCGTGACGACATCGGTAGTCGCCGGTCTACTCTGCTTCATGTCGATTGCCTGGTCTGTCCGGGGCGACTCCGCAATCGAGGCTGGGCTGACGTGGCTCGCTTTGCCGCTCCTAACGTTGTTCGTGGTGAACATGCTTCTCGACGACGGATTGCCGTCGTTGGGAAAGTTTCTCGCTGCCTTGGCACCGGTGGCCGTCGTGCAGGCGCTCTCAACAGTGGTATTTCGCTTCGCTCCCGCGGTCGAGGAGAGCTACTATCGTTCCTCGCTCTCGACGCTCTTCATCGGTCGGCTAGGGCAGGATCTGTACACCACGGACGCGGTGAATAACGTACTCAATCCAGATCGTGCGGGCGGGTTCCTGTTCGTCAACTTGAATCGCGCCTCGATGGCCATGGGTGTCATGCTCGTGGCGTTTGTCGCATACGGGTATCTGGCGCGCAAACGATGGGTGTGGCTCGCCGTCGCACCACTTGCTGCCGCGATTGTGCTGGGCGGGTCGAAAACAGGACTCGCACTCTTGGTGCTTCTTCCACTTTTTTCACTCATCCTTGCCGTCGCAGCGCGGAGCGGTAACCCGGCCGCACGGATGGGTGTAGTGGTAGGCGGCCTGGTGATCGCAGTCGTGGGGGTTCAGGTCTTCTTTGCTACAGCCGACGACTATGTGAATGCTTCCGAGGCGACCCTCCTACCTCGGCTTCAGCTATGGGGTGAGGCGATCCGGGCGATCGGCGAGAATTTGCTCCTGGGCCTTGGGTTCGGAGGGTGGTACGAGAGGTGGGAATCCGGGGGCGTCGCCATAGCGTTCTCCATGCGACCTGCGCACAATTGGTTTCTCCAGGCCTGGCTCGACGCCGGCATCGCGTATGTCGCCATCTCCATAGTGTTCGTTGTCGTGATACTCATCATGCAATTGCGCGCCGTCAACGACGCGCGCAGCGGTCACGCAAAGTTCGCCATGGCGATGTCTGGTTCGGGATTTCTGTGGGTCGCGATTCACGGTCTCGGAGACAACAGCGCATTGTATGGCGAGCCGCCGGCACTCGCGTTCCTTGCCGTCCTGGCGGCGCTCATGCTCACCGCGGGCAGATTCGATTCCGAGAAGCGCCCGACTCTCAATAGCCGGGACTACGCAACCGCTGGATCACATCGGAGGGTTCACTCCGCACGAAGCGAATCTACTCGATCCAACTGACGCTCAGCCTCGTCGGAAGAGTCGTAGGACACGCGCCGCGAGCGTGGACACATCTGATCGCCTAACAGCGTAGAACGACCAGAATGGTGTGCCGAATCGAAGCCGCATTTGCAGCACATTGAAATTGCTGGAGATAAGGTTCCCGGCGAGCGTTGCCAGCGCTGCCCCGACCGCGCCGATCAGCGGAACCGTGGTGATCACGATGACGAGGTTGATCACGCATGCAAGTACGAGCGAGTAGCTCCTCAATTGCGGCAGACCCCGCGCGCTGAGTCCCGCACCCGCGACCGACCCGGGTATCCCGATCACCACCGCTAGGAGAAGAATCATCGCCACCGGCACAGCCGCTCCGAATTCAGCGCCGAAGAGGACAGGAAGCCACCAGTAGCAGGTGAGCCCGAGCGCGAGCCCCATCATCAAACACACAAGCAGGGACACGCGCGCTGCTCGCGTCAAGGCCTCGTCCGACGAGCTTCTCGCATCGGTGGCGAAAACCACCTCGCGGATGGCGGTATTCACGACAAGGGGCAGCTCGCTGACAGTGACCGCGACGACATAGAGCCCGAGTTCGGTTGTCGAACTCAGCGGAACCATCAGCACTTGGTCGATGCGCATGAGGATGACGCCCGCAATTGACCCAAGCCACGCGCGAGCACTGTAGCCGGTGACATCTGCGTATGAAGGCGGTGGCTCTTCCGATCGCCCCGAACGCCACGGCAAGGCGAGGTAGATCAGGCCCGCGATGACCGGAGAGTATGCGATCGCGAGGGTCGCCGAAAATACATCCAGTTGTGCCAGGAGGGCCAGGATTATGATCGCAATCAAGCGAATCAAAGGCCCAGCGGCACGTTCCGATGCAACTAACGACCATCTTCCGAGTCCAGCTGCAGTCGCCCGCAGAATGCCCACGAAGATGGTTGGAAGGATGGCAAGAGAAGCCATCACGATGAGAGAGGTCAGCTCCTGACTTCCGCCCGAGAGGAACGGCGCTAGCGCGATCGCTGCACCCGTTGCAGCTAGCCCCACCAGTGCCGTGATGATCGTGGCGCGGCGGAGGATGACGAGCCGATGGGTGAGGTCTCTCGCGACGAAGTAGGTTACTGCCTCTGGGATGCCGAACGCCGCCAACGTCGCGAAGAGGAGAAGCGGAGCGGTTGCACCAGCGACTTCACCTCGTCCCTCCGCGCCAAGAACGTGGGCAAGAATCGGCGCGCTGATCAAACCCGCAAGCGGGCCAACGACGTTGCCTAGAAAGTTCTTGGCGGCGCCAGCGAACATCGAATCGTTACCCGACCGACGCCCCACTTCCACCTCCTGGCGCTGTCGTTGACGACATCATCACACCGAAGCCCGCGAACGAAGCACAGAGAGGACTTCCGGGCTGTAGGTGTCAGCGATCTGAGAATCATTCGCACTCAGACCAGTGTTGTACCTGTGCAATGCGGTCTCCTGCGTTGCCCGCAACTCCGGATACTTCTCAGGGGTACGACCCAGCTGTCGAATCACGCGTCCGTTTGCCACTGCGCAATAGTGCAACCACACGTCATCGGCCTTTGGAGATGTCGCCAAGAACTTGTCCCCGGCCAGACGCAACTCATCCAAGAAATCCGCCGGATAGTAGACCCCTGAGACGCCCGTCGCGAAGTTCAGAACGCTCGCCTCAGTATCACGCGCGGGTTGCCACGAGTTGTAGGGCTTCAACACCCCTTCAGGCGTTATCCCGACCCGGTGCGCTCGGTAGCAGACGATCTCCCCGGCGTGAGATGCGCCAGCTTGTTGCAGACGCGCTAGCCAATACCGCGGGTAGATCGAATCGTCGTCGGCCGTCACAAGTGGACGCATGTGTGCGACCTCCGACATGACGTATGGGAAGTACTTTGTATGTGATCCGACGCGAGCTGCACTTGGGCGAATCTCGAGACCCCTCGCTTGCATTCGTCGCAGGGGGCTCGGCAACTCATCGATGTCCACGCCAGGGTCGGTCCACAGAATGAGCCTTCCAGGTAGCGTTCTGCCCGAACCGATCGACTCGACGGTGAGGTGCACCGTGCCGAGCCGGTCACCGTAGCTCGTGAGGCAGATGACCACATCATTTGACTCATCTACAAGCGATCGGTTCGATCGGGCGGCGCGAGACCTCAAAACTGGGGTTATCAGACTCGCCTTCATGCCGCGGCGCAGTTTCGCAAGACGACGCTGTGCCCGGCCAACGATTTGCGTGCTCATATCGACCGCACTCCATCAACTAACGTCATCGCACGCTCTGCCGCGATCTTCACCGATGCTGCAATCGTCAGTTGCTTTGCGTTGGCATACACGTGATCGGAAACCGCTCTTCGTAGATCCTGATCGTCCAAGATGCGACGGACGGCATTCGCCCACACCTCGGGGTCGTCAGACTCCACTACGCATGCTCGGCGCATCTCATCCGATGTGACCAGGAGCGGCGCCGCACCGTAATCGCGCGCGATAACGATCGGAAGCCCTGCAGCCGCCGCCTCGACAGCACTTCGTCCGAAGGCTTCTCGTGCGGACGTCCCGACGAACACGGAAGCGCCGTTCCAAAGTTCATCGGCGTCCGCCCAGCCAGCCCAAGTCAGCCCGTCAGCATGTCGCTTCTGCAGGTCTACTGTCAGCGGCCCCTCCCCGAACAAACGACCGGGGTGGCGGGTCTTCTCGACAATGTCGATGAAGAGTCCAGGTCGCTTGTCTACATCGACGCGGCCCGCCCACACCAGTGGGCCGGCGCCCTCCGTGCCCCAAGAGGTTCGGCTGACACCTCCGATCCCTGCCGGCACGATCTCGGCGGCGCGCGCGGCCGCGAACTCGGAAGCGAGTACCGGGGTTGTGGCCCAGACCTCATCCGCGGATCGAAGTGCGCGCGTCTCTAGCCATCGGAGTGGCAGCCGGCGGAGAAGGCTTTGCTCGCCGGCCGCCGGCCAAGGCTTTCCGCGTACCCATGCCACCCATTTCGCGGAGGCGCGAGCGCGAGATCGAGAAAAAGCGATGTCGCTCTGGGATATCAGTGAGATCACAACGTCGGACGAGGCGATCTCCGGCGACACCTCGGCGATCTCACGGATGCGGCGGACGCTATCACGCCCGTGCCAAGTGAACTCGAGTTCCCGCACACCGCTCGTCTTCAGCGGCGCGCCGGACGCCGTCGGGCGGATGCCGATGACTGCCTTCCAGTCCATTCCTGAGTCCTGAGCAGCGCGAACGAGATCGTGAGTCGAGCGGTAGACCCCACTGCGGGCCATCAGAGGCATTGCCAACAGGGTGACCGTTGGATTCGCGGTCACGCTCGAAGCTCCCCGATACCAAGCCGGCTAAGAATGAAATCCGCCTTGCCTTCCCAGCGCACTTCGCCCGGAAGAGTTGTCACAACACGTGCGATTCTTGGGCCAGACTTTGCCTTCTTGCCGAGCCAGTCGATCTGTTCGTCAGCCGACAGCACTGCTACTTCATCCAGACCTCGGCTCGACGCCCCGGTGACTGGGGTACTGAGTACAGGCAACCCGGCGGCACGATACTCGTAAGTCTTGATCACGTCGCCGCCCACCTCGCCTTCGCCAACACGGTGAGGCACCCACCCGATGTCGAACTTCCGCAGCAACGCCGGAACATCGTCATAGTGCACATCGCCGAGCATCGTGATGTTCGGCTGATCGCTCATCGGACGCTTGTACTCCTGGTCAAGGACGGGACCCGCGAATACAAATGACACGTCAGGTAGCGCCTGTGCTGCTGCGACGATGAGCTCGAGGTTCAGGCGCTTACCGATCTTTCCCACGTATCCGACCGTCATCGGCCCGGCGGCGATCGAAGTGTGGTCAAAGCGTTCCGGGTCGCAACCGTTCGGCAGAAATACAACGTCGTCTCGGCCGTAACGTTTGGCGAGTTCGACTGTGCCTTCCGCATTGGCGGTGACGACCGTGGCTTGGTCGAAGAGTTTGCGGTATGCGCGGTCAACCTCTTGGTTGACGCCTTCGAACGCATAATGAATCGTCCAGTCATCAAGGAGATCGAAGCCGACGGCTTGACCGGACTCGACGATCGACGGCCAAGCAGAGGAGAGGGAGAGGAAAGGATTCCATGTCACAACAGGCGCAGACACCGAAGGCAACGCGCGGTGGTACATCGGCAGCGAGTCCACCCACCATCTCTGCCTATCTCTGAGCGACGGCAACTTCCAGACGAAGGATGAGACTGGAGCGGTATTCGCCGCGACTGACGTCGCTCGGTATCGCCTCAAGGGCGCCAATGCACGCGGTTCCGGTCGAGAAACGACACGAACTTCACCGCTCCCAACGAGCTTGCGCCCGAACCACTCGATGAAGTGTCCGTCTCGGGTGCGATAGCCCTCATTTGACAGCTTGTGCTGACCGTGCATGGGGAACGCGATGAGCGCTGTCTTGCGATCCATGACCGTCCTCGTTTCGCTCAACGAACTGCAACCGCTTGACGCGTCACATCCAACGCCTCTGCGTAAGACGCGCACACCCGCTCCCAGGAGTAGATGCTTTCAGCACGCTCCGACCCACGCTCAATCAATCGTTGCCGCTTGGCGGAGTCACTGATGAGATCGATCACGGCTGACGCGATTGCAGCCGGATCCGGCTGCACGAACACGCCTGCGTCCTCCAAGACCTCGCGGTTGTAGACAGTGTCACGGGCCACCACAGGAGCCTTGTTTGCCATAGCTTGCACGAGGGCAGGATTGGTTCCGCCGACGCTGTGGCCGTGGAAATACGCGCCAGCGTTTTGCCAAAGCGCGGCCAGCCGCTTGTCATCGCTCAGGTGTCCAAGCCAACGCACCCGCGGCTCCTGCTCGTCGAGTAGCTTCGCCGCGTCATCGATGGGGCCGCCGTAGCCGGATGAGCCGACGATGACCACGTCATGCTTTCGAGCGATGATCTTAGCGGCCTCGAGAAACTCGGGAACCGTGTTCTCGGGAACGAAGCGAGCAACGATCAAGACGTAATCACCCGGCACCAAGCCGGGATCGAGGTCGCCGGGCGTCATCGCATCGCCGCCGTACGGGATGAAGAATCCATCGCGATTGAAGTCCCGCTTCCACCGGTCACCGATCGCGTGAGCATCGAACACAAGGTTGGACCCGTAGCGCGCCGTGAGTTGCGCCCCTCGTCGGAAGACGGCTTTCCCAAGCCCGCTCCACTTGGCGCGCTCCCACTCAATGCCATCCACGTTCACGAGGCTCGGGATGCCTGCCGCGCGCAGAATCGGCAGCCAGTAGCCATTGGCGACATTCATCACGAGAGCGACATCGGGCCGTCTCCGCGCTGCGTCGAGGCTCGCCGTCAATCCGTAGGTCAGTGTGCTGACGGACTTCATCTCGACTCCGCGCGTGTACCGAACGTTCACTCGCGGGTCCAAGCGGGCATCTTCAGGCTTCGTGGCGCCGCGACGAGAGTAAACGTCAACATCCCACCCCTGATCGACCAGGTATGGGGCCAAGTATCGGACCGCGGTCTCGAAGCCACCGTAGTAGCTCGGATAGCCGCGCGTGCCGATGATTGCCACGGATTTTGTCACTACGGTCTGCTCTCCAACGTCGACTGGAAAGCACCGCGCCATCGAGATGCTGGCACCCACCCTACCTGCGATCTCGTAACACTCTGTTTCAAGGTCGTGACGCGGAGGGGCGAAATGAGGCCTCCTGGGTCTGGCGATAATGGTGATCCGTACTCTTCGTCGCCACCGGTCGCCGGCGAAAATCATCTCTGAAGGCTCGAGGAGTTCTCATGCGTTTGTCTGTTGTTGGTTGTGGGTATTTGGGTGCGGTGCATGCGGCGGCGATGGCTTCGATTGGTCATGAGGTTGTCGGGATTGATGTTGATGCGGTGAAGGTGGCTGCGTTGGCGGAGGGTCGTGCGCCGTTCTTCGAGCCTGGGTTGGGGGAGATCCTGTCGGAGGGGATCGCGTCTGGCCGGTTGTCGTTCACGACCGATATGGCTGCTGCGAAGGGCGCGGCCGTGCATTTCGTGGGGGTGGGGACCCCGCAGCAGAAAGACGGGTACGCCGCCGACCTGACGTATGTGCACGCGGCGGTCGATGCGCTGGTCCCGTTCCTGTCGCCGGGTGATGTGGTCGCGGGCAAATCGACGGTCCCGGTGGGGACCGCGGCGGATTTGACCCCCCGGGTGGCGGCGACGGGTGCGACGTTGGTGTGGAACCCGGAGTTCCTGCGGGAGGGGTGGGCGGTGCAAGACACCATCGACCCGGACCGGCTCGTGGTCGGCGTGCCCGCGGGCGACGAGGGTGCGCGGGCGGCGGACATCCTGCGGGATGTGTATCACCCGGCGGTGGGGAAGGGGACCCCGTTCCTGGTCACCGATCTGGCCACCGCGGAACTGGTCAAAGTCGCCGCCAACGCGTTCCTGGCCACGAAGATCTCGTTCATCAACGCGATGGCCGAGATCGCTGAAGTCACCGGCGCTGATGTCACCCAGCTCGCCGACGCGATCGGCCACGACGCCCGCATCGGCCGCCGGTTCCTGGGCGCCGGGATCGGGTTCGGCGGCGGGTGCCTGCCCAAAGACATCCGTGCGTTCTCCGCCCGCGCCGAAGAACTCGGCCGTGGCGAGTCCGTCGCGTTCCTCCGCGAGATCGACGCGATCAACATGCGCCGCCGCGACCGTGCCGTGGACCTCGTCGTCCAGTCCCTGGGCGGCACCGTCTACGGCAAACGCGTCGCCGTCCTCGGCGCCGCGTTCAAACCCCACTCCGACGACATCCGCGACTCCCCCGCCCTCGATGTCGCCGTCCGCCTCAAAGGCCTCGGCGCCGACGTCATCGTCACCGACCCCGAAGCGATCGACAACTCCCGCCGCATCCACCCCCAACTCGACTACACCCCCCACCGCGACGACGCCATCCGCGACGCCGAAGCAGTCGTGGTCGTCACCGAATGGGACGAATACCGCAAAGACCTCACTCCCCAACACGCCAGCACCCTCACAGCAGGGCGCATCATCATCGACGGCCGCAACTGCCTCGACGCCACCGCCTGGCGAACCGCCGGCTGGACCTACCACGGCATGGGACGCCCATAACCCCCGCATCCGCCCCCACTGAAACATCCCGTTCACGTCGTCTGGATACCTTCGAACAATGACTCAACCGTCCATCAAAGCCGTCATCCCCGCTGCCGGCCTCGGGACCCGGTTCCTGCCGGCCACCAAGGCGATGCCGAAGGAGATGCTCCCCGTCGTCGACAAGCCGGCGATCCAGTACGTCGTCGAGGAGGCGGTCGCAGCCGGCATCGATGACGTCCTCGTGATCATCGGACGCAACAAGAACGCGCTCGCGAACCACTTCGACCGGGTGACCGAGCTCGAGCACACGCTCGAGCAGAAGGGCGACCACGGCAAGCTCGCGCGCGTCATGGAGGCCAGCTCCCTCGCCGACGTGCACTTCGTGCGCCAGGGCGACCCGAAAGGGCTGGGTCACGCGGTGCTCCGTGCGCGCAAGCACGTCGGCCACGAGACCTTCGCCGTGATGCTGGGGGATGACCTGATCGATGCGCGCGACCCGCTGCTGTCCCGGATGATCGAGGTCTCGCTCGCGCAGTCGGCGACGGTCGTCGCGCTGATGGAGGTCGACCCGTCGCAGATCCACCTGTACGGCTGCGCCGACGTGGATACCACCGCGGACAGCGACGTCGTCAGGATCAAGGCGCTCGTCGAGAAGCCGAAGGCCGAGGACGCCCCGAGTAACCTGGCGATCATCGGACGCTACGTGCTCAAGCCCGAGATCTTCGACGTGCTCGAGCACACCGAGCCCGGCAAGGGTGGCGAGATCCAGCTGACCGACGCGCTGGAGGAGCTCGCCGAGGACGAAAGCATCGCGGGTCCGGTGCTCGGGGTGATCTTCTCGGGCCGCCGTTACGACACCGGCGACCGGCTGGAGTACCTGAAGTCGAGCCTGCTGCTGGCGCTCGATCGCGACGACCTCGGGCCGGCGCTGACATCCTGGCTGAAGGAACTCACTCCCACACTGGACTGAGGTCCTGTTTGTCCCCCAAAGTTCCGACATACAAGGCTCAGGCGACCGCTTAGCCTTATATCGAGGGTTCCCCCAGACCCCTCAATTTGCCCGTCGCGTGGCTCATTCGGGTTGAGCATACACACGATGGAAGAGCGGCCCACGGTTCCCCAGACCGCGGGCCGCTTCACTTTCCACCGCTTCTCTGCGCGCTTCTCTGCTTCTCTGTGTCTCTGCGCGTTTCTCTGCTTCTCTGTGCGGTTCTCTGCTTCTCTGCGCGGTTCTCTGCTTCTCTGTGTCTCTGCGCGCTTCTCTGCTTCTCTGTTTCTCTGCGCGCTTCTCTGCTTCTCTGTGTCTCTGCGCGTTTCTCTGCTTCTCTGCGCGCTTCTCTGCTTCTCTGTGTCTCTGCGCGTTTCTCTGCTTCTCTGCGCGCTTCTCCGCTCCTCTTCGCATTCTCAGCAAACCTGAATGCTGTTTGGTTTGCGCCCGCCGGGGGCGTCCCGTTAGCGTGAGATCAGCCCGTGTCGCGCTCGCCCCTCGCCAGCGCGAAATTGCCGCCGAACAGCCCCGAACTGTGAGGCACGGGCGAGGTCTCCTCGGCAGCCCTGTCCCCGCATCGTTGCCGAGGAGACCCACCTTCCGCGCTGCGCGGGCTGTGCCGGCCGCGGCGGGGTGCGCCTGCCGCGGCGCGCGGCGCAGCCGTGCCGCTGCGCGACGTTCGGCCCGGTCGTGCCGCGACGTTCGGGCCGGCCGTGCCGCGACGTTCGGGCCGGTCGTGCCGCGACGTTCGGGCCGGTCGTGCCGCGACGTTTGGGGCGGTCGTGCCGCGACGTTGGGCTGCGGTGCGACGTTCCAGTACGTCCCAGTTCCGCGTCTGCCGTGCCCACCGCACTTCCGCCATCCCCGTCTCCGCGGCACCTCCGCCATCCCCCGTTTCCGCGGCACCGAAATGCGGTGATGCGCGAAATTGAGGAGCATCCAGGCTGTATCACTCCTCATTTCCGGCCCCGCCCTCATTTCTGGGCGCGGATGAGCTCACGGCCCCGTGTTGGGGAGCACCGAAACCGCCTCCCGCCCTCATTTCGAAGCGCACCAGGCGCATCCCGTCCTCACTGAGCGGTGCGCCGAGGCGCACCTCGTCCTCACTTCGGGGTGCGCCGAGGCGCACCCCGTCCTCACTGAGCGGTGCGCCGAGGCGCACCTCGTCCTCACTGAGCAGTGCGCCGAGGCGCACCCCGTCCGCATCTCCGGGCACGCCGAGGCGCGTCCCGCCCTCATCTCGGAGCCGACGCCCCGCGCGGGCGCGCGTCGGGGTCAGCCCCAGTGAATCGCAGGCCCGTCGAGGTCGATCGGCCTCGCCGTCTGCCCCCGGTCATCGGTGACCGTAGAACCGCAGGAACGGCAGGCATAGCCGTCTGCGGTGTCGTGCATCACGGTGCCGCATGTCGGGCAGGCCGGCTGCTCGACGGCGTCGAGGTCGTCGGGCATGCTGCGGTGCGGTGGCGCAGGGAACGCAGCAGCATCGCCGTCATCGGGTGTCACGGCCATGATCTCAGGGTACGCGGGGCATCCCGCACAAGGGCCGCCGGGTTCGGCGCGCCGTCAGCCGGTCTTACGGGAGAGTGCTTCCCAGTTGGCGTCGATGCGGTCGGGCTTGGACTTCGCGATGCGAGCGGGCAGCCGCTGACCGACCTTCGGCCACCACTTGCGCAGCGTGACGACCTCGGTGCTCACGAGTGTGGGCGGGATGCCGTCGGCCTCGGTCATCACGTCCAGCTCGCACGACAGGTAGCCGAAGCGACCCTTCGGCTCGCTGACCGAGACCACCCGGACGAATCCCTGCACGGAATCGGCGATCGGGTCGCCCATCGCCCTCTCGAGCTGATTGGCCATGCGATCGATCTCGTCCATGGGGCGAGCCTACGCGGCGGGTGTTTCCGACGCGGGTCGCTGTGCGCCCAGGCTTCCGATTGCCTCCTGCTTGCTCCGCCGCATCTCGTTCACTTGCCTCAGAACGTCGCCCCGCCGCACCCCGAACCACACCCCGAGGCAAACGAACCCGCCAGCCGCACAGCGCGTCCACCTCACTTGCCTCAGAACGTCGCCCCACCGCACCCCGAACCACACCCCGAGGCAAACAAACCCGCCAGCCGCACAGCGCGCCCACCTCACTTGCCTCAGAACGTCGCCCCACCGCACCCCGAACCACACCCCGAGGCAACCGGACCCGCCAGCCGCACAGCGCGCCCACCTCACTTGCCTCAGAACGTCGCCCCACCGCACCCCGAACCACACCCCGAGGCAAACGAAACCCACACACCGCAGCCGCCGGCGCACGGGCTTCGCCCGTGGCGGGTCGCCGTTTGACACTGCACGCGGCCCGCGGATAGCGTCCCTGAGATGGCGCGCCCCGTGGAGTCTTCGACCTCGCTCCAGCGCACCTACCGCTACCTGCGCATCAGCATCGCCGCCACGGTGGTCGCCATCTTCGTCTCGGTCGCCGTGGCCGCGGCATCCGTCGGCTGGCTCACCTCCGTGAGCGACTACTTCTACACGCCCGCGCGCAACGTCTTCGTCGGGTCGCTCATCGCCGTCTCGCTCGCACTGTTCGCCCTCTCCGGCCGCGGCCTGGAGCGTGCGCTGCTCGATGCGGCCGCCCTGTTCGCCCCGCTCATCGCCGTTGTGCCGACCACACTCGCGCCCGGCACGATCCCCGGCGTGGGTCTGCCGTGCCAATACCGCTGCTTCCCTCCGGAATTCGAACCGGATGCCGAGAACGGCGTGATCACCTATGTCATCGTCGGCGGTGTCGCGGTCCTGGTCGCGCTCGCGCTCGTGGCCCTGCAGCAGTCCTCGTTCCGCTCGGTGGCGTTCTCGCTCGGCCTGGCGGTCGCCGTACTCGCCGCGGTCGGGCTCACCTGGCTGTTCGCTCGCGACGCCTTCCTCCAGCAGGGTCACTTCGTCGCCACGGTCGCCTTCTTCGCCCTGTTCGCGGCGGTCGCCGTGCTCAATGCCTTTCCTCGGGGCGATGCGGCGCCGCCCCCGCAGGCGATCCGCGCCTGGTACATCGCCATCGCGGCCCTGCTGGCGCTCGTGCTGGTCGTCTACGTGGCGCTCGGGGTCCTGGGCATCGTCACGCGGTCGGGCGTTCCGGTCGTGCTCCTGGTCGAAGCCGCCGCGCTGTGCCTGTTCTGCGCCTTCTGGGTCGTGCAGTGCATCGAGAAGTGGAACGAGGGCGATCCCGGCATCCGGTGATCGACCCGGACGCACTCCCCGACGAACCCCTCCCGCGAAGCTCAGGTTTGCCTTGGGATTGTGTGAAGTGCTCGATTCCGTCGCATGGAGTTCGCTAGCGTGAGGACGTCGACGACGCGTGGGGCGCCGTCGGCGCAAGTCGCGGTCCGCACCCGAATCGGAACGCGCATGGCGTCGTCGTGGGGCCTTTCGAGGCCCCACGACGCGCACCGCCCCGGTACGTTAGGGCAGTGAGCTCAGTGGTCGCCCCGACGCCCAAGCCGACCCGACAGCAGTGGTGGCGACGGGTGATCGGCAATCCCTGGTTCCACCTCATTGCGGCGTTCGTCGTGGCGGGCCTCGTCCTCTCGTTCGTGGCCAAGCCCTACTGGGTGCCCTCCGGGTCGATGGAGAACACCCTCCAGCCGGGCGACCGCATCCTGGTGAACCGCCTCGCCTTCGTCGGCTCCTCGCCCGCGACCGGTGACGTCATCGTGTTCGACGCCGATGCCAAGTGGGACGCGACCCCGCCGCCGGAGACCGACCTGTTCGGCTCGGTCGTCGGCTGGATCGGTCAGCTCACCGGCTTCGGGCCCTCCGGCCCGCACACCCTCATCAAGCGGGTGATCGGCGGGCCGGGTCAGCGCGTCGAGTGCTGCACCGACACCGGGGCGGTCACCGTCGACGGCACGCCGCTGACCGAGCCGTACGTGTGGAACGACTTCGAGTTCACGCCAGACATCCTGGACTGCGATTCGGCGATCCGCTCACCGCGCTGCTTCGACGAGGTCACGGTGCCTGCCGATTCCTACCTGATGCTCGGCGACAACCGGGCGAATTCGGCCGACTCCGCCGTGCGCTGCCGGACGGATGACGCCGCGGAGGACTGCTGGCGGTGGGCGACCGGCGAGGGAGTCGTCGGCAAGGCCGTCGTCATCCTCTGGCCGATCGGGCGGTGGAGCGGGCTCTGACCTGCGGCTACGCGGCCGGGGCGATCGCGATCGGCACCGTCTGGTAGACGGTCTGCTGCGTGAACGCACCGCCGGCGGCAGCACCCTCGACGGTGACGGTCATCGCGAACTGCAGCGTCAAGCCGTATGTGTCGGCCGGCAGTTGCGCGATCGTCGTCGACGGCACGAGCAGGCCGCCCTGGTAGCTGTTCAGGAGCAGGCCCTGATCGGAGCGCAGCGTGTCGGTCGGCACCAGCGTCCGCGGGTCCGCGGTGAACTGGAACGGCTGCGAGACCTGCCCAGAGGTCTGCGAGGTCTGCGACGTGATCGAGATCGCCGAGATGTACACGCGCCGCTTCTGCTCGAGGACGGCCTTCTCGTCCACCCGGTGGTCGTACACGTTGACGGCGAACCCGAAGCTCTTCGGGTTGTCGGGCGTCCACTCCAGGGTCCGCTTGGGCTCGTCCGCCCAGAGCTCGAGGCGCACCTCGAGCTGGTCGGCGACCTCGGAGGTCAGCGTCTGCGAGCCGTCGTAGGTGAAGACCGAATCGAAGGCGATCGACGCCGTCGGAGTCGGCGTCGGGGTCGGCGTCGCCGCGCCTGCCGCGGGCGAAGATGCGCAGCCCGCGAGGAGGGAGCCGGCGAGCGCGACAGCGGCGAGGGTGGCGGTGGCGCGGCGGACGGAGGGCCGGCGCAGCGGCAGGGACAGGTGTGAGCGGGTCATGAGATCGTTCCGGTCGGCGGTGGACGAGGGCGGGCAGCGCGAAATCGGATGCTGCGGTGCCAGCGTGTCCCACCGACCGCAACGAACCCCCGCACCGAACCGCAAGAGCACCGCAAGGTCTGCACACGAGATGCCCGTGGACGTCGGTAAGATTCGTGTCATGTCGGTGGCGTCCCGAACGACGGCACTCGTGCCGCTGAACGGCGTCGCCGCAACGCCGCGACGCCCCCTCAGCACGCGTACGCGATCGATCTGGCTGCGTCAGCTGACCCTCGCCGCCGTCGTCGTGGTGATCGCCGTCGTGATCGCCGTCATCAGCCCGGTCGCTTTTGCCGAGCCGCTGATGCTGGTCGGCATCGGCACGCTCATGGCGGTCACCGCCGCCACCCTGTTCATCCCCTGGGGCAGCGCCTCGCCGACGCTCATCGCTGCGGTGCCGTTCGCCGATGTCATCGGCATCGGCATCATGGCCTTCGGCGGCGACCTGCGGATGAGCTACCTCTGGGTGTTCCCGATCGCCTGGATCGCCGCCCACTACACGCTCGTCTGGATGATCTCGGCGCTCGGACTGATCGCTGCGATCATGGTCGTGGACGGCATCGTGCACTTCGGCAACAGCGCCAGCGTCGCCCGCTTCGTCATCGTGCTGCTGTGCCTCACGTTCATCGGGATCACGATCTTCAGCACCGCTCGCCAGACCGGGGCGTTCAAGCGACTGCTGCGTCGCCAGGCCCGGCGGCTGCAGTACACGCTCGATCGCGTGTCTGCGCAGGAGCGCCGCGTCACGCAGACCCTCAACGGTCTCGACCTGGCGGTTGCCCGTGTGAACGCCGATGGCGAGCTGCTCTCGGCCAACGACGCCTTCCTGGCGCTGTACGCCAGGGACCGCGAGGATCCGAACGACCCTGGCCTCGCCGTCGAATACGCCGGCTTCCGTGGCGAGGCCCTCCGTGATGCGCAGCGTACGATCACCCGCGCCGCACGCGGCGACGTCCTCGACGACGAGCGCGTGTGGCTGTACGACCCGAACGGGCAATGGCACACCCTCGACATCACCACCCGGCCGCTCACCGCCGCCGACGGCGAAGAGCAGAGCACACTGATCGTCGCGCAGGATGTCACCGAGCTCATGCGCGCGCAGCGCCGCCGCGACGACCTGGCGGCCGTGATCTCGCACGAGCTGCGCAACCCGCTGACCGCCATCCTCGGACACGTCGACCTGATTCTCGACGACAACGAGCTCACGCCTCGAGACCAGGAGCGACTCGAGGTCGTCGAGCGCGCGAGCGAGCGAATGAACCAGATGATCTCGTCGATCCTGACCTCGCCCCCCGAGCGTGAAGAAGACCCCGAGCCGCCGCGCGAAGTGGTCGACGTGCGACCGCTGCTGGAGGCATCCGTCGAATCCTTTCTTCCCGCCGCAGCGGCACGCGGGGTGCGTCTGGACATCGACGCCCCGTCGCCGGTCGTCTTCGAAGCGGACGCGTTCCGCCTGCGTCAGGTGCTGGACAACCTGGTCAGCAACGCGATCAAGTACACGCCCCGTGAGGGAAGCGTCGTCGTCGGCGGTCGCATGGTCGGGGAGTTCGCCGAGCTCACCATCGTCGACACCGGCATGGGGATGTCCGAGGACGACCTCGACCACGTCTTCGACGACTACTTCCGCGCCGAGTCGGCTCGCGAGAGCGGCATCCCGGGCACCGGCCTCGGCATGGGGATCGTGCGCGATATCGTCGAGTCGCACTGCGGGACGATCGATCTGACCAGCACGCTGGGCGAGGGGACGACGGTGACCGCGAGGATCCCCCTCGACCGCGCCGAGGCAGAGCGGGTCGGAGCTGGGGAGCGAGCATGAACGGGGGGCGATCGTGCAACAGGTCGAATTGAACTTGCAGACCGCGGTGCTGGCGACACTGGCGACGGTGATGATGATCGGGCTGGGATTCCTGCGTCATCCTTCGCGTGCGACGCGCCTGTGGGCCCTGGCGTTCCTTCTCGCGATGCTCGCGACGTTCGGTCAGATCGCCGCCACCGTCTCGGAGATGGAGCTGGTCCGCGTGGCCTGCGTGGGGGTCATCCTCGCCGGGCCGCCGCTGATCTGGTCGGGCGTCCGGGCCGCGTTCGGCAAGTCCTCCATGGCCTGGATCGGGCTCGTGCTGGGGGCTTCCTCCGCGGTGCTGCTCGTGGCACTGGCCGGCAGCGACGGTTACATCCTCGGCTTCCGGCTCGCCTTCGCCGCCTCCGCAGTCTTCGCCGCGCTCACGGCGGCCGAACTGATCGGCTCTCCCCAGCGCGGGCTCGGCATGCTGTTGCCGCTGACGATCATCTCGGTGATCTTCCCGATGCTGGCACTTGCGAACATCGTGATCGCCCTCCGGGCCGTCGTCGAGGGCGCTGACGACCTCACAGCGACGCAGACGGTGAACGTGCTGGGGATGCCCGTCTACCTGGTGTGCGCGATCGTCTCGCTGCTCTACCTCGCCTCGGCTGCCGAGTCCGACGACGGGAAGCGGGGCGCACGCCGCCTCCCCCGGCTCACCCTCGCCGACCGCCTGACGCGCGCCCAGGCGCGCAACGAGGCGACCTGGTCGCTCCTGTACATCAACCTCGACGACGTCGTCGACATCCGTCTCGCCGTCGGCGACGCCGCGTTCGAGCAGGTGATCCAGCGATTCACCTCTGATGTGCGCTCGGCGTTCCCGACGGAGGCGGACATCGAGTTCCGTTCGGACACGACCGCACTCGTCCTGCTGACCCGGCCGGAAGCCACGATCCGGGCGAACGTCCGGTCGATGCTGAACGCCATCTCGTCGATGGACGCGGAGCAGCCGCTCAGCGTGCAGTTGGCCGCCAGCGTCGGGTGGGTCACGACGGCGACATCCGGCTACGACCTGGACGAGCTCGTCCGGGTGGCATCCGCCGCCGCGGTGGATGCGCGCCTCGCCGGTGGCGACCGTTGGGTGCGCGTCGGGGATGCGACTCGCGCCGTCCGCTGAGCGGCACAGGAGCGTGCCGCGATGACGCTCAGGCCGCGCCGACCGCCTGGGATGAGGCATCCGCCTCGGAAGACTGCATCTTGGACACCGGCGGGTCGGCCAGGCGCGTCGTCACGAGGATGGGCAGATGATCGCTGCGCCCCTGCGGGAGCGTGCGGACGCGGTCGATCGTGAACCCCACGGACGTCGCGAAGTCGTAGTGACCGCGGAAGAAGCGGTACCGCGTGTACGTACGCGCGTCGCTGAGGTTCAGCTCGTACCCGTGCTCACGGATCTGCTGACCCAGGTTCTCCTTGAAGACCGGATAGTTGTAGTCGCCGACCATCAGGAGCGGGAGTCCCTCACCGAGCTGCTGCAGCTCGGTCAGTGCGGTGCGGATCTGATGCCGCCGGAGCGAGTTGAGCGCCGTCAGGGGCGCGGCGTGGAACGAGGCGACGATGACGTCGCGGTTCTCATCGATGTCATGCAGGCGGACGCCCAGCATCCGCTCCTCCGCGGGCTTGAGCACACGATCGTGCAGCGACTTCTTCAGTGCCATCGAGCGGACCTCGACGGCGGTGTACGTGTTCGCCCGGTAGTAGACGGCCAGCCCCAGGCGATTGCGCGAGGTCGCGTCGGCCAGACGCAGACCGCCGATCTCCTCAGGGATGTCGGTGGTGTCGCATTCCTGCAGACACAGCACGTCTGCCGCGTGACGCTCGACGAGGCCGCGCAGCTCGCCGACGGCGCGGTGCTTGCGGAGGTTGTACGAGATGACCTTCATAGCCGCTCCAGCCTAGGCCTGCCCGGTTGCGCAGTGGTGGCGCCTTGACAATCGCTGGAGAACCTTTCAGGAACGGGATGCCGCGTCCCGGCCGCCCCGATCAGTCCAGCGTGCGCCGGCCGCGCGTCTGTTCGGCGCGGGTCGCCAGCAGCTCGTCGGCGGGGTAGCCGACCTGGGTCAGCGTCAGACCGCGCGCGGCCAAGACGGTGAACTCGCTGGTGCGCAGGCCTCCGTCGCGGATCGTCGCGAGGTCGGCGATATCGAGCCTCCCCTGGCCCACCGCGACGCAGGCGCCCACGAGCGCGCGCACCATGCTGTGGCAGAACGCATCGGCCTTGACGTTGGCGATGAGGACGCCGTCGGAGTCGCGCCGCCAGTCGTACTCCAGCAGCGTGCGGATCGTCGTACCCTCCTCGCGCGGCTTGCAGTATGCGGCGAAGTCGTGCAACCCGATGAGCGACCGGGCCGCGGCATCCATCGCCTCGGTGTTCAGCGGACCGCGCACGGTCGTCGTCCGGTGCCGTTCCATCGGGTCGTACGCACCGTCGGCGATCCGGTACTCGTAGCGTCGCCACACCGCGGCGAAGCGTGCATCGAATCCCTCGGGAGCGATCGCTGCACGGGTCACGTCGACGTCGGCGTAGGCGCCGACCACGCCACGGATGCGGGCGGCGAGCGCCGCGACCGGATCATCCTGCCGCCTGCGCTGCCCGCTCAGGCGCTTCTGCTGCTCCTCGTCGAGATCGACGTGGGCGACTTGCCCGCTCGCGTGCACGCCGGAGTCGGTTCGGCCGGCCACCACGAGGCGGGGATCCCCGCCCAGGACGCGGGCGATCGCACCCTCCAGCGTGCCCTGAACGGTGCGCAGCCCCGGCTGCTTGGCCCAGCCCCGGAAGTGCGTGCCGTCGTAGGCGATATCGAGCCGGATGCGCACGCGCTCAGCCTACCCAGCGCGACGGTTCCGACCCGTACCACCCGCGCTTGCGCCCTGCGCGCCACGCAGCACGCACATCGCGCCGTCTGATGTGCCGCGACACGAAGTGGAAACCCGCCTCTGCCAGGATGCGCAAAGGAGCGCCCGCGTCGTCCATCATCGCTCCGAGCTGTCACCCGTCCAGCCCGTCTCGAAAGGCACGCCATCTCTCTCTCCGGCATCCGTGGAAAATTCTTCGACTTCACCGACGACCCGTGGAAGCACGTCGGCAACGAGCAGGAGGCCGCGCGCTTCCTCCCCGATGGGCTTCTCGTCATCGAGGACGGGATCATCGTCGCGTTCGGCCCGTTCGCCGACATCGCAGGCGATCATCCCGACCTCGAGATCACGGTCATCGACGACCGGATCATCACGCCCGGTTTCATCGACGGTCACGTGCATGTCCCGCAGACGCGCGTCCTCGGTGCCTTCGGGCAGCAGCTGCTGCCATGGCTGAACGACACCGTATTCCCGGAGGAGGCGCGCTACAGCGATCACGCGTACGCGCGCGAGGGCTCGGAGCGCTTCTTCGAGAATGTGCTCGCCGGCGGAACGACGACGGTGCAGGCGTTCACGACGACCTCGCCCGTTGCCACCGAGGAGTTCTTCGAAGCCGCATCGCGCCGCAACATGCTGGTCATCGGCGGCGTGACCGGCATCGACCAGTTCGCGCCGGAGACCTCGACCAGCTCCCCTGAGCAGTTCTACGCGGACAGCAAGGCCATGATCGAGAAGTACCACGGCAAGGGGCGCAACCGGTATGCGATCACTCCCCGGTTCGCCCTGGGCGCCACTCCCGAGCTGCTGCTCGCGTGCCAGCGCCTCAAGCAGGAGCATCCGGACGCGTGGGTCAACACACACATCTCGGAGAATCCGCTCGAGATCACCAACGTGCTCCGCGCGCACCCGGACTGCACCGACTACCTCGGCGTCTACGAGAAGTACGGCCTCGTCGGACCCAAGTTCTCGGGCGGTCACGCGATCTGGCTCTCGGACAACGAGTTCGGCCGGATGTCCGACAGCGGCGCCGCGGTCGTCTTCTGCCCCTGCTCGAACCTGTTCCTGGGCAGCGGGATCTTCCGGCTCGGCAAGGCGACCGACCCGGACCGTCGCGTCAAGATGTCGTTCGGCACCGACATGGGCGGCGGTAACCGCTTCAGCATGATCAATGTGCTCGACGAGGCATACAAGGTCGGGATGCTGGGGAACACGCTCCTCGACGGCAGCACGAACCGCATCACGCAGGACCTCGCGCAGTCCGAGCGCAGCAAGCTCTCGCCGTACCGCGCCTTCTGGTCGGTGACGCTCGGCGGCGCCGAAGGCCTGTACATCGATGACGAGGTCGGCAGTTTCGAGGTCGGGAAGGCGGCGGACTTCGTCGCCCTGGACTGGAACGCCGGCCCCACCGCGATGCCCTGGCACGAGTCGCTGTTCGTCGACGAGGCGGGCCCGACGACCATGGAGGAGGCCGCACACGTGCTGTTCTCCATCATGATGGTCGGCGACGACCGCAACGTGGACGAGACCTGGGTCGCCGGCGTCCGCCTCTACAAGAAGGACTGAGCGTGGAGAGCCTCGCCGTCGTCGACGACGCGCCCGTCTCGCTGGTCGTGCACCGTCGGGTCGCCGATCATGACGCGGCCGCGTTCCAGCGCTGGGTGGAATCCTCCGGCAAGGCTCTGACCGCGGTGCCCGGATACCTCGGCAGCACCGTCATCGCGCCATCCGAAGAGCGGGCTGATTGGACGCTGGTGCAGCGGTTCAGCAACGCCGCGGCTGCCCGCTCGTGGCTGGCCAGCCCTGCCAGGCACGCGAGCCACGCGCAGATCGACGAGCTCGAGATCATCGACGAGGACATCGCGATGTTCCGCGAGGACCCGACGCACGCCGATGACGGGGTCTCGGTGATCCTCACCTCGACGGTGCCCGACGCGCTGGAGGACGAGTTCCTGTCCTGGCAGGCGCGCATCTCCGAGGCCGAGGCACGGTTCCGCGGGTTCCGCGGGCACCGGGTGCAGCGTCCGGTGGCCGGCATCCAGCCGCAGTGGGTCGTGCTGGTCACCTTCGACACCGACGAGAACCTGTCCACCTGGATCGAGTCGGACGAACGCGCGCGCCTGCTGGGCGAAGGCGGGCGCTTCAACGCCGACCTCACCGTGAAGAAGACGAGCGTGGGCTTCGGGTTCTGGAACGCCCGCGCCGAGACGGTGCGCGAGTCGGTCATGAAGAACAACCTGCTCGTGCTCATGGCCCTGTACCCGATCGTCTTCGGGTGGGGGTACTTCGTCAGCACGCCGCTGTTCGAAGGTCCGCACGCGATCCCGTTCTGGTTGTCGCTGTTCGTCGGCAACTTCGTGAGCACCCAGTTGCTGGGCTGGTTCGTGATGCCGTGGGTGTTCAAGCGCTTCGCGTGGTGGCTGGCCCCCAAGCCCGGCTGGCGTGCGCAGGTGCTCGGCTTCGGCATCCTGCTCGTCGTCTATGCGGCCTCGATGGCGTGCTACGCCTGGCTGCTGTCGCTGGTGGCCTGAGCCGCGCGCTGCCGCGCGCGCCGCGCCAGCGGCGCCGCGCGCTCACACGCACTCGCGGCGAGCCGAGAGATCGCGTGCGAACCGATACATTCCGCGTACCCGAATCGCCTCAGGTCGCACAAGACGACGCGGCTCGGCACGGCGGGCCACCCCGAGGACGGCCGGCGCGGCTCACCCGAAGACGTTGCGCCCCGACACGAGATCCTCGCCGGCAGCGGCGAGCGCCGACCGCGCCAGGCGCACCCGGTTCTCGTTCTCGCGCACGATCTCGCGCGCCAGCACCGGGTGCGCGCGAACGACGTCATCCAGCAGCTGCACGGGGATCGCGATCACCTCGAGCTCGGTCAGGGCGACCGCCCGCGAGATCGTCTGCGTGCGCGTGAGTGCCGTGAGCCCGACCGCATCATGCCGGCCGAGCTCGGTGACCTGGATGAACGCGGTCTCGGTCGGCACCCCGAGGATCACCCGGCCGGACAGGATGTACCGGGTCGCCGTCGGCACCATGCCGGGCCGCAGCAGCACCTCACCCTGGCAGTAGCGCTCGAGGCGGGCCGCGGCGGCCAGCGCTTCGGCGTCGGCTCCGCGCAAACTCAGGATCGGTGCGATCTGGTGCAGCGCATCCTGCAGGCGCGCCGGGGTGTTCCAGTCGTCGGTGAGGTCGTTGTCCAGGTGCAGGTCGACCCGCCGGGCGGCGTACCAGAGCCGGGTCGAGAACGCGTCGATGACGGCGCCCGCATCCCCGGGTGACTGCAGGGGGATCGCGACGCTGTAGTTCGCCCCCGACAGGGTCGCCACGCTCGGTTCGCTGTCGGCGGAGATCAGTGGGATGTCGCGGGCGACGTCCACCAGGAGCGCCCGCACCCGCGCCGGCGGGTCGTCGGTGGCGAAGGCGAAGTCGCGGGTGACCGCGAACGGGGTGGGACTGCGGGAGAGGTTCGTGAACTTGCCCTCGGCCAGCTCGGCGGTGGGCATCACGACGATCCCGTTGCCGGTGTCCAGGTGCACGGCGCGCCAGTTCACCTCGATGATCTGCCCCGTGGTCTCGCCGGTCTCGATCCAGTCTCCGAGCTGGAACGGCGACTCGAAGATGAGGAAGAGGCCCGAGACGATGGATCCGACCGCGTTCTGCAGCGCGAGGCCCACCACGATCGAGGTGACCCCGAGGGCGGCGAAGATACCGGCGACATCGGCGCCCCACACCCACCAGAACAGGAGCGCGATGCCCACGAGGATGAACACGAACCGGATCAGGTCGCTGAAGATCGTCGGGAACCGGTCGCGCCACGACCCCTTCTCCGCCCGGTGGAACACCAGGTGGTTGATCGCGTTGATCGTCACCAGGATCACCAGCAGGCCGAACACCGTCGTGACGACCTTGGGCCAGGTGCCTTCGCCCTCCCACGCGCCCGGCTGGCTGATCAGCACCAGGATGCCGGCGACCGGCACCAGGTAGTTGCGGATCATCAGCACGATCGGCGCCGCGCGCGATCCGCGCCGGGCCATCGCGTTGTGCATCTCGGTCAGGCCGATGAGCACGAGCGGCAGGCCGACCGAGACGATGACGGCGGGCCAGAACCAGGGCTGCGAGACGATGTCCATCAGGTGCCCTCGGTCACCGCGACGACGGTCTCGATGCGCCACACGCGCTGGTTGCCGTTCTGGGTCGTGACCTCGCCCGCCGGGATGATCGGAATGGTGTCCGGGATGCGGTCCGCGACCCGCTGCGTGACGTAGATGCCCGGGGCATCCGAATCGCCCTGCACGCGGAACGCGAGGTTCACGGCATCCCCCCACATGTCGTACACGACCCGCGCGCGGCCGATGAGTCCGCTCGTGACCTGCCCGGAATCCAGCCCCGCACGCAGGCCCAGCTCGATCCCCTGCTGCGCCGAGTAGCGCTCCAGGATCGCGGAGAGCTCCATCGCGAACTCCACAGCCCGACGCGCGTTGTCCACGCGCGGCGTGCCCAGCCCGCAGCTGGCGAGGTAGCTCTGCCGCGTGGTGCGCACCCGCTCGACGCCGTACCGCTCCGCGGCCTCGTCGAAGGTGCGGATCAGGTCGTTGAGCTTGGCCACTGCCTCCTCCGAGCTCATCGTCAGGGCGAGCTCCTCGAACCCGACGATGTCGGCGAAGATCACGGTGACGTCTTCGTTGTCCTGGGTGATCGCCTCATCGCCGTGCTTGTAGCGATCGGCCATGCCCTCGGGCATGAACGAGAGGATCAGCTGCTCGTTCGCCCGCTCCTGCTCGGCGATCAGGCTGGATTTGACCTGCAGGCTGCGGCTCATGTCGTTGAACGCCGTGGCCACGTCGGCAAGCTCATCACTGGAGCCCGCGTCGACCTGCACGCCCTCGTCGCCCTCGGCGATCCGGCGGGCCGCGGTCTTCAGGCGCCGCAGCGGCCGCACGAACACCTGCGCGAGCACGAGGGAGAGCAGGCACACGAAGATGATCATTCCCGCGGTGGAGAGGATCAGGTTGCGCGTGAAGTCATCCACCGGCACCAGCGCCTCGCCCGAGGTCTCCTGCGCGACGATCGCCCAGTTCAGCCCGTCGACATCGAGCGGCGCGAACGCGGTGAGACTCTCGCGGCCCAGGTAGTCGCGCTCGAGCATGGTTCCGGCATCCCCCGCGAACGCGCGCGTGACCGCCGCGCCGTCGACGATCTGCTGCAGCAGCGTGTTGTCGTTGTGCACGCTGAGCGCGGCCGCCGCCGGAGACAGACCCGCCGCCACCGACTCCTTCTCGTACGCCGCTGGATCCTCGCGAAGCGTCCGCGAGATCGAGCGCATCAGCCCGTCCCGGCCGACGAGGTAGGTCTCCCCTGTGTTGCCGAGGCCGTTCAGCGCCCAGTCGCCGCCGACGGTCATGACCTCGTTGATGCGGTCGATCGGCAGCTCGATCGCGAGCGCGCCGGCGACCTGCCCATCCACCGCGATCGGGGTGACCGCCCAGCCGGCGGGGTTGCCCAGGCTCGGGCTGTACGCATCGAAATCGGCCAGCACCACCTCGCCCACGATGTTGCTGCTCATCGCCTCGCGGTACGCATCCGAGAGGTTGGAGAGCCGGTACGGGCCCTCCAGCAGGTTCGTGCCGAGATCGACGCCCTTGAACGCGCTGTAGACGACGTCGCCGTCGGCGTCGATCATCAGCACGTCTTCGAAATCCTGGAGCTCGGTCATCGCGCGGAAGTACTCGTGGTACTTCGCGTGCGCCGCCGACCACGCGCTGCCGTCGCCGGCATCATCGACGGTGATCGCCTCCTTCCATGTGTCGAAGGGGATCACGTAGTGGTACTGGAGGTATTGCTCCGCGGCATCCCTCGGCGTGAACTCCGCACCGTCCACGTCCTGCCCGGTCGCCTCCGACAGGTCGGCCGCGAAGGTGTCGGTGTAGTAGGTGGAAAGGGCAGCGGATGCCGCGGCATCCACCTCCTGCCCCTGCAGCTGATCGAAGCCCGCCGTGAAGTCCTGGATCGCCTGGCGACTCGTGTCGTTCATCGCGCCGAGCCGGACCGCGTTCTCGATCGTCGCGAACAGCTGGGTCACCTCGCGCGCGCGGTTCTCGCGGATCTCGACGAGCTTCTCGTACGCGATCGTGCGCAGCGCCTGCGTCCCGTTGACGTACCCGATGATGCCGACCACGATGCTGGAGAGCACGCTGACCGACAGGAGCATGATCAGCAGGATCGAGTAGATGGACAGGCCCGCGCGCCGGCGAGCGCGCGGCGTGCCCACCCATTCGGTGGGCCCCGCGACCGACCCGTTCGATCCCGACATCCTGCGCTCTTCCCCAGCTCTCGCCTCTGAGAGTGGGCTCAGACTAGCGGTGCATGTTCCACCGGGTATAGAGGCCGTGTGCTGCGGTCCTGATACGTGACGCGTTCGCAACGCGACACGATCGCGCGCGGAGGCGGGCGCGTCGGTGTGTCCCGGTCGCGGCCCGCTTAGACTGGCACGTCGCCTCCCCACGGATTGTCATGACACCTCCACACCCCTCTCCGGCCCGTTTCGCGGGTCTCGACGGCATGCGCGCGCTCGCCGTCGCCCTCGTCGTCGTCTTCCACCTCTTCCCCGGATCCTGGGTGCGCGGCGGCTTCCTGGGCGTCGACGTCTTCTTCGTGATCAGCGGATTCCTCATCACCACGCTGCTTCTGCGCGAGCATGGGACGACCGGCCGGATCGCGCTCGGCGCCTTCTGGCAGCGCCGCGCCCGTCGGCTGCTTCCGGCCCTGGCGATCGTCGTCACCGTCTGCGCCACGGCGGCCTGGCTGATCGGCGGAGACGTGCTCGTGCGCCTCGGCGATCAGGTGCTGGGAGCGGCGACCTTCAGCTACAACTGGGTCTCGATCGCCGGCGGGGGCGGGTACTTCGCCGCCGCGACTCCCGAACTGTTCCGCAACTTCTGGTCGCTGGCCGTCGAGGAGCAGTTCTACGTCGTCTGGCCGCTGGTGCTGCCGCTGTTCCTCCTGGTGCCGCGGGCATGGGGCAGGGCGGCCGCTGCGGGGATGCTGGCGCTCGCGTCAGCCGCGTGGATGGGCGCGCTCGTCTCGTCCGGCACCGACCTCACCCGCGCCTACTTCGGAACGGACACGCACGCCTTCGGCATCCTGATCGGCATCGCCCTCGCATTCGGTCTGCAGGGCGTCCTCGGTCACGCAACCATGGCGCGCGCAGCCGGGGAGGGCGTCGCCTCCGGACGCGTCCGGACCGTCACCGGCATCATCGGCACCTCGGCGCTGGTGGGCATCGGCGCACTCGCCCTGCTCCCGCCGACCGACACTGCGATCTCCTTCCCCGGCGTCGTGCTGGCGGCCAGCGTCCTCACGGCCGTCGCCATCACCGCGGGTGTCTGGCCCGGCTCGGCCTTCGGCCGCGCGATCGACGCGCAGCCGCTGCGCTGGGTCGGCGACCGCTCCTACGGGATCTACCTCTGGCATTGGCCGCTGCTGGTGCTGCTGGTGGCCGGCATCCGCCAGACGGGTCCGGATGCCGGTGTGCCGACTGAGATCGGGTGGCTCGCGCTCGGGCTCACGGTGATCGCCGCCGAGCTCTCGTACCGGTTCGTGGAAACGCCGGTCCGCCGCTACGGGTTCCGCGGTTCGGCCGCACGCGTGTACCGGCGATTGCTGGGCACCCCCGGTGCGCGGGTGCGGGCGATCGGCGGCGTTGCAGCGGTCGTCGTGCTGCTGGGTGGCACCTCGGCCGCGATCGCCGCGGCTCCCGACGTGTCCTCGGGTCAGGCGGCGGTGCAGAGCGGGCTCGAGGCGCTGGCCGAGCAGCCCTCGCCTCCGGCGAGGGCCGCCGACGCGGAACCGCCGGCAGAGGGCTCGGAGTCTGCGGCCGGTCCCGGCGTCGAGGTCGAGAACCCGCGTCCGATGCCATCCCCGACACCGGTCTCCGGCGACGAGATCACCGCGGTCGGCGACTCGGTGATGCTCGCCTCCACCCCCGGTCTCTTCGAGAAGCTTCCCGGAATCTCGGTGGATGCCGCGGTGTCACGGTCGAGCTGGGCGGGCCCCGGCATCCTGCAGTCGCTCGCCGACAGCGGGCAGCTGCGTCCCTACGTCGTCCTGGCCCTCGGCACGAACGGGCCGCTGGATGCGGGCGCGATGGAGCAGATGGCCGCGATCACGGGGCCCGACCGCCACCTGATCCTGGTGAACGCCTTCGCGCCGCGCGACTGGATCCCCGGCGTCAACGCCGACATCGCGGCCTTCGCCGCCTCGCACCCGGGTGTCGCGGTCGCCGACTGGGCCGGCACCATCGCCGGCCACGAGGATCTTCTCGCGGGCGATCAGATCCACCCCGGCGATGCCGGCGGGCGGCTGTTCGCGGACGCTGTGGCGGACGCCGTCGAGCGCGCCGAGCTGGACCGCGCGCTGCGCGCCTACGAGGTGGAGATGCGCGCGTTCCGGCGGCTGCACCATTCCGAGGTCCGCGTCGCGGAGTAGTGCGATCAGAGTCGCGCAGGAGTGCGGTCAGAACCTGCGCACCAGTACCTGCTGCCGCTGCGTCGGGTGGAACCCGAGCCGCTCGTAGAGCGTGTGCGCGCCGGTCGGACTCGCGGTGTCGACGTCGAGGACGGCGGCCTCGAGACCGGCGTCCTTGGCTGCCCGGAGCGTGCGGGCGATGACGGCCGGGGCCAGGCGCAGGCCGCGCTGATCCCGCACGACGCCGATCAAGTCGATGTAGGTGTTCGAGGCGCCGAGCGCGACCCAGTCCTCTTCGTTGACCGAGGCCAGGCAGAATGCGACGATGCGCCCGTCGCGCAGCGCCAGCGTCGACAGGTCAGGCCGCAGGAACGCGCCGCCGACGAACTGCGCCCAGCGCTCCGGCGTGCTCGGCAGCGAGCCCCAGTGGTCGCGGAACGCGTCGTTTCGAGCGGCCAGCGCATCGGATGCGCGTTCGGCGCAGTACGGCACGAACTCGACGCCGTCGACGTCGAGGGGCGCGTCTACGAGCTCGGCGAGATCGCGCTGCATCGAGGTGAACCAGCGCTCGGTCTGCAGGCCGAGTCGCTCGCCGAGGATCACCGCCCCGATGTTGCCGTCGTCGACGTACTGGTAGACCGCGGCATCCGCGCTGGATCCGGTCTCGGTGATCAGTTCGCGCGCGCGTGTGTACAGCCACTCGATCAGCCGCGTGCCGATTCCGCGGCGCCGCCAGTGCGGATGCACCGCGCCCTGCAGGTAGGCGTGCAGCTCGGCGTCGTGCGACGGGTGCAGGAAGGCCCAGCCCTGGGCGACGACGGTCCCGTCGGGGGCGAGCGCCAGCAGCAGGTCGCGCTCCGGATCCACGTGCGAGAGCTCGAAGATGTCGGCGATCTCGTCGCGGGGCGTGACCCAGGTCGGATGATCGACCCGATCGGATGCCGCGAGCGAGGCGTGCATCGCGTCGATGTCGTCCGCCGTCGCCGGGCGCCAGATCAGTTCAGCAGCTGCGCCGCGCTCCTCATTCACGCCCGCCAGCGTACCCGTCCGTGTGAGCCCTCGTGCGCCCGCGTTCAGCCCGCGTGAGCCCTCGCGAGCCCGCGAACGCAGCGAGACCCGCGGGCCCCGAAGGGCACGCGGGTCTCGCGAACAGCGGGTCGAAGCGATCAGGCCTTGGCGGCCGTCTCGTCCTCGGTGACCACGGCGTCCTCGGCCGCAGCCTCGGCGGCCGCGCCCTCCTCCGCCGACTCGGCGCCGGCGTCCGCGGCGGCGTCCTCGACGGGCGCCTCCTCGGTCTCCTCGACGGGCGCGTCCTCGACCGGAGCGGCGGTGGCGGCATCCGCCTTCGCCGTCTTCTTGGCCGACTTCGGCTTCGGGTTCACGGGCTCGAGAACGAGCTCGATCACGGCCATGGGGGCGTTGTCGCCCTTGCGGTTGCCGATCTTCGTGATGCGGGTGTAGCCGCCCTCACGGTCGGCGACCAGCGGCGCGATCTCGGTGAACAGCTCGTGCACGACGGTCTTGTCGCCGATGACCGACAGCACCCGGCGACGGGCGTGCAGGTCGCCGCGCTTGGCGAAGGTGACCAGGCGCTCGGCGAGCGGACGCAGGCGCTTGGCCTTGGTCTCGGTCGTCTTGATCGACTTGTGCGTGAACAGCGCAGCGGCGAGGTTCGCAAGCAGCAGGCGCTCGTGGGCGGGGCCGCCTCCGAGGCGGGGACCCTTGGTGGGCTTAGGCATTCTCAGTTACTCCAGATCAGATTCGGGTGGCCGGAACTCAGACGGTCTCGTCGTCGTAGCCGCCGTAGAAGTGCGCGCCGTCGAACCCGGGAACCGAGTCCTTGAGCGACAGTCCGAGCGAGATGAGCTTGTCGCGCACCTCGTCGACCGACTTCTGACCGAAGTTGCGGATGTTCATGAGCTGCGTCTCCGAGAGGGCGACGAGCTCGCTGACCGTGTTGATGCCCTCACGCTTGAGGCAGTTGTACGAACGGACCGACAGATCGAGGTCTTCGATCGGCATCGACAGCTCGTTGGAGAGGACTGTCTCGACCGGCGCGGGGCCGATCTCGATGCCCTCGGCCTCGACGTTCAGCTCGCGCGCCAGACCGAACAGCTCGGTCAGGGTGCGGCCGGCCGACGCAACGGCGTCGCGCGGGGCGATGGATGCCTTGGACTCGACGTCCAGGACCAGCTTGTCGAAGTCGGTGCGCTCCCCGGCACGGGTGGCGTCGACGCGGTAGCTGACCTTGAGGACCGGCGAGTAGATCGAGTCGATGGGGATCTGACCCGACTCGGCGTACTCGTTGCGGTTCTGCGTGGCCGACACGTAGCCGCGGCCACGCTCGATCGTGAGCTCGAGCTCGAACTTCGCGGTGTCGTTCAGGGTCGCGATGACCAGCTCGGGGTTGTGGACCTCGACACCGGCCGGAGCCGAGATGTCAGCGGCGGTGACCTCGCCCGCACCCGTCTTGCGCAGGTACGCGGTGATGGGCTCGTCGCGCTCGCTCGAGACGACGAGCTGCTTGATGTTCAGGATGATCTCGGTGACATCTTCCTTGACACCGGGGATCGTGCTGAACTCGTGCTGGACGCCGTCCAGGCGGATGCTGGTGACGGCCGCGCCGGGGATCGACGAGAGCAGGCTGCGACGCAGCGCGTTGCCGATCGTGTAACCGAAGCCGGGCTCCAGGGGCTCGATGATGAAGCGGCTCCGGAACTCGCCGATCTTCTCCTCGGTCAGAGTGGGACGCTGTGCGATGAGCACTATGTGTTCCTTTCAATCACGTGCCCGCTATATGACACGTGCGGTGTGGATGAGGTGTTGAGTTGTTCTCGAGGATGCCGGGGGCGCGAGCGCCGCGGCATCCGATGTTCAGTGTCGTGTCGGACCGGCCGCGACACGGCCTGCTCGATAACCGAAACGGGCTCGAGCAGGCCGCTGCGCAGCCGTCGCGTCAGACGCGACGACGCTTGGGGGGACGGCAGCCGTTGTGCGCCTGCGGCGTCACATCGTTGATCGAGCCGACCTCGAGGCCTGCGGCCTGGAGCGAGCGGATCGCGGTCTCGCGGCCGGAGCCGGGACCCTTCACGAAGACGTCGACCTTCTTGACGCCGTGCTCCTGCGCCTGGCGCGCAGCGGACTCGGCGGCCATACCGGCGGCGTACGGGGTCGACTTGCGCGAGCCCTTGAAGCCCACTCCACCGGACGAGGCCCAGCTGATGACGGCGCCGGCCGGGTCGGTGATCGAGACGATCGTGTTGTTGAACGTCGACTTGATGTGGGCCTGGCCCAGCGCGATGTTCTTCTTTTCCTTGCGACGGGGCTTCCGCGCAGCGGTCTTGGGTGCAGCCATGTTCGTGTTCTCCTAGCCGCGCCCTAGCGCGCCTTCTTCTTGCCGGCGACGGTGCGCTTGGGACCCTTGCGCGTGCGGGCGTTTGTCTTCGTGCGCTGGCCGCGCACGGGCAGGCCGCGGCGGTGGCGGATGCCCTCGTATGAGCCGATCTCGACCTTGCGGCGGATGTCGGCGGCGACCTCGCGACGGAGGTCACCCTCCACCTTGTAGTTGCCTTCGATGTTGTCGCGGAGCGCGATCAGCTGGTCGTCGGTCAGGTCCTTGACGCGGATGCTCTGATCGATGTCCGTCGCGGCGAGGATCGCCTTCGAACGGGTGGGGCCTACGCCGTAGATGTAGGTAAGGGCGATCACCACGCGCTTATCGCGCGGGATGTCAACGCCGGCAAGACGTGCCATGCGGTTCTCTCCTATGGAGTGAGTGGAGGTATGGAGCAGAATCGGTGCCCGGGCCTCCGACCCGGGGTGTCCCCTCTCGCGAGGTTCTGAGACTGCCTGTGATGTGTTCAGTTGTACGTGCGTGCTGCGTTGAGATCTCGATGCGGCGCTGGCGCGCCTACTCGATCTTGAGGCACCGGCGCATCAACGCGGCCTCGCCGCGGCTCAACCCTGGCGCTGCTTGTGGCGCGGGTTGGACTTGCAGATGACCATGACGACGCCGTGGCGGCGGATCACCTTGCAGTGATCGCAGATCGGCTTGACGCTGGGGTTTACCTTCATGATGTTTCCTGTTCGCTGTCTTCACCGGGCAGGCCGGAGCCTGGGGTGTTACTTCTCGACCGGTCTAGCGGTAGCGGTAGACGATCCGGCCGCGCGTGAGGTCGTAGGGGCTGAGCTCCACGACGACGCGGTCCTCCGGGATGATGCGGATGTAGTTCTGCCGCATCTTGCCCGAGATCGTGGCGAGGACCTTGTGTCCGTTGCTCAACTCAACGCGGAACATCGCGTTGGGAAGCGCCTCGGAGATCACGCCCTCGATCTCGATGACACCGTCTTTCTTCGCCATACACTCGCTAACGCTGGGCAGACCGGTCGGTCTGCGGTTTGGGTGGGATTGTGGTGCGTGGACACGCCGATGAGGCGCAACGCACCAAAGATCAAGCATACGCCTTAACCTGTGGGTCGGCAAACCGCGGTCGCCGCGCCGGGGTTCGGCGATTTCGGCGGGTCGCGGCATCCGCTTCGCCCCGTCGCTGAGCGCCCCGCCCCGCCGCCCCCCACCCCGCCCCGCCTCCTCCCCACCATTTCGCCGAGCCGCGACGTACTGTGCGAGCCGTGCTGTTTCGTGTACACGACACACCCCGGCTCGCACGGAATCGATCGGCTCGGGAAAGTGACCAGAGAAACGCGCGGTCGGGCGCAGGGTCACGGAGCGCGCGTCAGCGCCGTGGGACGACGTGCGCGCGTCAGCGCCGTGGGGCGCCCAGGGTCATGCAGCGCGCGTCAGCGCCGCGGGGCGCCCAGGGTCATGCGGCGCGCTTCAGCGCGGCGGAACGACGTGGAAGTGCGCGAGGCGGATGCCGAGGGTGCGCGCGCTGTCGAGCGCAGGCATCCCCCACCTCGGGAACTTGCGATTCGTCGTTCCGCGGATCCAGTCCTCGCGCGCTTTCTCGGCGAGGAGCGTGCGCTCGAGGTCGACGCCACCTCGCATCCGGGCGTCCAGATACTTCCCGACGCCGTCGAACTCCCCCCACGAGTTCACGTCGTCCAGGCCGAAGTCCACGAAGTACCAGCCCCCGACGGGGTCTGGGATGGGCACTTGGAGGCGCGGCGGCGCGAAACCGAGCTCGAGCAGGTAGAGCCGGCTGACACTCTCCCCCGGAAGCTGTGCGCGGCCGTCCGCGAGCGCGACGATCCTCCGGCCACGTCTGACGCCACGCGCGCCACGCACTCGTTCCATCGATGCGCGGACGGCCTCGCGCAGTTCCTCGGCGGCGACGTGATCGTACGTCCGCGTCGCCGGATCCCACGCGACGCGTCGGAGCGCAGCATCCGCGATCGACAGCCCGGCTTCCGGTGTCGCGAGCCGGCTCATGTCGGCGACTGTCCGTGCCAGCGACGTTGTCGGGATGCCGTCGATCAGCACCCGCTCCCCCTCGGACACATCGACCTCGTGACGGGCGACATCGCCGGTGCTCACGTGACCGTCGAGGGTGGACCCGCTCTGATGCACGCGGCGCGGCGTGATCCGGAACAGCGGCAGATCCCACATCACGGCCGCCGAGACGAGCGAGGCGACCCCGACTCCATCGCGGCTTCGCGCGTATGCCGCCAGGACGCGGTACCGGTGACGCTGTTCGACGTGCGCTGCGCGCCACGTTTCGCCGTCGATGTACCACCCGCTGTGGAGCTTGTGCAGGCGTCCCGCGCGCACCGACGCAGCGATGGCGCGACTCGAGAGACCCCGGGCGTCGAGTTCACCCCGTGAGATCAGATCGGTCAGATCTGCGGTCATGCGCATGCCCCAGCATCCGCCGCCGTCCCCTCGATTCACCTCCCGAGCGTCGCGTCTGTGCACGATCCGCGACACGTGGACTCTGGGGAGGAACCCGCATGCCGAGCTCGACCGCCCGGCGTGCTCGCCCAGCCGATACGACTGGTGCGAGCCGCGACGTTCCGCGCGCTCGACACACCCCGGGTCGCACGAAGCATCGCGGCTCGGCGGGAGGGCGAGCGGATGCGGCGCGCGGCGCCAGGCGCCGCAGCGCGCCTACTGGAAGAGCGAGCCCAGGTCCGCCGGGTCGGGCAGCGTCGAGGTCGCGATGGTCTCGCCGTTGATCGCGATCGTCGGCGTGCCGATGCCCGTCGCGCCCGGCGCGATCGGAGTCTGATCGGTCATCGCCGTGACGTACTTCGAGTACTCGCCGTCGTTCACGCACGAATCGATGCCGGTCACCCCGACACCCGCGGCGACCGCCAGGATCTGCTCGTTCGTGAGCCCTGCCGTTCCCTCCGCGGGCTGATTGGCGAACATCGCCTGCATGAACGGCAGGGCGGCGGTCCCGTCCGCTGCAGCCACGCAGTACATCGCATTCGCGGCGCGCGTGGAGTACTCGGTGCCCTGCGAGGCGCGGTCCAGGATCGAGATCGGGTGGATGTTCAGCGTGATCGTGCCGTCATCGACGAGCCCCGAAATGGCCTCGCCGTAGATCTGCTCGAACTGGTTGCAGATCGGGCACATGAAGTCGATGTAGGTGTCCATCGTCCCGGTGCCCTCGCCGACGGCGATCGCTCCGGTCTCGGTGTTGATGGTCGCGCCCTGCGGCGCCGGACCGGGGTCGTCCGTGGAGTTGTTCATCGCGACGACCAGCACTGTGACCAGCACGAGCGCGACCACAACGGCCGCGCTCACCCAGATCGCGAACCAATTAACCTTGCGGGCAGTCGCAGCCATCACAATTCCTCACCTGCTGAGAAGCATCTACTGAACGGGCGTGGGCGTCACGCCGAAGGGCGCGAGGCCGGCGGCCCCACCATCGGGTGCCGTGAGCACCCAGATACCGCCATCATGCACGGCGACGCTATGTTCCCAATGTGAGCCTGCTGTGCCGTCGAGTGTGGAGACCGTCCAGTCGTCGTCTTCGACGAAGGTCGCCTGATCGCCGCCGACGACCATCGGCTCGATGGCCAGCACCAGGCCCGGGCGCACCTCGGCGCCCGGATCCTGCACGCGGTAGTTGAACACCGACGGCGACTCGTGCATCTTGCGTCCGATGCCGTGCCCGACGTAGTCGCGCAGGATGCCGTATCCCTCGCCGGATGCCTCGACGTAACGCTCCACCGCGACACCGATCTCGCCGATGTGCGATGCCGTCGCGAACGCGGCGATGCCGGCCCACAGAGATCCCTCGGTGATCTCGGACAGGCGGGTGCGCGCGGCGACCAGCACCGGCCGCGCCGGGTCGGGCAGCACGACGGTGAACGCCGAGTCGCCGTTCCAGCCCTGGTACTCGGCACCCGCGTCGATCGAGAGGATGTCACCCGGCTCGAGCGGGCGATGCGAGGGGATCCCGTGCACGACCTGTTCGTTGACCGAGGCGCAGATGGTGTGGCGGTATCCGCGGACCATCTGGAAGTTGGACTTCGCGCCGCGCTGATCGAGGACTGCGGATGCTGCGGCATCCAGCTCCAGGGTGGTGACACCCGGCTGGATCATTGCGCGCACCGCGTCGAGCATCGCGGCCGTGATCAGCCCGGGCTCGACCATCGACCGCAGCTGAGCCGGCGACTTGTAGATCGAACGGCGCAGCATCACAGAACCCGGTTCACGGCGTGGGAGCGCAGGTCACGCCGCGGCGCGGCCGAGACCGCGCTCGCGCAGTGCGCTGACGATGCGATCGGTGACCTCGTCGAGCGATCCGGTGCCGTCGACCTCCACGACCAGGTCGCGCGTGCCGTAGACGCCGAGGATCGGCGCGGTCTCGCGCTCGTAGATCGCGAGACGGTTGGCGATCACCTCTTCGGTGTCGTCCGTGCGGCCCTGCTCCTGTGCGCGCAGCGTGAGCCGCGCAATGCTCTCATCGCGCGGCACGCTCAGCTCGATGACGGCGTCCAGCTCTTCATCGCGGCCCTCGAGGAACGCGTCGAGGTCGCGGACCTGACCGACGTTGCGCGGGTAGCCGTCGAGGAGGAACCCCTCCGCGGCATCCGGCTGGGAGAGCCGCTCCCGCACGACCGCGCTGGTCAGCTCGTCCGGGACGAGGTCGCCCGCCTCGATGATCGCGGAGACCTGCGTGCCGAGGTCCGTACCGCCGGCGATCGCCGCGCGGAACATGTCGCCTGTGGAGATCGCCGGGATTCCGAACGCTTCCGCGATCCGAATGCCCTGGGTCCCCTTGCCGGAGCCCTGCGGCCCGACGATGAGAAAGCGTGCGGTCATCGCAGGAGTCCTTCGTAGTGGCGCTGCTGGAGCTGCGCGTCGATCTGCTTGACGGTCTCGAGGCCGACGCCGACGATGATCAGGATCGAGGCGCCGCCGAACGGGAAGTTCTGATTGGCGCCGACCGCGGCCAGGGCGATCAGCGGCAGCAGGGCGATGAAGCCGAGGTACATCGAGCCGGGCAGGGTGATGCGGGTCAGCACGTAGTCGAGGTACTCCGCCGTCGGGCGACCGGCGCGGATGCCGGGGATGAAGCCGCCGTACTTCTTCATGTTGTCGGCGACCTCGACCGGGTTGAACGTGATCGCGACGTAGAAGTACGTGAAGCCGACGATGAGCAGGAAGTACACCAGCATGTACAGCGGGCTGTCACCGGTGGTGAGGTACTGCGCGATCCACGCCACCCAGGGCTGGACCTGCTGGCCTGCCTGCGGCTGGTTGAACTGCGCGATCAGCGCGGGGATGTACAGCAGCGAAGACGCGAAGATGACGGGCACGACGCCGGCCATGTTCACCTTGATCGGGATGTACGTGTTGGTGCCGCCGTAGGTGCGGCGACCGACCATGCGCTTGGCATACTGCACCGGGATGCGCCGCTGCGACTGCTCGACGAACACCACCAACGCGACCACCAGGATCCCGACCGCCAAGACGAGGAGGAAGACCTCGAAGCCGCGCGACTGCCAGATCGCCCACATCGAGGCGGGGAAGGCCGCAGCGATGGAGGTGAAGATCAGGATCGACATCCCGTTGCCGATACCGCGCTCGGTGACCAGCTCGGCGAACCACATGATGAGGCCGGTACCGGCGGTCATCGTGATGATCATGAGCAGCTGGGCCCACCACACGTCGTTGGTGAGCAGCTGCTCGCACTCCGGGACGCCGGTGGTGCCGAACAGCTGACCGCTGCGCGCCACCGTGACCAGGGTCGTGGACTGCAGGAGCGCCAGCGCGATCGTGAGATAGCGGGTGTACTGCGTCAGACGCGACTGGCCCGACTGGCCCTCTTTATAGAGAGTCTCGAAGTGCGGGATGACCACACGCAGCAGCTGCACGATGATCGTCGCCGTGATGTACGGCATGACGCCGAGTGCGAAGATCGACAGCTGCAGGAGCGCGCCGCCTGAGAACAGGTTGACGAGTGAGAGCAGACCCTCGGTGCCGGCGGACTGCCGCAGGCACTCCTGCACGTTGGGGAAGTCGACGAACGGCGCGGGGATGTGCGCACCGAAGCGGTAGATGGCGATGATCGCCAGAGTGAATGCGATCTTCCGACGAAGGTCGGGTGTACGGAAGACCCGCGCGATGGCGCTGAACAAGAGGATGCCTCCAGAGGGGTGCCGATGCGCACGGGGCGCATCAACTCCCAGGGTAACTCAGCAGGGGCCGGAGCATGCTCCGGCCCCTGCTGGGTGAACTACTTGACGGATCCGCCTGCGGCGACGATCTTCTGCTCGGCAGAACCCGAGACCTTGTCGACCGCCACGGTGAGCTTCACGTCGATGTCGCCGGTGCCGAGCACCTTGACCTTCTCGTTCTTGCGCACCGCACCCTTGGCGACGAGGTCGCCGATGGTGACCTCTCCGCCTGCGGGGTACAGCTCGGCGAGCTTGTCGAGGTTGACCACCTGGTACTCCACGCGGAACGGGTTCTTGAACCCGCGCAGCTTGGGAGTGCGCATGTGGAGGGGCATCTGCCCGCCCTCGAAGCCTGCCTTGACCTGGTAGCGGGCCTTCTGGCCCTTGGTGCCGCGACCGGCCGTCTTGCCCTTCGAGCCCTCACCACGACCGACGCGGGTCTTCGCGGTGTGCGAACCCGGGACCGGACGGAGGTGGTGGACCTTGAGCACACCGGGACGGGATGCCGGAGCATCCGCCTTCGGCTTGTCGGCCTTCGGCGCCGCCTTCTTGGCCGTCGCCTTCTTGGGCGAAGCCTTCTTCTCGGTGACCTCTTCGGTCGCCTTCTCAGCCTTGTCGGCCATTAGTCGATCTCCTCAACCTTCACGAGGTGGGCGACGGTCTTGACGTAGCCGCGCGTCTGCGCGTCGTCGGGACGAACGACCGAGTCGTTGATCCGCTTCAGACCGAGGCTGCGCAGCGTGTCACGCTGGTTCTGCTTCTCGCTCACCTTGGACTTGATCTGTGTGACCTTGAGACGCGCGGCCATCAGGCACCTACCTTCGCAGCAGCGGCGGCGTCGGCCTCCGCACGCACGAGACGAGCCGGCGCGACCTGGTCGAACTCGAGACCGCGGCGTGCGGCGACCGCACGGGGCTCCTCGAGCTGCTTCAGGGCGGCGACGGTCGCGTGCACGATGTTGATCGTGTTCGACGAACCGAGCGACTTCGACAGGACGTCGTGGATACCGGCGCACTCGAGCACGGCGCGGACGGGTCCACCGGCGATGACACCGGTACCGGCGGCGGCGGGGCGCAGGAGCACCACACCGGCGGCGGCCTCACCCTGGACAGGGTGGGGGATGGTCACGCCGACGCGGGGAACGCGGAAGAAGTTGCGCTTGGCCTCTTCGACACCCTTCGAGATCGCGAGGGGAACCTCGCGAGCCTTTCCGTAACCCACGCCTACGACGCCGTTTCCGTCTCCGACGACCACCAGGGCCGTGAAGCTGAAGCGACGACCGCCCTTGACGACCTTCGAGACGCGGTTGATGGTGACGACGCGCTCCAGGAACTGGCTCTTGTCGGCATCACGCGAACCACGGTCGCGCTGGTTGGCGTTGCGCTCGCGGCCACCGCGGCGCGGCTCGCGCTCGCGCTCGGCGGGCGCCTCGGTCGCAGCCGTCGCCTCGGCGGGCGCGGTCTGCTCGGCATCGACTGCCACTACGGTCTCCCCGTTGTTGTTGGTTGCTGCATCGCTCACAGGTTCAAACCTCCTTCGCGGGCGCCGTCGGCGATCGCCGCGACGCGTCCGGCGTAGCGGTTCCCGCCGCGGTCGAACACGACATCCTCGACACCGGCAGCCTTGGCACGCTCGGCGACGAGCTCGCCGACCTTGCGAGCCTTGGCGGTCTTGTCACCGTCGAACGAACGCAGATCCGTTTCGAGGGTGGACGCGGATGCCAGGGTGTGCCCCTTCGCGTCGTCGACCACCTGGACGAAGACGTGACGGGCGGACCGGGTCACGACCAGCCGCGGACGCGACTCGGTGCCCACGACCTTCTTGCGAAGGCGGGTGTGGCGACGCGCACGCGCGTCTGACTTCGACTTCACAGCCATGGTTACTTACCAGCCTTTCCGGCCTTGCGCCGCACGACCTCGCCGGCGTACCGCACACCCTTGCCCTTGTAGGGCTCGGGCTTGCGGATCTTGCGGATGTTCGCGGCAGCCTCACCGACGGCCTGCTTGTCGATGCCGGCCACGGTCACCTTGTTGTTGCCTTCGACCGTGAACGTGATGCCGGCGGGCGGCTCCACGAGCACGGGGTGCGAGAAGCCGAGGGCGAACTCGATCGAGCCGCCCTTCTGCGCGACGCGGTAACCGGTGCCGACGACCTCGAGGCCCTTGGTGTAGCCCTGGGTGACGCCGATGATGTTGTTGTTGATCAGGGTGCGGGTCAGTCCGTGCAGCGAACGCGACTCGCGCTCGTCGTCGGGGCGGCTGACCAGGACCTGGTTCTCCTCGACCTGAACCTCGATGGGGTTCGAGACCGTCAGAGACAGCTCGCCCTTCGGGCCCTTGACCGCGACATCCTGGCCGTCGACCGTGATGGTCACGCCGGCGGGGATGTCGATGGGAAGACGTCCAATACGCGACATGTCAGGTCACCACACGTAGGCGAGGACTTCCCCACCCACGCCCTTCTGCTCTGCCTGGCGGTCCGTGAGGAGGCCGGACGAGGTGGACAGGATGGCGACGCCGAGGCCACCGAGAACCGTGGGGATCTCGGAGGACTTCGCGTAGACGCGAAGACCGGGCTTGGAGACGCGCTTGATGCCGGCGATCGAACGCTCGCGGTTCGGGCCGTACTTCAGCTCGAGCGTGAGGGTCTGACCGACGCGGGCATCCTCGACGTTCCAGGAGGCGATGTAGCCCTCCTGCTTGAGGATCTGGGCGATGTTGGTCTTGAGCTTGGAGCTCGGCAGCGACACGGAGTCGTGGTGCGCCGAGTTCGCGTTGCGCAGACGGGTCAGCATGTCTGCGACCGGGTCTGTCATTGTCATGTGGTGTTTCCTTTGTTCACCAGGTTTCGACGGGCTTTTCGAGCCCGCCGACCTGTGGTGGTGGGTATTACGCCTGAGCGTCCTCGTTGCGGAACGGGAAGCCGATGGCCTTCAGCAGCGCGCGGCCCTCTGCATCGGTCTTGGCCGTGGTGACGACGGTGATGTCGAAACCGCGGACGCGATCGATGCGGTCCTGGTCGATCTCGTGGAAGACCGACTGCTCTTGCAGACCGAACGTGTAGTTGCCGGTGCCGTCGAACTGCTTGCCCGACAGACCGCGGAAGTCGCGGATGCGGGGCAGTGCGAGCGAGACGAGGCGGTCCAGGAACTCCCACGCGCGGTCGCCACGAAGGGTGACGTGCGCGCCGATGGGCTGGCCCTCGCGCAGCTTGAACTGCGCGATCGACTTGCGTGCCTTGGTGACGATCGGCTTCTGGCCGGTGATCTTGGTGAGGTCGTCGACCGCACCATCGATCACCTTGCTGTCGCGAGCGGCTTCACCGACACCGGTGTTGACGACGACCTTGACCAGACGCGGGATCTGGTTCACGTTGACGTAGCCGAATTCCTCCAGCAGCGCCTTTTTGATCTCGTCGTTGTACTTCTGCTTCAGGCGGGGCTGAGATGCCGTGAGCGAGCCTTCGGCCGCCGGGCCAGCCACCGCGGCAGTGGTGTCTGTCATATCAGAGGTCCTTGCCTGACTTCTTCGCGAAGCGCACGCGGACGGTGCGCTTCACGCCGTCCTTGGTCTGCTCCTCGACGCGGTGACCGACGCGGGTCGGCTTCTTGGTCGAGGGGTCGACGAGTGCGACGTTGGAGATGTGGATGGGAGCCTCGAAGGTCTCGATGCCGCCCGTCTTGGTGCCGCGCTGGGTCTGGCCCACGCGGTTGTGCTTGGTGACGTAGTTCACGCCTTCGACGATGACGCGGTTCTGCTCGGTCAGGATCTCGAGGACCTTGCCCTGCTTGCCGCGGTCGCCGCCACGCTCGGGCTTTGCGCCCGAGATGACCTGAACCAGGTCACCCTTCTTGATCTTCGCCATGACTAAATGACCTCCGGCGCCAACGAGACGATCTTCATGAACTTCTTGTCGCGAAGCTCACGACCGACCGGTCCGAAGATGCGGGTGCCGCGGGGCTCCCCGTCGTTCTTCAGGATGACGGCGGCGTTCTCGTCGAACTTGATGTACGAGCCGTCGGGACGGCGCGTGGACTTGACGGTGCGGACGATGACGGCCTTGACCACATCGCCCTTCTTGACGTTGCCGCCCGGGATCGCGTCCTTGACCGTTGCGACGATGGTGTCACCCAGTCCCGCGTAGCGGCGCTTCGAGCCGCCCAGCACACGGATGGTGAGCAGCTCCTTCGCACCGGTGTTGTCGGCGACCTTGAGGCGGGATTCCTGCTGAATCACTTGTTACTCCTTGGGTTCCAAGCAGGCCGGGGCCTACTTGGCCTTCTCGAGGATCTCGACCAGACGCCAGCGCTTGGTGGCGCTGAGCGGGCGGGTCTCGTTGATGAGGACGAGGTCGCCGATGCCGGCGGAGTTGCTCTCGTCGTGCGCCTTGACCTTGGACGTCCGGCGGATGACCTTGCCGTAAAGCGGGTGCTTCACGCGGTCTTCGACCTCGACGACGATGGTCTTGTCCATCTTGTCGCTGGTCACGTAGCCGCGGCGGGACTTGCGGTATCCACGGGCGTCGGCGTCGCGCACGTCATGTGCGGAGGACTCGTGCCCCTTGGGATCCACGGCCTCGACGGTCTCCACGACCTCGGCCTTGGAGGCCTTGGGCGCAGCGGCCTTCTTCGGGGCGGCAGCCTTCTTCGGCGCGGCGGGCTTCTTGTCGGTGGTCTCAGCCATTACTCGGCCTCTTCCTTTCCGGCCTCGTCAGCGGCATCCGCTTTCTTGGCTTTCGTCTTCTTCGCCTTCGTCGCGACCTCGACGGGGGCGGGGGTGGCACGGATGCCGAGCTCCCGCTCACGGATCACGGTGTAGAGCCGCGCGATGTCGCGCTTGACCGCACGGATGCGGCCGTGGCTCTCGAGCTGGCCGGTGGCCGACTGGAAGCGCAGGTTGAACAGCTCTTCCTTGGCCTTGCGCAGCTCCTCGACGAGGCGCTGGTCTTCGAACGTATCGAGCTCGCTCGGGGCGAGCTGCTTGGTGCCGATCGCCATTACGCGTCGCCCTCCTCGCGCTTGATGATGCGTGCCTTCAGGGGCAGCTTGTGAATTGCACGGGTCAGCGCCTCGCGGGCGAGAGTCTCATCGACTCCGGCCACCTCGAACAGGACGCGGCCCGGCTTGACGTTCGCGACCCACCACTCGGGCGAACCCTTACCGGAACCCATGCGGGTCTCGGCGGGCTTCTTGGTCAGCGGACGGTCGGGGTAGATGTTGATCCACACCTTTCCACCACGCTTGATGTGACGGGTCATCGCGATACGAGCGGACTCGATCTGACGGTTGGTCACGTAAGCGGGGGTGAGCGCCTGGATGCCGAACTCACCGAACGACACCGTGGTGCCACCGGTGGCCTGGCCCGAGCGGCCGGGGTGGTGCTGCTTGCGGTACTTGACCTTGCGGGGAATAAGCATCAGGCAGACGCTCCTTCTGCGACGGGGTCCTCGCTGCGCGGGCCACGACGACGGTCGCCACCGCGGTCATCGCGACCACGGGGTGCCTTCGGCGCATTGGCCTGCTCGCGTGCGAGCTCCTTGTTGGTGAGATCGCCCTTGTAGATCCAGACCTTCACGCCGATGCGGCCGAAGGTGGTCTTGGCCTCGTAGAAGCCGTAGTCGATGTTCGCGCGCAGGGTGTGCAGGGGCACACGGCCTTCGCGGTAGAACTCCGACCGGCTCATCTCGGCGCCGCCGAGACGGCCCGAGACCTGGATGCGGACACCCTTGGCGCCGGCGCGCTGCGCGCCCTGCAGACCCTTGCGCATCGCGCGGCGGAAGGCCACGCGCGCCGAGAGCTGCTCGGCGATGCCCTGGGCGACCAGCTGAGCGTCGGCCTCGGGGTTCTTGACCTCGAGGATGTTCAGCTGGATCTGCTTGCCGGTGAGCTTCTCGAGGTCGGTGCGGATGCGCTCGGCCTCGGCTCCGCGACGACCGATCACGATGCCCGGGCGGGCGGTGTGGATGTCGACGCGGACGCGGTCACGAGTGCGCTCGATCTCGATGTTGCTCACGCCTGCGCGGTCCAGGTTCTTCTGGAGCAGCTTGCGGATCTTGATGTCCTCGGCCACGTAGTCGGCGTAGCGCTGTCCGGGCTTCGTCGAGTCGGAGAACCAACGCGACACGTGGTCGGTGGTGATGCCGAGGCGGAAGCCGTACGGGTTTACCTTCTGGCCCATTACTTGCTCGCCTTCTTGGTCTTGGCTGCGGGGGCGGCCTCGGCCACCTCAGGCGTTGCGAGCACGACCGTGATGTGGCTCGTGCGCTTCTTGATCTGGAATGCGCGACCCTGGGCGCGGGGGCGGAAACGCTTCAGCGTCGTGCCCTCGTCCACGTACGCGTTGGCCACGTACAGGTCGGCATCATCCAGGTACTCGTTCGTCTTGTCGGCGGTGACGCGAGCGTTCGCGATACCGGCGGCGACGAGCTTGTAGATGGGCTCACTCGCGCTCTGCGGCGCGAACTTCAGGATCGCCAGGGCCTCGAGGGCCGGCTTCCCCTTGATGAGAGCGACGACACGACGAGCCTTCTGAGGGGTCACGCGGATGTGTCGCACTCGTGCGATGGACTCCACCATTTCTCTCTCCTCTCGCATCGCCTAGCGGCGACGGCCCTTCTTGTCGTCCTTCTCGTGGCCGCGGAAGGTGCGGGTGGGCGCGAATTCGCCCAGTTTGTGGCCGACCATGGTCTCGGTCACGAACACGGGGATGTGCTTGCGACCGTCGTGGACGGCGATCGTGTGGCCGAGCATGGCCGGCACGATCATCGACCGGCGTGACCAGGTCTTGATGACGTTCTTGGATCCCGCTTCGTTCTGGACGACGACCTTGCGAAGCAGGTGCTCGTCGACGAAGGGGCCCTTCTTAAGACTGCGTGGCATCTTCCTCTACTCCTACTTGCGCTTCTTGCCGGCGTTGCGACGACGGACGATGTACTTGTCGCTTTCCTTGTTGGCGTGACGGGTGCGGCCTTCTTTCTGGCCCCACGGCGTCACCGGGTGACGTCCACCGGACGTCTTTCCCTCGCCACCACCGTGCGGGTGGTCGACCGGGTTCATCGCGACACCGCGGACGGTCGGGCGGATGCCCTTCCAACGGTTGCGGCCGGCCTTGCCCCAGTTGATGTTCGACTGCTCGGCATTGCCGACCTCGCCGATCGTCGCGCGGCAGCGGGCATCCACGTTGCGGATCTCGCCCGAAGGCAGACGCAGCTGGGCGTACGGGCCGTCCTTGGCGACCAGACGCACCGAGGCGCCGGCCGAGCGCGCCATCTTCGCGCCGCCGCCGGGGCGGAGCTCGATGGCGTGGATGACGGTACCCGTGGGGATGTTGCGCAGCGGCAGGTTGTTGCCGGGCTTGATGTCGGCACCGGGGCCGGACTCCACGACATCACCCTGCGACAGCTTGTTCGGCGCGATGATGTAGCGCTTCTCGCCGTCCGCGTAGTGCAGGAGGGCGATGCGAGCCGTGCGGTTCGGGTCGTACTCGATGTGAGCGACCTTCGCGTCGATGCCGTCCTTGTCGTTGCGACGGAAGTCGATCACGCGGTACTGGCGCTTGTGGCCACCACCGATGTGACGCGTGGTGATGCGGCCCTGGTTGTTGCGACCACCGGTCTTGGACAGCGGCCGGAGGAGGGACTTCTCAGGCGTCGATCGGGTGATCTCAGCGAAGTCCGCCACCGACGAGCCGCGGCGACCCGGGGTCGTGGGCTTGTACTTGCGAATAGCCATTGTTCTCTCGTCCTTCTTCCGGCGCTCAGCCGACGGCCGTGAAGATGTCGATGGTGCCCGACTTGAGCGTCACGATGGCGCGCTTGGTGTCCTTGCGCTTTCCCGTGCCGAAGCGGGTGCGGCGGGACTTCCCGACGCGGTTGATCGTGTTCACGCCGGCGACCTTGACGCCGAAGATCTTCTCGATGGCGAGCTTGATCTCGGTCTTGGTCGCACGCGGGTCCACGAGGAACGTGTACTTGCCCTCGTCGATGAGCCCGTAGCTCTTCTCCGAGACGACCGGACGCAGGATGACGTCGCGGGGGTCCTTGTTCAGGGCCGTCTGCAGGTCGGTCATGCCGAGACCTCCTCGGTGGTGGAAGCCTTCGACGCGACGAACGCGTCGTAGGCAGCCTTGGTGAAGACGATGTCGTCCGAGACGAGCACGTCGTAGGCGTTGAGCTGGTCGACGGGCAGCACGTGCACGTACGCGAGGTTGCGGACGCTCTTGACCGTGATGTCGTCGCTGCGCTCGATGACGACCAGGACGCGCTTGGTCTGCGCGACGCTCGTCAGGTAGGCGGCAGCGGCCTTGGTCGAGGGCGCGCCCTCGATGCCGAAGGACTCGACGACGTGCAGACGCTCGCCCCGAGCGCGATCGCTCAGCGCACCCAGCAGGGCGGCCGCGATCATCTTCTTGGGGGTGCGCTGCGAGTAGTCGCGCGGCTTCGGTCCGTGGACGATGCCACCACCGGTCATGTGCGGGGCGCGGATCGAACCCTGACGGGCGTTACCGGTGCCCTTCTGCTTGAACGGCTTGCGGCCGGCGCCCGAGACCTCGCCACGACGCTTGGTCGAGTGCGTGCCCTGGCGAGCCGCCGCGCGCTGCGCGACGACGACCTGGTGGATCAGCGGAATGTTCGTCTTGACGTCGAACAGTGCGGCGGGCAGCTCCACGGAGCCTGCCTTCTTGCCGTCTGCGCTTCGGACGTCGAGCGCGAGAGTCTGGTCAGCCATGGACTCAAGCCCCCTTCACTGCGTTGCGGACGAAAACGATGCGGCCACGGGCACCGGGGACGGCGCCCTTGACGAGCAGCAGACCCTTCTCGGCGTCGACGGAGTGCACCGTGAGGTTCAGGACGGTCACGCGCTCGCCACCCATACGGCCGGCCATGCGCATTCCCTTGAAAACGCGGCTCGGGGTCGACGATGCGCCGATCGAGCCGGGCTTGCGGTGGTTGCGGTGCGAACCGTGCGATGCCGAGACGCCCTTGAAGTTGTGACGCTTCATGACACCGGCGAAGCCCTTGCCCTTGCTGGTGCCGACGACGTCGACAAGCTGGCCGGGCTCGAAGGTGCCGTCCACCGTGAGCTCCTGGCCCAGGGTGTAGTCGGCGGCGTCCGCGGTGCGGACCTCGGTCAGGTGACGACGCGGGGTCACGCCGGCAGCCTCGAAGTGGGCCGTCTGCGGCTTGTTGACCTTGCGCGGGTCGATCTGACCGTAGGCGATCTGGACGGCGTTGTAGCCGTCGCGCTCGGGCGTACGGATCTGCGTGACCACGTTGGGCGCGAGCTCGATGACGGTGACGGGGATGAGCTTGCCGCTCTCGTTCCACACCTGGGTCATGCCGAGCTTGGTGCCCAGCAGCCCCTTCGAAATCTTGGAGTTGATGTCAGCCATGTCGAACCTCAGAGCTTGATCTCGATGTTGACATCGGCCGGGAGGTCGAGACGCATCAGCGAGTCGACGGCCTTGGGCGTCGGGTCGATGATGTCGATCAGACGCTTGTGGGTGCGCATCTCGAAGTGCTCGCGGCTGTCCTTGTACTTGTGCGGCGACCGGATGACGCACACGACGTTCTTCTCGGTCGGAAGCGGCACGGGGCCGACGACGGTCGCACCGGCACGGGTCACGGTGTCGACGATCTTGCGGGCCGACGAGTCGAGGCCGGCGTGATCGTACGACTTCAGGCGAATGCGGATCTTCTGTCCCGCCATTGTCTGCTCTCTCTCTTCTCGCGTCATACCTCACGGGCATTGGACGCACGGGGACGCGGGAGGATGCTCCCTCGCCCTTTGGCACTTCGCATACCGCATTGCTGCGGGATGCTGCACCACTGTTCTGCTGTCAAACCGCATGCCGAGGCATCCGGCTCCGTCTCCCCCCGCACGCGGACGCACGCCGGTGGAACCGGGTGGAGAGTCGGATTGTCGTTCTGCTGCCTGCGGCCTAGGACCCTGCGCGTGTGCGCCGCCTATGCACTGCCCTGGCAGTGATCCGGCGCACGCGGAGCGGCACCGGAGTGTGGAACTTCCCTAGTCTACGTGCAGCCCGGGCGTGTCGCAAACTCGGGCGTGTCGCGGCGGCGCGTCCACGGCGTGTTCCCAGCGGACGGAGGCTGCACGAACCGGATGAGGCCCTCCGGCGTCTGCCGGAGGGCCTCAGTCCATGTGGGCGGGACGCCCGTTCGCGCTACTTCGATTCAGTGGTCTCGCGGCGTCGGCGAACGATCGCCATCGCGACGATGCCGGCGATGAGCGCTGCGAATCCGAGTCCGACGAACAGCCCCATGTCCGGCGCACCCGTGGCCGGCAGCGAGCCGCTGTGCGTCGGGGTCGGGGTCGGGGTCGGGGTCGGCGGTGGCGTCGGGTCGAGGACCGTGACGATCACCGAGTCGCAGTTGTTGGACGCATCCGCATCCACGGCTGCGGTCACGCACGCCTCGTTCAGCAGCGAGAGCTCGGGTGCCGGCGCCGCAGCATTCACGACGACCGAGACGACGATCTCCACCGCGTCATCGACTGCCAGCGTGTCCCCGCTGATGGATACGACGTTGCCCTCGCCCACGAGCTCCGGAGCGTTGTCGTTCGTCCAGCCGGCCGGGAGGGTGATGCCGGTGACGGTCAGGCGCGACGGGATGGCGTCCGTCACGACGAGGTCGGATGCCGCGTCGGGACCGTAGTTGGTCACTTCGAGGACATAGTCGAAGGCGTCACCGGACTCGAGCGGCTCGGTCACCGGAGCGCCGTCGATCTCGGCGGTCTTCTCGATGCCGACGTCGCCGCCGCCACCTCCGCCGCTCTGGTTGGTGACCGTGCACACCACGATGCCGTTGACCGGCACGTCGACGGTGAACGAGGCAGCGTCGCCGGAAGGCTCGATGTCGTCATCGCAGACGACGTCGGTCGGAGTCCAGCCTGCCTGCTGGTCCTCGGTGACGGTGATGGCGCGCGGACCCTCATCGCCGGCGAAGTCCAGCGGGAAGTTGACCGAGCCGGAGTCGCCCGTGGTCAGGGTGAGCTCGTCCGTCAGACCGTCGGGACCGGCGATCCAGTCACCCTCGGTCGTCCCCGTGAAGGCCCAGCCGCTGGTGGTCTCACTGATCGTGGCGCCCTCGGCGTCGACCGTCTTCTTGATGACCGTCAGCGTGCCGCCGCAGTTCTTCGTGGCGATCTCGCGGAGCTTCTCGGACAGGCCGGGGAAGTCGGTGAGGTAGTAGTCCTCGTCCTGGGTCGGACCGGACACCGCCGCGAGATTGAGGTAGGAGTTCGACGTCATGCCGATGCCGACGCCGACGACCTTCGTGTTGTCGCCTGCGGGGCCGGTGAGTCCCTTGACCGCGTTGGCCGACAGCGCGCCCTCTTCCACGTTGCGGAAGCTGACGTTCGTGTCGATGTTGGCCGAGCCGTTGGGGCCGTACGTCGTCGGGTCGCCGTCGCTGAGGAAGAGGACCAGGTCGTACTGCTCGTCGAAGGCGTTGAATGCGACCTTCTGGAACGCGTCATCCCAGTTCGTGAATCCCGACCCGTTGCTGGGCAGCGCGTTGATGACGTCGTTCACGACGTCCTGACCACCCGAGGTCTGGAGCGACGTCGACGGCAGCAGCTGCCCCGCGTTCGTCCCGAACCCGTAGACGGAGACGGACGAGGCGGTTCCGCCCAGGCCGTCGTCGCCCACGAACGAGCTGGCAGCGGCCTTGAGCTGCTTCATCTTCGTGTTGTCGATCGACTGCGACAGGTCCAGCACGAGCGCGATGCTCAGTCCGCAGGACTCGGGCAGCGCCGTGTTGCTGCGCGAGTTGACGACACCGCCGGCCTTCGTGGTCGCGGTCGTCGACCCGGTCTGCGGGTTGGCGAAGGCGACCGTCTCGGCGGTGACCTCGACGAGGTCGCCGTCCTTGACCGGGCCGGTGAAGAACATGTAGGCACTGTCGGTCTTGGCGTCGGTGTGCTGGCCCGTGCCGATGGCGGTGATGCGCGTGTAGCCGTTCGACGTCGTCGAGCCTTCGACGATCCAGTAGCCGTTCGTCGACAGGCCGGTTCCGCCGGAGACGGCGGGGACCTCGATGTCGCAGAAGCCTTCGGCGTCGGTCGTGCAGCTGAAGTCCGACGTCTCGTCGATGCTGGGCTGATCGTTCGCCGCGGCGTCGATGGCGTAGAAGGTCGCGCCTTCGAGCGACGTGACGCCGCCGTCACTCGTGCGCTCGCCGAGCTTCTTCACACGCAGCGTCGCTTCCCCTGCTGCGACTGCTGCGGGAACCCGCTTGGAGGCCTCGTCGGGGGCGACCGTCTCTTCGGCAGCGACGTCGTTCGCCTGGTCAGCGGCTGCGTCGTCCTCTGCGACCTCTTCGACGACGGCGGCATCCGTGTCGACCGTCGGCGTGCTCGACTCCGAGGCGTCCGGCACGGAGACCGTGGTCTCGGGCTCGGGAGCAGGGCTGGAGGTCGATGCGAACGCCAGCGACGTCCCGCCCAGCACGAGCGCCATCGCCATGACGCTCGCGGTGGCTCCGCGGAGCCAGCTGCGGCGCCCCTGGAGTCGCTGCTGATGCGCGCGGCGCTCGGCTCGCGTGGTGAGTGTCGTTCGCGGCGTTCTGTCTGCCCGTGTCATAACCCGTTCCCTCGTGGAGTCATGGCATAACGAAGTCAGACAGATACCTGCTCTGCCTTCGAACATGGGCGGCATCGCTGCCGCTCCACGTCTGCCCCAAGCTCCGACGCTAGCAGGAAACGCGCGCGCGGTTTGACGCGTGCAGATTGTTTACATGCCCGACATGTGCAAGAGGCCGGGGTGGAGGAGGGCAAACCTTGGGGGCAGAACACCCTCCTCCACGTTCGTGGACTCTCCGTCGCTGCGTCACTGACGAAACAAGACATCGAGGTCGTCCCGGAAAACGAGTTCGGCGGTAAGGGGCTCCCCAGAGCTCACCCGTCGGACGTCACTGTCCTTGGGGCGACCGTAGCCGCACGCTCGGAATGCGTCAAGACCGGGCGCGGCGAGTTTCTGGCTCGCACGCGGAACGGCCCGGGAGCATGCTCCCGGGCCGTCCGAAAAGCGGCGCTACTTCTCGTTGCCGACTGCCTTGTCGATGTTGTCGCGCACGCCGTCGACGTGCTGGTCCACGCTGTCCGGAGCGACCTTCTTCACGAATTCCGCCGCCGCGTCGAGGGCCTTGTCGCTGATGTCCTCGGCCTGGTCGCTCTTGAGCGCCTCGCCGATCTTGTCCTTGTTCTGATCGAGGAACTGCTTGCCCTGATTGACCAGGTCGTCGATACCCATCGCGTTGCTCCTTCGCCGCCCCCGGTGGGCGTTCACCCTCATTCTGGCCGCGCCGCGGCATCCGCCGCCACCCCTCTCACCCGCCTGAGCTCTCTGCCGCCCGCTGCCGGCTGCGCGCTGCCGGCTGCGCGCTGCCGGATGCGCTCGGTGGCGCAGGGGTTCCACCGCGTCCGCTGAGACCGCCCGGACACAGCGAAAGGCCCCCGGGTGAACCCGGGGGCCTTTCGTGGAACGCAGGTGCTACTTGAGGATCTTCGTGACCGTGCCGGCGCCGACGGTGCGGCCACCCTCACGGATCGCGTAGCCGAGGCCCTCTTCCATGGCGATGGGCTGGATCAGCTCAACGGTCATGTCGGTGGTGTCGCCGGGCATGACCATCTCGGTGCCCTCGGGCAGCGTGATGACGCCGGTGACGTCGGTGGTGCGGAAGTAGAACTGCGGGCGGTAGTTCGTGAAGAACGGGTTGTGACGGCCACCCTCCTCCTTGGACAGGATGTACGCCGTGCCCTCGAAGTTGGTGTGGGGCGTGACCGAACCCGGCTTGACGACGACCTGGCCGCGCTCGACGTCGTCACGCTTGGTGCCGCGCAGGAGCAGACCACAGTTCTCGCCGGCCCATGCCTCGTCGAGCTGCTTGTGGAACATCTCGATTCCGGTGACGATCGTCTTCTGCGTCGGGCGCAGACCCACGATCTCGACCTCGGAGTTGATCGCGAGGGTGCCGCGCTCGGCGCGACCCGTCACGACCGTGCCACGGCCGGTGATGGTGAAGACGTCCTCGACGGGCATGAGGAACGGCTTGTCCTTGTCACGCACCGGGTCGGGGATCGACTCGTCCACGGCTTCCATGAGCTCGACGATCTTCTCGGTCCACTCGGCGTCGCCCTCGAGCGCCTTCAGGCCCGAGACGCGGACGACGGGGGCGTTGTCGCCGTCGAAGTCCTGGCTCGAGAGCAGCTCGCGGACCTCGAGCTCGACGAGCTCCAGGATCTCCTCGTCGTCGACCATGTCGGACTTGTTCAGCGCGACCAGCAGGTACGGCACGCCGACCTGCTTGGCGAGCAGAACGTGCTCACGGGTCTGAGCCATCGGGCCGTCGGTGGCGGCGACCACGAGGATCGCGCCGTCCATCTGCGCGGCACCGGTGATCATGTTCTTGATGTAGTCAGCGTGACCCGGGGCGTCGACGTGCGCGTAGTGGCGCTTCGGCGTCTCGTACTCGACATGCGAGATGTTGATCGTGATGCCGCGCTGGCGCTCTTCGGGGGCGGAGTCGATCGACGCGAAGTCGCGCTGCACGTTGGTGGCCGACGGGTACTTGTCGGCGAGCACCTTCGAGATGGCAGCGGTCAGCGTGGTCTTGCCGTGGTCGACGTGACCGATCGTTCCGATGTTTACGTGCGGCTTGGTCCGCTCGAACTTGGCCTTAGCCACTGGGTCCTCCTCAGGACATTCGTGTAGGTCCACCGGGCACTGGTTTGCGACCGGATTTCTACGGGGATTGTTTCTAGCTTACTGATGTGAAGTTGTGTGTGCGATGGATGCCGGGGCTGCGACCGCAGCGGGCCGCGACCCCCGGCATCCTCCGGGCTATTCGCCCTTGTTCTTCTGGACGATCTCGTCGGCCACGGCGCGCGGCACCTCGGCGTAGCTGTCGAACTCCATGGAGTAGACGGCACGGCCGGAGGTCTTCGAACGCAGGTCGCCGATGTAGCCGAACATCTCGGACAGCGGCACCAGGGCCCGGACGACCTTGACGCCCTGGGCGTCGTCCATCGACTGGATCTGGCCACGACGCGAGTTCAGGTCGCCGATGACATCGCCCATGTACTCCTCGGGCGTGCGGACCTCGACCGACATGAGGGGCTCGAGGATGACGGGGTTCGCCTTGCGGACCGCCTCCTTGAAGCCCATCGAGCCGGCGATCTTGAACGCCATCTCGGAGGAGTCGACATCGTGCGAAGCGCCGTCCATGAGGATCGCCTTCACGCCGACCATGGGGTAGCCGGCGAGCACGCCGACGTTCATGGCGTCCTGGAAGCCCTGGTCGACCGGGGCGATGTACTCGCGCGGGATGCGGCCACCGGTGACCTTGTTCTCGAACTCGTACGTCTTGTCGGCCGTGACCTCGAGCGGCTCGATCGCGAACTGGATCTTCGCGAACTGGCCCGAACCACCGGTCTGCTTCTTGTGCGTGTAGTCGTGACGGTCGACGGACTTCTTGATCGTCTCGCGGTACGCGACCTGCGGCTTTCCGACGTTCGCCTCGACCTTGAACTCCCGCTTCATGCGGTCGACCAGGATGTCGAGGTGCAGCTCGCCCATGCCCTTGATGACGGTCTGACCGGTGTCGGAGTTCTGCTCGACGCGGAACGTCGGGTCCTCCTCAGCGAGCTTCTGGATCGCGAGACCCAGCTTCTCCTGGTCGGCCTTGGTCTTGGGCTCGATCGCGACCTCGATGACCGGCTCGGGGAAGGTCATCGACTCGAGGACGACCTGGTGCTGCGAATCGCAGAGCGTGTCGCCCGTGGTCGTGTCCTTGAGGCCGATGACCGCGTAGATGTGACCTGCGGTGACCGAGGGAACCGGGTTCTCCTTGTTGGCGTACATCTGGAAGATCTTCCCGATGCGCTCCTTCTTGGACTTCGTCGAGTTGACGATGGCCGCGCCGGAATCCAGATGACCGGAGTACACGCGGATGTAGGTCAGACGGCCGAAGAACGGGTGCGTGACGATCTTGAACGCGAGGGCCGTGAACGGCTCTTCGCGATCGGCGTGACGCTCGATGACGATCTCTTCGTTCTTCGGGTCGTGCGCCTCGATGGCGGGCACGTCCAGCGGCGAGGGCAGGTAGTCCACGACCGCGTCGAGCATGGGCTGCACGCCGCGGTTCTTGAACGCCGAGCCGCAGAGCACGGGGTAGATCTCCGAGTTGACGGTCAGCTTGCGGATGGCCGCCTTGATCTCGGCGACCGTGAGGGGCTCGCCGCTGAAGTGCTTCTCGAGGAGCTCCTCGTCGGTCTCGGCGACCGTCTCCAGCAGCAGCTCGCGGTACTCGGCGACCTTGTCGGCCATGTCGGCCGGGATCTCCTGCACGTCGTACTTGGCGCCCATGGTGACATCACCCTTGGCGTCTCCGGCCCAGACCAGCGCGCGCATCTCGACCAGGTCGACGACGCCGACGAAGTCGTTCTCGACGCCGATCGGCAGCTGGATGACCAGCGGCTTGGCCTTGAGCTTGCCTACGATCGTGTCGACCGTGAAGTAGAAGTCGGCGCCGAGCTTGTCCATCTTGTTGACGAAGCAGATGCGCGGGACGTTGTACTTGTCGGCCTGACGCCAGACGGTCTCGGACTGGGGCTCGACGCCCTCCTTGCCGTCGAAGACGGCGACGGCACCGTCGAGGACGCGGAGCGAGCGCTCCACCTCGACCGTGAAGTCCACGTGACCGGGGGTGTCGATGATGTTGATCTGGTTCTTGTCCCAGAAGCATGTGACGGCGGCGGAGGTGATCGTGATGCCACGCTCCTGCTCCTGCTCCATCCAGTCGGTCGTGGAGGCACCGTCGTGCGTCTCGCCGATCTTGTGGTTGGTTCCCGTGTAGTACAGGATGCGCTCGGTCGTCGTCGTCTTGCCGGCATCGATGTGCGCCATGATGCCGATGTTGCGGACCTTGGTGAGGTCGGTGAGCACGTCTTGTGCCACGGGGTGTTCCTTACTTGTCGGAATCCAGTCGATCGTTCGTGACGATCAGGCGGGGTGGGGCGGCCGGTCCTTCGACAGGCTCGGGAACCGTGCGGTCCCCGAGCCCGTCGAGGGGTTCACCAGCGGTAGTGAGCGAACGCGCGGTTCGACTCGGCCATCTTGTGGGTGTCTTCACGGCGCTTGACCGCGGCACCCAGGCCGTTCGAGGCGTCCAGGATCTCGTTCTGCAGGCGCTCGGTCATCGTCTTCTCACGACGACCCTTCGCGTAGCTGACGAGCCAACGCAGTGCGAGGGTGTTGGCGCGGTGAGGCTTGACCTCGACCGGCACCTGATAGGTCGAACCACCGACGCGGCGGCTCTTGACCTCGAGGGTCGGGCGCACGTTGTCCAGCGCCTTCTTGAGCGTGGCGACGGCGTCCTGGCCGTTCTTGGCCTCAACGCCCTTGAGGGCGGTGTAGACGATCGATTCGGCGAGCGACTTCTTGCCGTCGACGAGGATCTTGTTGACGAGCTGGCTGACGATCGGTGCGCCGTAGACCGGGTCGTTGACGACCGGGCGCTTCGGGGCGGGTCCCTTGCGAGGCATGTTCCTTAACCCTTCTTCGCGCCGTAGCGGCTGCGAGCCTGCTTACGGTTCTTGACGGCCTGGGTGTCCAGGGCGCCACGGACGATCTTGTAACGGACACCGGGGAGGTCCTTGACGCGACCGCCGCGGACGAGCACGAGCGAGTGCTCCTGCAGGTTGTGGCCCTCGCCGGGGATGTAGGCGGTGACCTCGGTGCCGTTGCGGAGCTTGACACGGGCGACCTTGCGCATCGCCGAGTTGGGCTTCTTAGGCGTGGTCGTGTAGACGCGGGTGCAGACCCCGGCCTGCTGCGGGTTCGACTTCAGGGCGGGAGCCTTGGTCTTGACGACCTTCGGCTGACGTCCCTTGCGAACCAACTGCTGAATGGTTGGCACGTTCTCTCCTTGTTGTGCTGCACGGTGACAGCGATGGTGTTCTCACCACAGATCCACCGGCACGACAGAGGGCTGCCGAGCTTGAGTGGTGGATATGCCGTGGGGGTGGCCTGTTCGCAGGCCGGTTCCCTGAGATGTGGTGCTTCGCTCTACCGCATCCGTGCCATGGCACGGCGGACGGCGCGCGGAAGCGCACACCCTTCCATGATACGCGCTCTGAGCGGGGGTGGTCAAACGTGGACGAGGTTCACAGCGAGAGCACGATGGCGATGAGAGCGGATGCCGCGGCCACGACGATCGCGGACGCCGTGCCGACCACGATGATCGTCGCCCGGCGCTCACCGCGTCGGCGACGAGCGTCGACCGCGGCCGCGTCCACCGGCGTCTGCCGCGACCGCTCGGGGGCCTCATTGCCGGCGTCGCGATGCACGGCCATCGCGGGTCCGGAACGCCGGACGCCGTAGGTCTCCGAGGAGTGCGCGGGGCTGTGCGCGGTGCGCCCGGCAACAGCCTGCTCGCCCGGTGAGTGCTGAGTCGGCGGCGCGGATGCGGTCGGCGCAGCGGGCGCGTCGTCGAGCGACGGCTCGCGTGCCGCGCGACGACGCGACTCACGGCGCGCGACGATCGTGGAGCCGTCGCCGGGCTCGAAGTCGACCTGCTCGGTATCGAGCGGACCGTCGATGTAGGTCGAGCGGCGGGGGCCGATGCCGGGATCCGTGGTAACCGGCGCCGCGTGCGGTGAGGCCGGGGCTGCGAATGCGGGTGGGACCCGGCCCGCGCCACGACGCCGCGAGACCGCCGTGACCTCGTCGAGGTCGCCCTCGGCATCGTCGGGCACCGGCGGCGCTCCCGCCCACGACCGGCGGACCCGGATGGTGTCGTCGTCGGGCAGGTCGCTCATCCGTCGCTCCGTCGGAGCCGGACCTCGGCATCTCCGAGGTAGAACCGCTCGCCCGCTTCCACCTCGACGCCGGGGGTCGCCTCGATCTCGGTTCCCATCAGCGTCGCGAACAGCACGCCGTTGGTCGATCCCAGATCGGTGATGTACCACCGGTCGTCCCGGAGTTCGAGGCGAGCGTGGGTCTTGGAGACCGTGCCGTCATCGACCGGGATCAGCTGCGCACCCGGGAACGCCGCATCGGCGGAGGGTTTGCGGCCGAGGATCACCACATGCGAGCCGATGGGCACCGCGGTGCCGGCCGGGGGTACGAGCGACCACGCCGTGCGCTTGCGGCGGGTCAGGATCGTCTGGTCGAGCGGCTCGTCGGGGATCTCGGGGCGGGTGTGCTGCGCCGAGACGGATCCGCGCGCCGACTGCGGGGACCCGGCATCGGGCGCTCCGGCGATCGCGGACACCTCGGCCGAGGCCTCCGAGAACGGCGAGGCGTCCGAGTCCGCGCCGGCAGCCGATCGACGCGGCGCCCACGGCTCGTCTGCGACGGCGGCGTGAGCCGCCGCCGGCACGCGGGTGACCGGCGGCGTCGCCGCCGGAGCCTGGCCGTCGGGCGCTCCGGCGAAGGACGCGAGGGGCACGGATGAAACCGGCGGCAGCGCGGGTTCGGCGGTGCGGGTCGGGATGGCCGACACCGGGGCGGGTGCACCCGGTACGGCGTCGGTCGCGCCGCTGGTCAGCTCGCCCACGGCGCCGAGGTCGAAGCCGTCGTCGTCCGCACGGCCCGACGGACCGGATGGCGGCTGGGCTGGTGTGAAGACGGGCAGCGGAGCAGGAGCGGGCGCGCTGACCTCGTCCACCGGCGACGGGCTGGGCGCGAACGAGGACACGACGGAGGGGGATGCGGGCGGCGGCGCATCGATCGGGCCGCCGAGTCTCCGGGCCAGGGGATCCGCAGCCGGCGAGGCGGACGTTCCGAACGGGCCGTCTGCGCCGCGTCGGGGTCCGGGTGCGGGGCCCGCCGCGTGGGCGGGCGTGCCGATCCAGCGGGCGGATCCGAATCCGAGCACCGTCGCCCAGATCGGCAGCGACAGGGCGGCGAGCACGGTCATGCCTACGCCGAGGCCGAATGAGACGTTCACGCGGTAGCACGCGATCACCACCACCACCCAGAGCGCGGGTGGGAACAGGACGAGCAGCACCAGCCACCCGGAGAGCCCGCCCAGCTGCAGCAGCTCGATCGTGTTGAGGAACGGCACCCACGCCTTCCACGCCGGCACTCCCGACTTGCCGAAGACCGCTGACAGCGCCAGCGCCGTCCACACGTAGAGGACTCCTGCCAGGGCGAAGGAGCCGAGCGTGATGCCGAGGACCGCGGAGGTGTCGGCGGATGCGGTCGCTGCGTCCAGGATCGGAAGGGCGCTGATGGAATTCATGTGTTCAGCGCGCGGGCTGGATGACCCGGCGCTTCCCCCTCTCGGCGGAGCGCGGCCCGGCCACGGGGTGGGCCAGGTGTCGTACGAATGATCTCAACGATACGGTTGCGGCGAGACCCCGCCAGAAACCGCGCTCCTCCCGGAGACGCGTGCGTTCTTCATCGACCGCCTCCCAGTAGAGGTCCGCGTCCTCGGCGGAGACCGGCGCATCGGAGAAGATCGCGCGATCGGCCTCGCGCGCCAGCATGCGGCCGGCGGGGGCGTCGGAGCGCTCCACGAGCTCGGACCGGGTCAGGGTGCGACTCGGGTCGGCTCCGGCATCCACGGCCGCATCGACGTACTCGTCCCAGCCCGCGGCGATCCGCGCCGTCGGATCAGGCTGCTGACGGCGCGCGCGGCGACGGACGACCTTCGCGGCGGCGATGACGACGAAGGGACCCAGCGCGATCACCAGCACCAGCAGGGCGAGTCCGCCGATCCGCAGCACCGGCCAGAGCCACGCGAGATCCCAGCCCTGCGCGTCGGTTTCCTCATCGCGCGCCGTGTCATCCTGCACGGGATCGGGGGGCACGACCTCTTCGACGGGGTCGGGCCGCACCTCGGTCACATTGAGCGGATCGCGCTGCTCGGCGACTTCGAGACTCGGCGACTGCTCGAACTGCGGGGTCACATCGATGGGCACCCAGCGCCCGTCGGCGGCGCGCACCTCGGTCCACGCGGAAAGATCGGACGGCCGGCACTGGCCGTCCCGGCACGTCGGCGTCCCGGCATCCGTCGAGTTCAGCACTCCTCCGACGACCACCCGTGCGGGAAAGCCCAGTTCCTGTGCGATCAGCGCCACCGCCACCGCGAACTGCTCGTCGTCGCCGACCGCCGCGACGAAGTTGTCCGCTGCTTCCGCGCGCGGGTCGGATTCGCGCTCGAGGAGCCGCGCGAACATGGCGTCGATACGCGCAAGGGAATGGCCCGCCGCGCTCGGCTGGAACCCGTAGTCCGCCAGCTCGGTCATCCATGGCAGCGGCTCGTCGCCGACCGCGAGCGCGTGGCTGAGGTAGCCGCGGTCGCGCAGCAGATCGACGAGCCCCTGCAGGGCCGCCCCACCCGATCCGCTCTCGTGCGCCGTCACCCACGCGACCAGACTCGGCGGCGCTTCCACGGCGCCGGCCACCTCGCCAGGAGCGGAGATCGACGCGAGGTCGGCGGGAGCGGGCTCGACTGCGCGCAGCAGGTAGGAGTCGCCGGACGCCAGGCCGCCGCCCGCGGTCTGCACCCCGGCGGCGGCGCCCGCGCGATAGTAGAAGCCGTCGGCGAGAGCGGCTGCCCTCGTGCCGTCGAACTGCACGGATTCCAGGCGGCCGGCGGTCGGCATCCAGATCCCGTCCAGGGCGCCGATCGTGACCCGCACCTCGATGGGCTCCCCCTCACCGGCCTCCAGCGTGGCGGGCACCCGCACGAAGCGGGCCGCATCGACGGAGCCCGCGCCGCCGCTGCGGTAGACATCGCCGTCGTAGTCGTCGAGCACAGCGAGCCGAATGCGGTCGGGGAGCGACTCGCCGGGGCCCGAACCGACGGTGAACAGCACGTCGTCGGCGCGGCTCGGCGCGAAGTTGTCGCGATAGTCCGCCAGCGGGCTGATCGCCGACGAGATGTCGATCTCGGGACCGATCGCAGAGCGCAGCACATCTCGTTCCGCGCCCCGTGCCGCGAACGGCACCACGACCGCCGCCGCGACCACGGCCACGGCGATCATCCCCGCACCCTGCCCGACACGGCGGCGGTCCGCGCGCGACGGGCGGCGTGTGACGCGGACACCGCTGGAAACGGCGGCGCGCTGGAGCGAGTCCATACGCTCGTCGCGGTTTCGCCAGGACAGCCACAGCAGACTCGCGACCAGTCCCGCGACGCCCAGGAGCGTCTCCAGCGGCGCGAAGACCGTAACCGGCCCCCACCGCAGCGGCTCACTCACCGTGCTCCGACCGAAGAACAGCCCGAACGAGATCATCACCAGGGCGACGGGCACCGCGGCATAGGCCCACCGGTCCTGCCGCCAGACCAGCACCAGCCCGATGCACGTGCCGACCAGGAAGATCAGGAGGGCCGGCACGAGCAGGTTGCGATAGGACCCGACGGGGAGATCGACGGTCACCAGGTCCTTCCATGCCAGCACGAGTCCGGTGGCGACGTCGCCGAGACCGCGCGGCAGCTCGAGCAGGTCGCCCTGCGCGATCCCGCCCAGTCGCGAGGGGACCGCCAGCGGGACGCCGAGGACCGCGACGGCGGCGGCCAGCGCGAGGGCGACGCGGCCGGCACCCCACCCGCGCCACCGCGCGAACCCGGCGATCCCGGTGGCGACGACAGCGGAGACCGCGACGAGGACGACCAGCGACGCCGAGCGGTAGATCGGCCACGCCGCGACGGCCGCGATGATCACGACGGCACCCAAGTACGCCGAGCCGACGGCGATGCGCGGAGCGAACCGCGGCTCGCTCGCCGCCATCTGCCGGTCGTCGGAGCGGAGGATGCTCACGACGTCGCCCCTCGCACCAGGAGACCCGACAGGTCATCGAGCGTACCGACGGTGAGCACCGTCAGCCCCGCCACCGCCTGCATGCGGGGGTGCGCTCGCTCGTCGCAGATCACGCCGACGACGGTCGTGTCGGCCGAGAACGAGAGCGCCGCCCGCTGCAGGCGGCTCAGCGTCACCCGCGAGCCCGCCACCACGAACGCGATCGACAGCTGGTCGGCTGTCTCGGCGGTCAGCGCGCAGATCGCCTCCACCGGCATCGTGCTCTCCAGCAGCTCGACGCCGCTGAACCCGTCCAGCAGTGCGCGGCGGGACGGGGCGGGGAGGCGCCGGATAGCGCGCAGGCGCCCACGCACGACGCGCGGAATCTCGGAGCCGGTCACGATGTCCAGATCGCGCGCGTCGTGGACCGCGCGCAGGCCGAGGGAGGCGGCGGATGAGACGGCGAGCTCGAACTCATCGGCATCCGCGTACTCCGCCGCCGCATCGCCGAGCACCACCGCCATGCGCGAGCGTCGGGACTCCTCGTACTGGCGCACCATCAGCTGACCGGTCTTGGCGGTGGACTTCCAGTGGACCTGCCGACGCGAATCGCCCGGCGCGTACTCGCGGATCGCGTGGAAGGACATGTCGGCGTCGACGAGGCGCCGCGTCGGGGCGCCCTCGAGATCGCGGATCACCCCGGCGCTCGTGGAGGGCAGGACGACGGTCCGCGGGTGCACGAAGAGCTCGTGGACGTCATCGAACGCGTGTTCGCGGCGCAGGAGGCCGACCGGGTCGCTGCGGACCGTGGTCGCGGGGCCGACGGCGACGATGCCGCGGCGCAGCGCGGGGATCTCCAGCGGCTGCGTCACTGCGTGCCCTGGGCGAAGCATCGGCACCCCGAATTCGACGAGCCCCGCGCCGACCGGGATGTCGATCCGACCCGGCAGCGCGGTGCGCGTGCCGTCGTTTCGGACCACGATCTGTCCGGTCACGCCCTCGCCGGCGACGATGCGTTCGTGCGCGAGCGCCAGGTCCACCTCGTAGGAGCGTGCGCTGAACAGGAACGGCACGCTCATCGCCAGCAGCAGCAGGGCGATCACGCCCGCGACCATCCACTCGACCCACCCGAACGCGATCCCGAGGCCCAGACCCGCCGTCGCGGTCAGCAGCACCAGCGCGCCTGCCGGCCGCAGCGTCGCGGCCGCCCAGGAGACGGCTTCCCGTGCGGCGCGCTCGGTGGCGCGCCAAGCGCGGGTTCCCCACACGGCCGCGCGGACGATGCGCCGATCGCCCACCCGCGAGGTCACCTCGGTGCGCGTCAGCGTGCTGCCGGTCAGGGTCGTCGCGCTGAAGCTCGCCGACCCGGGCCGGCTCGAGGTCGACGTCGGCGTGCGGGTGATGCGAGGGTCGGGACTCATACGACCTCGCGGCTGGTGGGCGGGGCGACATCCAGCAGCACCTGGCCGATGACGGCTTCCTGGGTGACGCCGTCGAACTCAGCCTCCGGGTGCAGGATCAGCCGGTGCGAGAACACCGGGACCGCGAGCGCCTTCACGTCGTCGGGTGTGGCGTAGGTGCGCCCCTGCGAGGCCGCGCGCGTCCGGGTCGCGCGCGTGAGGGCGAGAGCGCCGCGGATGCTGACGCCGAGGCGCACCTCGTCGGCTGAGCGGGTCCCGTCCACGAGGCGCGCGATGTAGTCCAGCACCAGGGCGTCGACGTAGACGGACGCTGCCAGATCGGCCATGCCCACCAGCGCCTGCGGGGTGATCACCGGTGTGAGGACATCTGTCGAGACGGCCGCGCCGTCCAGGATCCGGACGGTGGCGGCGTGGTCGGGGTAGCCGAGCGACGCGCGCATCAGGAACCGGTCCAGCTGCGCCTCCGGCAGTCGGTAGGTGCCGGCCTGCTCGATGGGGTTCTGCGTCGCCAGGACCAGGAAGGGAACCCCGACCCTGCGCGTGACCCCGTCGATCGTCACGTGCCCCTCCTCCATGACCTCCAGGAGCGCGGACTGCGTCTTGGGGCTGGCGCGGTTGATCTCGTCAGCCAGCACGATGTTGGCGAAGATCGGACCGGAGTGGAATTCGAAAGTGCCCGTCTTCTGGTCGTACACGGTGATGCCGGTGATGTCGCCGGGGAGCAGGTCGGGGGTGAATTGGATGCGCGTATTGGTCCCCTGCACGGACTGCCCGATCGCGCGCGCCAGTGAGGTCTTGCCGGTCCCCGGAACGTCTTCGAGCAGGACATGACCCTCGCTGAGCAGAGCCGTCAGGACCAGCTCGATGACCCGGCGCTTGCCCAGGACCGCGCGCTCGACGTTGTCGGCCAGCTGGCCGAACGTCTGCTCGAACCACGTGGCCTGCTCTTGCGTGATGGTCATGCTGTCCTCTGGTGGGGGTGTACCGGTGCGGTGCGCATCAAGGATTCGGGACGGGTGGCACGGGAAGGTTGGGATCGCACGCCGCGGAGAGCGTCGAGGTGGCCGGCGCGAGACCCCAGCCCTGTGCCGACCAGTCCACGGACACGGTGATGCCCTCGACCCGTTTCGCGCCGACCGGGACGACCAGGCTGTCGGGCGTGTAGGCCAGCAGCCCGCCCGCCTCGTCGTAGAAGCGCAAGTCGGCGTAGCCGAACGTGATCACCGCTTTTCCGCCGGCGGGATCGGTGGACGAGTCGCCCTGCGGCGCGAGGACGCCGCCACCCACGCACGAGGCGAGAGACCAGCGGGCCTGCACCTGGTAGGGCGCGCTCCCGGCACGGGGCTGGACGCCCGCCCACGGCGTCGTCGTCCCCCAGCGGTCGTGGACGTAGCGCACCTGAACGCCGGGGTCGCGGTCGAACACGGAGCTGGGCAGACCGGAGAACTCCGGGTGGTTGCGGTTGGGCACGGACTCGGCGGACTCGGGAGCGGTGCGGATGACCCACTCCGCGCGCCCCGATCCCACGTGCGGCGTCGCGTCGACGACGAAGGTGTAGCCGCCCGGCGCGCTCCCGCTCTGCTCGGCGCGGACACTGGCGGTGGTGGTCGCCCGCCCGAAGATCTGGTCTCCGAACCAGGATTCGACGCACAGCGTGAAGGCGTACTCCTCGCCATCCGCCAGAGCGGCGAACGTCGCGACGCTGCCGTCGACGCTCGCCCGGCAGCGATCGCCGTCCCGGACGATCCCGTAGCGCAGCGACGAGCCGTCTCCGCCGCTGAGCGCGGTCGCGTTGGCGGTCACGGTCGAGGTCCCGTCACCGTCGGACCGCGAGCTGAGGATGAGCTGGGGTTCCCTGGGCGCACCCACCCCGTTGCCGGTGATGGTGATCGCCGAGCCGGACGGCGTTCCGCCGAGTCCGGGCGGCAGCTCGAAGCGCGAGATCGGCGCGATCGTGATCGGGCCCGCCGTGTTGGAGCCGACCCGGTAGGCGGGCACCTCGACGCGGGTCTGGTCGCGACGGACCGGCACCTGGACGGTCTCCCCGCTCGGGCTGGTGATCTCCAGGCCGCCGGTCTGGACCGGCTCGACCCCGTCGACGCTGAGGGCGACGATGCCGCCTTCGCCGTCGGTACGCACCGGCGTGCTCGTTGCCAGTGCCGGCGCGGGCGGTGCGTTGTACGCCCAGGCGAGCGTGCGCACACTGCCGCGGGAGAGCCCGACCGCGTTGACGGCGAACGCCTCGTAGGTGCGCTGCTCGCCGTTGGGTGCCGCGATCGGCGGGCACGAGCCGTCCGCTGAGCACTGCGCGACATCCGTGCCGTTCCAGCGGATCACGAATCCGCCGAGGCCCGGGTAGGCCAGTCGTGCTTCTCCGGGATCGACCCGGAGCGTCAGCTCACCATCGGCGTACGCGGTCTGGGTGAGGCTGGCAGGCGCCTTGGGGTATCCCTGCAGATCGAGCAGGATCCGCCCGTCCCGCTCTGCGCTGGTGACCCGTCCCTGCGCATCCTGCACCGAGAACGTCGCGGTGCAGGTCGCGCCCGGGGCATCCGCAGACCAGGATGCCACCACGCCCGCTCCCCCGTCCGGTGCGAAGGTGACGCCGGCGCAGGCACCGGTGGGTCGTACCGCGGCGACGGTGAGCGGCGTCCGCGGCAGAGGATTGACCTCGCCGACCGCGCCGATCACCGAGATGGCACACGACGAGCCGCCGGCCTGCGAGCACTGCTGCGCGACCGACCCGCCCTGCGGGAGCGTCGAGGGCGCGGCGCCCACCCGGAGGATCAGGCGGACCGGGGTCACGGCGTTGTGGCTCGGAACCGAGATGAGGGCGGCCTCCTCCGAGCCCGGTTCAGCGCGGTCCTGTCCGGTGATCGTGACGATGGACCCGGCGAGGCTCACTTCGAACGCCGAGCCCGGGTAGTCCAATGCGTAGCGGATGCCGGCCCAGTCCTCCCGGAGCTGCCATGTGGTCATGTTCTTCAGATCGAAGGTCGCCGTCTCGCCCGGCCCCACGGTGACCGAGCCTGCGCGCAGCTCCGGCTGCGGATCGAGGGGCCGCACGAGGATGGGCACCGCGAGGTAGGTCCAGTCCTCCTGCCCGGCGACGCGGACCGGCACCTGGCATGCGTCGGTCCACGGCGCTCCGCTTCCGGCGGTGTACCGGACGGTGGTGCCCGATTCGATCGCACAGGTCGCCTCGGCGCGGGCGCCGGAGGAACGGATGTCGGTGCCGACCTCGACGGTGCTGCCCTGCGGCTTGACGACCAGCCGGCTCATGTCGAAGGTCGTGGATTGCAGTTCGTCCACCTCGGGAGGCTGCGCACTCGAGCGCAGCGACACGGACAGATCGTCATCGCCCGGGACCCGCAGGAATGCGTAGGTGGTCACCGGTCCTGATGCGCTCTGGCCGGTCACCGCGAACGGGATGACCCGACCGGTCGACGGAAGCGGTCCGCGCAGTTGCCCGCCCTCCACCCGCACGCCCTGCGGATCGCCCCAGAGGCTCACCTCCAGATCGTCGATCTCGCCGCCGGCCCACGATGCCTTTCCGGCGAGGACATCGACGCCGCGGGTGAACTCGTCCCGGTTCTCCACGGTCAGCGATGTGTCGGCGACGACCGGATAGTCGGGGACGCTCTCGCGGACCACGCGCACGACGATGAGGCCGCGGCCGGTGTTGCCGGAACTGGACTCCACGTCGTACAGGAACGACATGGTGGACGGCTCAGTGCCGGCGGCGATCACGACGGTCGAATCCCCTGCGGAGATCAGCCGCCCGCTGAGCCGCTCGTATTCCGGGTTGTCCGAGCCGTCCGCGAGCGCGGCAGGCAGGTCGGGACGCACGTCCGTGATCGCGAGTGCGCCCCTGGTCGGGTCGACGTCGTTGGCGAGCGGACTGACCCGGATGGTGCTGCCGGACCCCGCCTGCACCTGGACGTAGTCGGTGAACGTGACTGGGCTGGGATTGGACTGGTTGTCGAGCACCCCGATGCGCACCGTGCCCTCGCCGGTGGCGCCGAACGCGTCCACAACGCGGTAGCGGAACGCGACCTGTCCTCGGTGCCCGGCGACGCTCGTGTACAGGATCGACTCGCCGTCGGCGGAGAGGGTCGCCGAACCGCTCTGCGGCTGACTCGAGATCCGGTCGAGTGTGACGACGTCACCGTCCGGGTCGGTGCCGAAGTCGTCGAATTCGATGAGGGTCGACTCGCCGCTGAGGACCCGGCCCTCGAGCGTCTCGGGGAGGGGCGAGCGGTTCGCGTCGTCCGGCAGCACCTCGATCCGCACGGTCGCGGCGTCGGCGAGCGCCGGCGCACCCGTCGTGAACACCCCGTAGTCGACGGTGTACATACCGGGCGTGGTCGGGGCGAGGTAGCGCAGCACGTCCGCGCTGGCGAAGGCGAGCGCCTCGGGAGTGGACGAGGTGACCGATGCCGGATTCAGCGTCGGACGGCCGCCGGAAGGCGCGATGTCGTTCTCCAGCACCGGGATGTCGATCTGGGCGCCGGCACGCACGACAACGCTGTCGTCGACGGCGATCGGCGCGAGTTCCGGTGCCGGCGGCAGGAGGTACACCGTCGCCTCCCCCTCGATCCGCGCCCCCTGGTCGTCGGTCCCGTCGCTGACCGTGTACGAGACGGTGCCGAGCCGACCGGTGCCTCCGGATGCGGTGCTCCCGGACACCCGCAGGTTGCTCTGGCCCACGGCATCCACCGACAGCGTCGCACCGGGGTCGGCGTGGGCGACCACGTCGCTGAGCAGCAGGACGCGGCGGGTGGCGTTGGCCACGGCGGCGAAGACGTCCAGCGTCGCATCCGACTGCGGATGCACGAACGCGACGACCGGCGATGTCGCCAGCTGCGGCGGCGCGTCGGCGGGGAGGATCGTGATGCGGGCCGTGCCGGTCGCGTCCCGCACGCCGTCGGTGGCGGTGAAGCTGACGCGGAAGGTGCCGGGTGTCTGTGCGGCGAAATCGAAGGATGCCGACCCGCCGACGATCGTCGCGGTGGCGGCGGCATCGCCCTGGACCCGGACGGACGCGAGCGAGATCGTGCCGGCGGTGCCCGTCACATGGGGGGTGACATCCACGGTCAGCCCCGCATCGATCGTGTCCACGACGGCGAAGGACTGCACCGTCAGGGCGGGTTCGTCCGAGACGGTGACGGTGAGCGGCCGGGTGCTGATCTGGCCGGCGGTGTCCGAGACCGTCACAGTCAGCTCCACCACCTCCTCGCCCGTGCCGCCGCCGCCGTCGCTGTGCTGGTAGATGACATCGCCCGACGGGGTGGCGGCGACGCTGCCGATGCCGGACGGGTTCTGCACCGAGAGCAGCAGCACCGGGTCGCCCTCGGGGTCGACCCACCCCGGCAGCACCGGCACGGTGACCGTCCCGCCGCGGGCGACCTCGGGCTGCGGCCACGGCACGAGGCAGTCGGCGACCCCGCACCATTGCGGCGCGCTCTCCGCCTCAGCGCCGGCGACGGTCAGGGTGACCGTAGCGGGGGTCGAGACCAGCCCGCCGTCCGCAGTGCCGTCTGTGACGGCGTAGGCGAAGGTGGCCGCCCCGCTCGCCCCCGGCGCGACGCGCACTGTGAGACGCTGCGCGTCGTCGGTGATCGAGACGACACCGAAGGCCGGATCGATCGGCGTCACCGAGGCGGCATCGATGCTCAGGACGTCCTCGTTCGGGTCGTGGTCGTTGATCAGCACGGGCAGGGTGACCAGGCTCGCCGCCCGCACGCCGAAGGAGTCGGGTTCGGCGACCGGCGGCCGCGGGTCGAGCACGACGGTCAACTGCTCGCTGCTGGGCTCAGCGTCCGGGTCCGTGCGCTCATCCAGCGACCAGTCCTGGCTGGAAGCGACCAGAGTGCCGTCGGGGACGGTCCACACCCAGCCGCTGCGGGTCTCGTTGAGGATGACCGCATCGTCGGAGGCGACGAAGACGGGCCGCCGCTGATCGGGCAGCTCGAGCCCGCCGTAGTCGAGCGACACCTCGGCGCCGTCGGACCGCCACAGCGAGCCCGTGCCCGCGCCCTGCGGAAGCCACGCGGCGTACACCACGCCGTCGTGCACGATCGGACGAGCCGGTGTGCCGCGCACTGCCGAGTCCTCGAGAACTGCCGAGATGCCCGAACCGTCGGTGCCGACGCGGACCAGGCCGGTCTCGTCGGCGAGGTAGACGGCAGCGCCGTCGGGATCCGGTTCGCCGAGGGTGACCGCGCCCGTCGTGGGTGCGGACTGCACGGCATCCGTCCCCTTGATCCACACGTCGCCGTCGTCTGCGTCCACCAGCACCCACGTATCCCCCGCGGCGGTGAGTGCGGGCGCCGACAGGCCGCCTGCGTCGAGCTCGTTCCGCTCGCGCACCTCGGATGCCGGCACGTCGTAGCGCAGCACCGCGCCGTCGGCGCGGGAGTAACTGAAGAGCATGCCGCGCGCGTCGATCGCGATGGCCTCGGCGCTGTACTGCGGCCCGTCCTCGTCGTCGGAGGAGTACGGCTCGAGCTGGGTCGTCTCGCCGGTGGAGAGCCGCCCGGTGTAGACCGCTCCGCTGTCGGTGCGGTAGGCGACGAAGTCATCCGCCGTGACCACCTCGATGGTGCCGGCCGGCGTCGGTGGCGAGGCCTCCAGCTCCTCCTCGTCGAGGTTCGCCGGCAGGGCCGCGTCGATCCGGGTGAGTTTCGCGTAGCTGTCGGAGAACAGGTACGCCGCGTCGGCGCTCTGCGCGACGGTGCTCGGGCTGCTGATGTCGCGCACCGTGTCCAGCTCGCCGATCGCGGTGTTCACGCGGGCGTAGCGGCTTCCCTCTGCGGTCTGCAGGGCCCACACCGACGGGTCGACCTTCGCCGTCTCCTGCGCGTCGAGTCCCGGCCACGCGAGGCTCACTCCTGCCACCAGCGCGACGGCGGCCGCGGCGGCGACGATCCCGGCGGTCGTCCTGCGGCGCATCATCGCCCGCCCGTCAGCAGCACCGTGCTGAGCACGCCGATTCCGGCGACAGCCGCCGCGATCGCGGCATACACCCACACCGGCACTCGGGCGCGGGAGCGCTCCGCCGCCGACAGGTCGGTGTCCTCATCGCGGGCGAGGGCGGCGACGCCGGTGCCGGAACGCGTCTTGCGGGTCTCCTCGCGCTCGATCCGGCTGCGCGCAGGCCCACGCAACTGCGCGTCGCCGAAGTCGACGGCGCTCGGCATCCATCCGCCCGCGGCGATCTCCAGCGGCGTGGGCGCGAGTCCGAGCTCGGTCTGCACGGCCCGGAGCGCGTCGGCGAACTCCCGTGCCGAAGGGTAACGCCGGCGCGGATCGCGGTTCATGGAGCGGGCCAGGACGTCTTGCAGAGATGGCGGCACATCGGCGCGTGGGATCGCGGTGTAGGTCGCGCGGGCGATTCGACGCCGCAGCTGCTCCTTGCTGTTCTGTCCGCGCTCACGGCGCTCGAACGGACTGTGACCGGCCAGCAGCGAGTAGACCGTCGCGCCCAGACTCCACACCTCGCTCTCGATGGTGCCCGAGGTCGATTCGTCAACGACTTCGGGGGCGCTCCACGGGATCGACATCGCGAGCACTTCGTCGGCGGTCGCCCTCGCGAGCGATGACGAGATGCCGAAGTCGGCCAGGACCGGAGCGCCGAAGGTCGTCACCAGGATGTTGCTCGGCTTCACATCGCGATGGACCAGCCCCGCCCGGTGTGCGGACTCGAGGGCGCTGGCCATCTTCACCCCGACCGTCAGGACCTCTCCGACCGGCACACGCTCGATGCGATAGCGCTGGGCGAGCGAGCCGGGACAGAACTCCATCACGATGTAGGGGCGACCGTCGGCGGAGATCCCCGCCTGGTAGACGGTCACGATCGACGGATGCGCCGAGAGGTGGGCCAGGACGTCGGCCTCGGCGTTGAACATGCGGCGCAGGTCGGGATCGCGCACGTCGCTGGGAAGGACCTTCACGGCCACATCCCGCCTGGGCATGTCCTGCTCGTAGAGGAACACGTCCGCGAAGCCGCCGGAGCCGAGGGGGCGGATGTAGACGAGGCCGGGGAGGATGGGGGGCGCGGACGGCAGGCGTGTGGCCACCGAACCCTCCCCTGGCGTGAAGTCGCCCGCGATGCTGCGAGCCCTGCGTAAACCCGCTCATGCTAACAAAACCCGCGGGGAAGGCCGATGTGCGGTGCGACTCAGAGTGGCGGCGGCTCATTCGGGTCGAACGGCGCGTCCAGCGAACGCGTCAGCTCTTCGAGCATCGCCTCGATCTGCGGCTCGACGTACTGCGTGATCGCGGCCTGGATGCGCAGCCGGTGGTGCAGGAGGATCGTGCACACTTCGCGCCCCACCATGTTCGCGTAGTCGTCGGCAAGGCCGACCTCCTGGCGTAGCGCCGCCTTCGCCTCGTCGCTGAGCGGGGGCAGATCGGGCACGCCGGCATCGGCCTCCTCGGCCATCCCGGAGATCGTGAACAGGAACGGCGCCCCCGGCAGCGGCTCCGGATCCAGGGGGAGCCCCTCGAACTCCGGCTCCAGGCCCTCGGCCGGACGATAGCTGCGCGCCCGGTTGCGGGCCGCCTGCTGATCCAGCTCGGCCTGCAGCATCGGCAGGTTCACCGCGGTGTACTCGGCGACCGAATGGTCCACGATCGACTTGATGCGGGTGGAGAGCCCGTGCTGCACTCCGTGCGGCACATCGGCGCCCAGGCCGGCCGCGGAGAGCACCGGCGAACCGAAGCAGCGCCGACACGGTGCCACCCGCCCGCGGTGCGTGGCCGGCTCCCATCTGGGCAGCCAGCGCAGCCAGGCGTCCACCGCCTGGCTGACCTGCGTCTCGAGCGAGCGCTCCACGGGTTACACGCTAGCCCGACACGCCCGAGAAGCGGCGTTCTTCCGCGGTTCAGCGCGCCGACGGGGTGTGTGCCCGCCGCACCCCTCACTCGTCGAACTCGTCTTCCCACGGCCACCTCGGGCGCTGCGATCGCGTCCGGACGAGGGCGACACCGCCCCAGCCGGCGATCGCGCCCGAGACGCCCACCACTGCGCCGAACCATGATGTCGCGATCCGGCCGGCGGCCGCCGTCGCGACACCCACATCGGCGCCGGTGAAGACCGCCCCGAGCCAGAGGCCGACGATGTAGCCGGCCGCAGCGGCCAGCGCCGTCCACAGCGCGGTCCAGAAGGAGGGATGCGGCGACCGGATGCCGGCCCACAGCGCTCCCGCGAAGGCGCCCATTGCGACGATCACGGCGATCACCCCGGGGATCTGGCCGAGCCCCGGGGCTGCGACCACGTCCGCGTTCAGGACGAGGCTCAGCATCCCGAGTCCGAAGATCAGGAGCGCGACGAACGCGACCGTCGCGAAGACCAGGGCAAGGGCGGGCCGGACCGAGCCGCCCGCCGCACCCCGCTCGTCGGTCATCACACGCGCGTGAGCTGCGGACCCGCCTCGAGCGTGCGCTCGTACTCGCGCTGGGCTTCGATGTTCAGTTCGGTGACCCGCGCGCCCCGCTTCGCGACCCACGCACCGAACCAGATGGTCAGCTCGCGACCGATCACGAAGGCTGCGATCGCCAGCGGTGCCAGCAGCTCGCGCTCGACCAGCGCGGATCCCTCGCTCGCCGTGAGCATCCAGAACGGCGCCTGGAACAGTGCACCCAGGATGTGACCGGCGTAGCTGGCGACACCGACGAGAAGACCGAAGATGACCCATGCGGCCCAACGACCGCGGTTGATGATCGCGCCGAGCAGCCAGAAGGCGATGAAGAACACCACGACCGGGACCCACAGCGACCAGGTCGTGAGGGCGGACAGGGCGGCGGTGCCCAGATCATCGGCCGCCACAGCGCCGCTGAGCAACCCGAAGCCCAGCCATGCAGCGAGGTAGAGGACCGCGAAGGAGATCGCGGCGAGGAGTCCGATGGCACCGGCGGCACCGCGGTTGCCGCGCGGGTTGGGCGCCTCGGGAGCCTGCACGAAGATCGGCTGCGGTGCGTACGCGCCGGCTGCCGCGGTGCCCGCCGCAGCCGTGCCTGCGACGACGGGGACCGTGGCGTAGTCCGTGCTGTAGTCGGTGTCACGTGCGGGCTCGCTCGCGGTCACGACCGGCGCGACGACGGTCTCGTGCTCGACGGGGGCGTACGCGGTGGTCGCCGCGGTCGCATCCGTCTCGGGCGTCGTGTCGATGTAGGAGAGGTCCCCGGAGGATGCGTCGGTGTAGACGGGCTCTTCGGCGGTCGGCGTGACCGGCCCGGCGTACGCGGGCTGGGAGGCAGCAGCATCCGCCTCGGCAGGGGAGACCGCATCGCGGCGCGCAGCCTCAGCCTCTGCGATGCCCTCGTGGGCGCTGCCGACCACGTCGCCCTCCGCCGTGGGCTCCTCGACCGGCTCGCCGTAGGACGACTTCGAGTCACTCATCGGATGCACTCCTCACGCAAGGCCCATCCCTGCACAGCGAGAGTAACGTGCAGGAACCGCCGCTCCCCGGAGGCGTGCCGCAGTGCGGCGTGGCGTGCCGCAGGGAATCTCCGGCACTCAGCCGAAGACGTGCGTGGCGAGGCGGTCGCCGTAGGCACGCGGATGCCACGAGTGCTCCACACTCGACAGCCACAGTCCGTCACGAAGGACCTGCTCCTCGGTCACGTCCCCCTCCGTCCGCGTGCAGGTCAGGCCCGCGGCGTCGTCGGAGCAGGAGAAGCCCTGGCCGCGCAGCGCGGCATCCGCGACGGCCGGCCCTTCCGCCCCCACCCGTGCCAGCGTGGAGCTGATCGTGATACCGCCCTCGGCCCGCCACGAGCACGTGCGCAGCACCGTCGGTGCCAGCGCGTCGGTCAAGGCGGTGACGGAGGTCGCCGGCGCCGCCGTGTTCTGCGAGAGCAGCACGTCCGGTGTCCAGGTGAGCTCGGCCCACAGGTCATCCGGGTACATCCGGCGGCAGTCCAGCTCGGGCGAGACCGCCAGGCCCGCCGTCACGCTCTGCCCCGTCTCGGCGGGCGGCGGCAGATGGGTCGCGGAGTAGAACATCTGACCCACCCAGGTCGCCGTCACCGGGATCATCGGCTGGGAGAGGTAGGCGAGGGCGACCACGACGGAGGCGCAGATGATGCCGACCGGCCACGCGATCCATGAATTGCGTCCGCCCGTGCGCGCCACGACTCCACCTCCCTTCCCCGCGTTCCACGCTAGGCGGGCCCGCGGAGGCTCGAGGCCAAGGCACGCCGCGCGCCAGCGAACGCCGAAAGGCCCCGGCGAACCGGGGCCTTTCAGTCCTTCAGATCTCGATACGTCAGTTGTACGTACCGGGGGTGAAGTCATCCGTCGAGAAGCTGTCGAAGTCGACGTAGCTCAGGTCGGCGTCGGTGTAGGCGCCGTCCGAGGCGAAGATGCGGTTGGGGTACCGCTCGCTCTTGGCCTCCTCCGTGGCCTCGACCGCGACGTTGCGATACTTCGCAAGTCCGGTTCCGGCCGGGATGAGCTTTCCGATGATGACGTTCTCCTTGAGGCCCAGCAACGGGTCGCTCTTGCCCTCCATCGCGGCCTGGGTCAGGACCCGGGTCGTCTCCTGGAAGGAAGCGGCCGACAGCCACGATTCGGTCGCGAGCGACGCCTTCGTGATACCCATGAGCTCCGGACGACCCGACGCGGGGCGCTTGCCCTCTGCCACGACCTCGCGGTTCATGTTCTGGTACTTCTTGAAGTCCACCAGCTCACCGGGCAGCAGCGTCGTCTCGCCGTGGTCCACCACGGTGATCTTCCGCAGCATCTGGCGCACGATGACCTCGATGTGCTTGTCGTGGATCGGCACACCCTGCGAGCGGTAGACGCCCTGGACGCCGTTGACGAGGTAGCGCTGCACCTCGCGGGCACCCATGACGCGCATGACCTCCTTGGGGTCCAGCGTTCCCACCAGGATCGGCTGACCGACCGTGACGTGCTGGCCGTCCTCGACCAGGAGCGTCGCGCGGCGCAGCACCGGGTAGACATGCGGCTCATCGCCGTTGTCGGGCGTCAGGATGACCTTCTTGGCGCGATCGGTCTCTTCGATCGTGATGCGACCGTCGGACTCGGCGATCGGCGACGCACCCTTGGGGGTACGCGCCTCGAAGAGCTCCTGCACACGCGGCAGACCCTGGGTGATGTCATCGGCCGAGGCCGAACCACCCGTGTGGAAGGTGCGCATCGTGAGCTGCGTTCCGGGCTCACCGATCGACTGGGCCGCGATGATGCCGACGGCCTCTCCGATGTCGACGAGCTTTCCGGTCGCGAGCGAGCGGCCGTAGCACTGCGCGCAGACACCGACGGCCGAGTCGCAGGTGAGCACGGAGCGCACCTTGATGGTCTCCACACCCGCCTCGATCAGCGTGTTCAGCAGCACGTCGCCCACGTCGTCGCCGGCCGAGGCCAGCACGTTGCCCGCGGCATCCACCGCGTCGGAGGCGAGGGTGCGCGAGAACACGGAGTTCTCCACGTTCGCGTCCTTGACGAGGACACCGTCGGCACCGGCAGCCGCGATCGGCAGCTCGAGACCCTTGGTCGTACCGCAGTCGTCCTCACGGATGATGACATCCTGCGAGACGTCCACGAGACGACGCGTGAGGTAGCCCGAGTCGGCTGTACGCAGGGCCGTGTCGGCCAGACCCTTGCGCGCACCGTGCGTCGCGATGAAGTACTCCGCCACCGACAGACCCTCACGGTACGAGGAGATGATCGGACGCGGGATGATCTCACCCTTGGGGTTGTTCACCAGGCCTCGCATACCGGCGATGTTCCGGATCTGCAGCCAGTTACCACGAGCACCCGACGACACCATGCGGTTGATGGTGTTGTCCTCGGGGAAGTTGTCGCGCATGGCCTTCTGGACCTCGTCGGTCGCCTCGGTCCAGATCTTGATGAGCTCCTGACGGCGCTCCGAGTCCGTGGTCAGACCCTTCTCGAACTGGTCCTGCGCCTTGGCGGCGCGCTTCTCGTGGCGTGCCACGATCTGCGGCTTGTCCGGCGGGGTGAGGATGTCGCTCAGCGCCACGGTGACACCCGAACGGGTGGCCCAGTAGAAGCCGGCGTCCTTGATGCGGTCCAGCGATGCCGCGACCTCCACCTTCGGATACTCCTCGGCCAGCTTGTTGACGATCTGCGACAGCTTGCCCTTGTCGGCCTGCTCGCGCACGAACGGGTAGCCCTTGGGCAGGGTGTCGTTGAAGATCGCCTGACCCAGCGAGGTCTCCACGAGACCGTTGCGCTCGTACGTCGCAATGCTCTCGGGGGTCTCGCCCTCGGACTCGAGGAAGGTCAGACCGGGGATGCGGATGCGGACCTTGGCCTGCAGGTCGAGGGTTCCCTCGTCCTTGGCCAGGATCGCCTCGCCGACCGAGCCGAATACACGACCCTCGCCGGCTGCGCCGACCTTGACCGTGGTCAGGTGGTGCAGGCCGATGATCATGTCCTGCGAGGGCAGGGTGACCGGGCGGCCGTCGGACGGCTTCAGGATGTTGTTCGAGGCGAGCATCAGGATGCGTGCCTCGGCCTGGGCCTCGACCGACAGCGGCAGGTGGACGGCCATCTGGTCACCGTCGAAGTCCGCGTTGAACGCGGCGCACACGAGCGGGTGCAGCTGGATCGCCTTGCCCTCCACGAGCTGAGGCTCGAACGCCTGGATGCCCAGTCGGTGCAGCGTCGGCGCGCGGTTGAGCAGCACGGGCCGCTCGCGGATGATCTCCTCGAGCACGTCCCAGACCTCGGGACGCGTGCGCTCGACGGCGCGCTTGGCGGCCTTGATGTTCTGCGAGTGACCGAGGTCGATCAGGCGCTTGATCACGAACGGCTTGAACAGTTCCAGCGCCATCTGCTTGGGCAGGCCGCACTGGTGCAGCTTCAGCTGGGGTCCGACGATGATGACCGAACGACCCGAGTAGTCCACGCGCTTGCCGAGCAGGTTCTGGCGGAACCGACCCTGCTTTCCCTTGAGCATGTCGCTCAGGGACTTCAGCGCCCGGTTGCCGGTACCGGTCACGGGGCGACCGCGGCGGCCGTTGTCGAACAGCGCGTCGACGGCCTCCTGCAGCATCCGCTTCTCGTTGTTGACGATGATCTCGGGTGCACCGAGGTCGATCAGGCGACGGAGACGGTTGTTGCGGTTGATCACGCGGCGGTACAGGTCGTTCAGGTCGGAGGTCGCGAAGCGGCCACCGTCCAGCTGCACCATCGGGCGAAGCTCCGGCGGGATCACCGGGACGACGTCCAGGACCATGGATGCCGGGCTCATGCCCGTCATCAGGAACGAGTTGACGACCTTCAGGCGCTTGATCGCGCGGATCTTGCGCTGTCCCTTGCCCTCGGAGATCTGCAGGCGCAGGGAGTCGGACTCCTCGGCCAGGTCGAACGCCTCCAGGCGACGCTTGATCGACTCGGCGCCCATGTGGGCCTCGAAGTACTGACCGAAGCGGTCCTGCAGCTCGTGGAAGATCTCGTCCTCGCCCTTCAGGGCGCCGACCTCGAGCGTGCGGAACTCCTCCCAGACGCGCTCCAGGCGCGTGATCTGGTCGTCGAAGTTCTTGCGGATGCTGCCCATCTCCTTCTCGGCAGCGTCCTTGACCTTCTTCTTCTGGTCGGCCTTGGCGCCCTCTTCCTCCAGAGCGGCCAGTTCCTCCTCGAGCTTCTGGAGACGGGTGGCGATGCGCGAGTCGCGGCGGTCGCCGAGCGTCTTCAGCTCGAGACGGATGTTGTTCTCCTGCGTGGGGAGGTCGCGGTGACGCGCCTCCTCGTCGACGGAGATCACCATGTAGGCGGCGAAGTAGATGACCTTCTCGAGGTCCTTGGGTGCCATGTCCAGCAGATAGCCCAAGCGCGAGGGGACGCCCTTGAAGTACCAGATGTGCGTGACGGGCGCGGCGAGCTCGATGTGGCCCATGCGCTCGCGGCGCACGGAGGACTTGGTGACCTCCACGCCGCAGCGCTCGCAGACGATGCCCTTGAAGCGGACGCGCTTGTACTTGCCGCATGCGCACTCCCAGTCACGGCTCGGTCCGAAGATCTGCTCTCCGAAGAGACCGTCCTTCTCGGGCTTGAGCGTGCGGTAGTTGATGGTCTCAGGCTTCTTGACCTCGCCGTACGACCAACGACGGATGTCGTCAGCGGTAGCCAGGCCGATGCGAAGCTGATCGAAAGTTGTTGATTCGAGCACTAGTTCTCAGTTCTCCTGTATCGGAATTCTGTATCGGACCGGCGGCTTAGATCTCGTCGATCGACGAGGATTCGAAGCGGCTGGAGATGTTGATGCCGAGCTCCTCCGCTGCGCGGAAGGCGTCATCGTCGGTGTCGCGGAGGTTGACCGGGGTGCCGTCGGCCGAGAGGACCTCGACGTTCAGGCACAGCGACTGCATCTCCTTCATGAGCACCTTGAAGGACTCGGGGATGCCCGGCTCCTGGATGTTCTCGCCCTTGACGATCGCCTCGTAGACCTTCACGCGGCCGAGGATGTCGTCGGACTTGATCGTGAGGAGCTCCTGCAGTGCGTAGGCGGCACCGTAGGCCTCGAGGGCCCACACCTCCATCTCACCGAAGCGCTGTCCACCGAACTGCGCCTTCCCACCCAGCGGCTGCTGCGTGATCATCGAGTACGGACCCGTGGAGCGTGCGTGGATCTTGTCGTCCACGAGGTGGTGCAGCTTCAGGATGTACATGTAGCCGACCGAGACGGGCGCCGGGAACGGGTCGCCGGACCGGCCGTCGAACAGCAGGGCCTTTCCGGTGGAGTCGATCAGCCGCTCGCCGTCGCGGGTGAGCGTGGTCGAATCCAGCAGACCCGCGATCTCCTCCTCGAAGGCGCCGTCGAACACCGGGGTGGCGACCTTGGTGCCGGGCTCGGCCGAGAAGGCCTCCTCCGGCAGGCTCTTGGCCCACGTCGGCTTGCCCTCGACCTTCCAGCCCTGCTGGGCGATCCAGCCGAGGTGGAGTTCGAGCACCTGGCCGAAGTTCATTCGACCCGGGATGCCGAGCGGGTTCAGGATGACCTGGACCGGCGTGCCGTCCGCGAGGAAGGGCATGTCCTCGACGGGCAGGATCTTGGCGATGACACCCTTGTTGCCGTGGCGGCCGGCGAGCTTGTCGCCTTCGGTGATCTTGCGCTTCTGGGCGATGTAGACCACGACGCGTCGGTTGACGCCGGAGCCGAGCTCGTCGTCCCCGTCTTCGGCGTTGAACTCCTTGACCGCGATGATCGTGCCCTGCTCACCGTGGGGCACCTTCAGCGACGTGTCGCGGACCTCGCGGCTCTTCTCGTTGAAGATCGCGCGCAGTAGACGCTCCTCGGCCGACAGCTCGGTCTCGCCCTTGGGCGTGACCTTGCCGACGAGGATGTCGCCGGGACGCACCTCGGCGCCGATGCGGATGATGCCGCGCTCGTCGAGGTCCTTCAGCAGGTCGGGGCTGACGTTGGGGAGGTCACGGGTGATCTCCTCCTTGCCGAGCTTCGTGTCGCGGGCGTCGACCTCGTACTCCTCGATGTGGATCGAGGAGAGCGTGTCGTCCTTCACCAGGTCCTGGCTGAGGATGATCGCGTCTTCGAAGTTGTGACCCTCCCACGTCATGAACGCCACGAGGAGGTTCTTGCCGAGCGCGAGCTCGCCGTTCTCCGTGGCCGGTCCATCGGCGATGACCTCGCCCGCCTCGACGCGCTCGCCGGCCGAGACCACAACACGCTGGTTGTAGCTCGTGCCCTGGTTGGAGCGGTCGAACTTGCGGAGGAAGTACTGCTGGGTGCCGCCCTCGTCCAGCTGCACGGTGACGACGTCGGCCGAGACCTCGGTGACGACACCGGCCTTCTCGGCGGTGACCACGTCACCGGCGTCGATGGCCGCGAAGCCCTCCATGCCGGTTCCGACCACGGGCGACTCCGAGCGCAGCAGCGGAACTGCCTGACGCTGCATGTTCGCACCCATGAGGGCGCGGTTCGCGTCGTCGTGCTCGAGGAACGGGATCAGCGACGTCGCGACCGACACCATCTGGCGCGGCGAGACATCCATGTAGCCGATCTCCTCGGCGTGGAACAGGTCGACCTCGCCGCCCTGGCCGCGACGTGCGAGTACGCGGTCCTGCGCGAAGCTGCCGTCGGCCTTCAGCTCGACCCCGGCCTGGGCGACGATGTAGTCGCTCTCCTCGGACGCCGTCAGGTAGTCGATCTGCTCGGAGACCTTGCCGTCGATGACCTTGCGGTACGGGGTCTCGATGAAGCCGAACGAATTGATCCGCGCGAACGATGCGAGCGAGCCGATCAGGCCGATGTTCGGGCCCTCCGGGGTCTCGATCGGGCACATGCGGCCGTAGTGCGACGGGTGGACGTCACGGACCTCGACGCCGGCGCGCTCACGCGACAGACCGCCGGGGCCGAGCGCGGACAGGCGTCGCTTGTGGGTCAGACCCGCGAGCGGGTTGTTCTGGTCCATGAACTGCGACAGCTGCGACGTGCCGAAGAACTCCTTGATCGCGGCGACGACGGGGCGCACGTTGATCAGGGTCTGCGGCGTGATCGCCTCGATGTCCTGCGTGGTCATGCGCTCGCGGACGACGCGCTCCATGCGCGAGAGACCGGTGCGGACCTGGTTCTGGATGAGCTCGCCGACGGCGCGGATACGGCGGTTGCCGAAGTTGTCGATGTCGTCGATGTCGAGACGGATCTCGGCGGGCTTGCCGCTGCGCTGGCCGTCGAACGCGTAGATGTCCTTGGACAGCTCGCGCACGCCGGGGCCCTGCGGGTTGTGCAGACGCACGAGGTACTTGATCGTCGCGACGATGTCCTCGACGGTCAGCACCGAATCGCTGAGCGGACCCGCGAGACCGAGCTTCTGGTTGATCTTGTAGCGACCCACCTTGGCCAGGTCGTAGCGCTTCGGGTTGAAGTAGAAGTTGTCCAGCAGCGCACGGGCGGCCTCGGCGGCGACCTGCTCGCCCGGACGCAGCTTGCGGTAGATGTCGCGGAGCGCGTCTTCCTTCGTGAGGATCGTGTCCTTGGACAGCGTCTCCTCGATCGAGTCGAAGCCGGCGAACTCCTCGAGGATCTGCTCGCTGGTCAGGCCCAGGGCCTTCAGGAACACGGTGACCGACTGCTTGCGCTTGCGGTCGATGCGCACACCGACCTGGTCGCGCTTGTCGATCTCGAACTCGAGCCAGGCACCGCGGCTGGGGATGACCCGGGCCGAGACGATGTCCTTGTCGGAGGTCTTGTCGGGCGTCTTGTCGAAGTAGACACCCGGCGAGCGCACCAGCTGCGAGACGACGACACGCTCGGTGCCGTTGATGATGAACGTGCCCTTGCCGGTCTGGAGCGGGAAGTCGCCCATGAAGACCGTCTGGGTCTTGATCTCACCGGTCTGGTGGTTCATGAACTCGGCTTCGACGTACAGCGGGGCGGCGTAGGTCTTGCCGCGCTCCTTGCACTCGTCGATCGAGTACTTCTCCGGCTCGAGATACGGGTTCGTGAACGAGAGCTGCATCGTCTCGCTCAGGTCCTCGATCGGCGAGATCTCCTCGAAGATCTCCTCGAGACCACTGATCTCGGGCACGTCGGTGCGGCCTTCGGCCTGCGCCTCGGCGACGCGCGCCTTCCACGCATCGTTGCCGACGAGCCAATCGAAGGACTCGGTCTGCAACGCGAGAAGGTCGGGGACCGTCAGCGTGTCGGAGATCTTGGCGAACGAGAGGCGGGAAGCTCCGCGGCCGTTCTTGTTGGTGGTGGTGGATGCGTTGCGCGCAGCAGCCAAGGGGATAACCTCCGTGAGCCCGGGGCAGGGCTCGTTTCCTTGTCGTCAGGGTGGAGTGCTCATTCGTCCCCGAAACCTGGGCGCCACACTCCGCTGGTCAAAGATGACTTCGAGAAGCGGGGGCACGCAGGCACAGCCGACCACCATATGAGGGCAGGGGGAATCCAAGAGCGCAAGGAACAACTATACGCCGGATGACGCGCCGTGTCCAGTCGGTCCTTGAAAACTTTCCGAACGTGCGGTATAAACCGCGCGGATACTGGACGGCGATCGCCGGAATGCCCACAATGATGCGCATGGGGGATGCCGCGGGCGGCCACGCGCCGCCGATCCGAACACCCGATCAGCGGTTGCGGATCTTCGTCTCGTCGACGCTGCGGGAGCTCGAGGATGAGCGACGCGCGGTCCGCGCGGCGATCGAGAGACTGCATCTGGCGCCGGTGATGTTCGAGTTGGGTGCGCGCCCGCATCCACCTCGCGATCTCTATCGCGCCTACCTCGCGCAGAGCGACGTCTTCGTCGGCATCTACGGTGAGCGGTACGGCTGGATCGCCCCCGGCGAGGAGATCTCCGGACTCGAGGACGAATACCGGCTCGCCCCGCACGCCATGCCCAGGCTGATCTACCTGCGATCCCCCGCGGATCGCGATGACCGCCTCGAGGAGCTCGTCGGCCGGATCCAGGCGGATGACACCACGTCGTACAAGACGTACGGATCGCCGGACGAACTGGCCGAGCTCGTCGAGGCCGACCTCGCCACGCTGCTGGCCGACCGCTTCGACGCCTCACGCGTCGGCGGATCCCCGACCACAGTCGAACCCCTGGCCTCGCGCATCCCTTCGCCGTACTCGCGACTGATCGGACGCGACGAGGACGTCGCAGCGATCCTCGATCTGCTGTCCAACCGCGATCGACGCCTCGTCACCCTGCTGGGCCCCGGTGGCATCGGCAAGAGCCGGCTGGCGATCGCCGTCGCCGGCGCCGCGGACGACCTGTTCCCGGACGGCACGGTCTTCGTGCCGTTGGAGAACGTGCTCGAAGCGGATCTGGTCCTGCCCTCGATCGGATACGCGCTGGGTGTGCGGGATGCCGGCGACCTGCCGCTCGAGGAACGCCTGGCGATCGCACTCGCCGGACGCCGGTTGCTGCTGGTGCTCGACAACTTCGAGCAGCTGATCGCCGCGGCGCCGGTTCTGGTGAGGCTGTACACCATCGCGCCAGACACTGCGTTCCTGGTCACGAGCCGGGTACTGCTGCGCATCCGTGGCGAGCAGGTGTTCGAGGTGCCTGCGCTCGCCACGCACGATCCGGCCTCGCCGGATTCAGTCGCGCGCGCCCGCGCATCCGCGGCCGTTGAGCTGTTCGTCGACAGAGCACGCGCGGTCAAGCCCGACTTCGAGCTCACCGACGCCAATGCAGCGGCGGTCGTCGGCATCTGCAAGGCCCTGCAGGGACTCCCCCTCGCGATCGAGCTCGCGGCCGCTCGCATGCGCGTGCTGAGCCCCACCAGCGTCCTGCAGCGCTTGGACAACCAGCTGCCGATGCTGGTGGACTCCTCTCGCGACCTGCCCGAGCGGCAGCGCACCCTGCGAACGACGATCGAATGGTCGACCGGGCTGTTGGCGTCCGACGAACGGATCGTGCTGCACGAGCTCGGGGTGTTCTCGCCGGGGTTCACGCTGGATTCCGTCGAAGCGTTCGCGGCGAAACGCGCGTGGGCGTTCGACGCTTTCGGCGCATTGGAGGTCCTCGTCGATTCGTCGCTGGTCGGCCAGAACGACCTCGACGGAGAGTCCTCCTTCTCGCTGCTCGCGACCGTGCGCGAGTTCGCCCTCGAACAGCTGTGCACCTCCGGTCAGGAGCCCGACGCCCGGCGCGCCCATGCCGATGTCTACGTCGAACTCGCCCAGCGAGAAGGCAGGGGGCTGGGCTTCGGCCAGCAGGTCGAGTCCGTGGCGCGACTCAATCTCGAGCGGGGGAACCTGCGCGCTGCCGTCCGTCATCTCGCCTCGATCGGCGACGTCGAGAGCGCGGCCGACATGGCCTGGCGGCTCTACCTGTACTGGTGGGTGGGCGGCTACCTGACCGAAGTCGCGGTCTGGATGGAGGAGCTGCTGGCGTCCAGGGCATCGACGGTGTCGCCGCGCACCGGGGCGATCGCCGCCTTCTACGTCGCGTGGCGCGACATGTGGCTGAAGCCCTCGCACGAGCTGACCAGGTCGCTTCGCGATGCCGCGGACGGCTTCGCCCGAGAGGGCGACGACCTGGGAGCGACGATGGCGGCCGCGACAGCCGGTCTTGCGGAGATCAACACCGCCGATCCCGATCTGCCGCAGGCGACCGGATGGCTGCGGCAGGGAGCGGAACGGTTCCGCGAACTGGGAGCCGGCTGGGGCGAGACCTTGGCCCTCGTCGCGCTGGGGCGCATCGACGCCCTGCTGGGCAACCTGGACGCGGCGGCAGTCGAGTTCGAACGAGGGGTGGCGGCCGCGACTGCCAGCGGTGACACGTTCGCCGCGACGGTGGCGACGCATCATCTGGCCCGGATGCGGTTGTTCCTCGGTCGCGTGGACGAGTCCGAGCGACTGTTCTCGGAGGCGATCGCCGGGTCGGTGATCCTGCGCCACGAGGAGGGCATCGCCTACGGGCTGGAAGGCCTCTGCGCGATCGCCGCCCTGCGCGGAGAGGCCGAGCGGGCGGGCGTCCTGGCGGGAGCGGCGGGAGCGATCCGCAAGCGGGCCGCGGTGTTCGACTCCCCGGCGTTCGTCTTCCACACGCGTTACCTCCAGGCGCTGTGCGATCAGGGCGCAGCCGATCGGATCCGCGAAGCGGAGATCCGCGGTGCGGATTACGGCGCACAGGAGGCGGCCGAATACGCGCTGGCCGCTGCCGGGGGGTCCCGGCGCGACAACCGGATGAAGGGCCCGGCCACTGGTGATGCCGCGGCATCCGCGCCATGATGTCGTCATGACTGGGGCCCAGAGGCCCGCGATCCGTACGCCTGACCAACGGATCCGGGTCTTCGTGAGCTCGACCCTGCGCGAGCTCGCCGACGAGCGACGTGCCGTGCGCACCGCGATCGAACGCATGCGACTGGCGCCCGTGATGTTCGAACTCGGTGCGCGCCCCCACCCGCCGCGCGATCTCTACCGGTCGTACCTCGCCCAGAGCGACATCTTCGTCGGCATCTACGCCGACAGCTACGGCTGGATCGCTCCCGACGAGCAGATCTCCGGGCTCGAGGACGAGTACAACCTCGCCCCGAGGTCGATGCCCAAGCTGATCTACATCAGGGCGAGCGAGCATCGCGACGAACGCTTGAGCGAGCTCATCGCCCGCATCCAGTCGGATGACACCGCGGCGTACCTGCGCTTCCGCGCCGCGGAGGATCTCGCCGATCAGGTCGCCGGTGACCTCGCCACCCTGCTCGCCGAGCGATTCGATCAATCCCGGATACGAGCGAGCGCACACGCCACGACCCCCATGACGGCGCGGGTGCCCGAGCCGTACACCGCGACGATCGGACGCGACGGCGAACTGGCCGAGATCCGAGCGCTGCTGGCCGGTGGCGACCACCGCGTGATCAGCCTGATCGGTCCGGGCGGGATCGGCAAGAGCCGCCTGGCGATCGAGGCCGCGCACGCGAACGCCGATGTGTTCCCGGATGGGGTGTACTTCGTGCCCCTCGAGGGCGTCCTGGAGCCCGGCCTGCTGCTGCCCACCGTGGCGTATGTCCTCGGCGTCCGCGACACCGGTGCGGGCACGCTCGAAGATCGCATCGGGCAGGCCATCGGCGACCGCCGCGTCCTCATCGTGCTCGACAACTTCGAGCAGATCGTCGACGAGGCGCCCGTCCTCGTGCGCCTGTATTCGATCGCGCCGAACGCCTGTTTCCTCGTCACGAGCCGTGTCGTGCTGCGTATCCGCGGCGAGCGCGTGTTCGAGGTGGAGACGCTCGATCTCGCCGCGGACGACGCACGACCGCCGCTCACGCGCGCGCGCGCGTCAGCGGCCTGCGTCCTGTTCGCCGAACGCGCGACCGCGTCCCAGCCGGACTTCGCCCTGAATGCCGAGAACGCCGCCGACGTCATCGAGATCTGTCGGCGCCTCGACGGCCTGCCGCTCGCGATCGAACTGGCCGCCGCTCGCGTTCGGCTGCTATCGCCGCACGACGTGCTCGAGCGCCTCCAGCGGACCCTCCCGCTGCTGTCATCCGCCGCGCGCGACCTCCCCGAGCGCCACCGGACGCTGCGCGCGACGATCGACTGGAGCGTCGGGCTCCTCAGGCCCGAGCAGCGCAGCATGCTGGAGGATCTCGGAGTCTTCGGCGCGCGGTTCACGCTCGAAGCCGTGGAGGCGGTCGGCGCGTCGCGCCCATGGGGCCCCGACGCGATCGAGACGCTCGCCGCCCTGATCGACGCGTCCCTCGTGCAGCGGGTCGAGGCGGGCGGACGATCGGTCTTCTCGCTCCTTGCGACCGTGCGAGAGTACGCCCTCGATGCACTCGAGTCCCGCGGCGACGCGGACGCGCTGAGGATGGCGCACGCGGACTACTACCTGGATCTCGTGCAGCGCATCGCGCCGCGGCTGCGGGGGGCAGGACAGATCGCGTCCGCGGCGGAACTGGGACTCGATCTTCCCAACCTGCGCGCAGCCGCTCGCCATCTGGTGATCACCGGGCGTCTGGATGACGCCGGGGACTTCGCGTGGACGATGCTGCCGTACTGGTGGATATCGGGCTACTTCGCGGACGTGAGTCTGTGGATGCAGGAGCTGCTCGCGACCGGATCGCCGATCACCGACCACACACGAGCGGTCGCAACCTTCTTCCCTCTCTGGGCGAATGTGTGGCAGCGCGCGGGCGACGAGGTGGTCGCGGCACTCGGCGAGTGCGTGCGGCTGTTCACGGCGAGTCAGGATGAGGACGCCGCGGCCATGGCGCTGGCCGCACAGGCGTCGACGCGGATGCAGTTTCCCGACGTCGACGTCACAGTGGCGCAGGAAGGACTCGTCGAGGCCGTTGCACGCCTCGCCGCGATCGGCGACTTCTGGGCCGAAGCGCTCGCGGAGGTGGCGCTCGGGCAGCTGGGCGTACTCTGCGGCGACATGGCCGCAGCGATGGCGCATTTCGAGCGCGCGGTGGAGATCGCCGACACCGCCGACGACGCGTTCACGCGAGTGGTGTCCGGGAACAACCGAGCGCGGCTGCGGTTCCTGCTGGGGGAACAGAAAGCCGCAGAAGAGGAGTTCCTCCTCACGCTGACGCTCTCGATCCGACTCCACTTCCTCGACGGCGCGACCTACGGGATCGAGGGTGCGTGCGCACTCGCGGCAACCCGCGGCGAGGCGTGGCGGGCCGGCGCGCTCGCCGCCGTCGCCGCCACGATCCGCGAGACCACGGGCGTCTTCGACATCGAGGGATTCGCGGTGCATCTGGCTCCGCTCGAGGCCCTGCGCATGGAGGACCCCGACGGCGTTGCGGCGGGTGAACGCGCCGGCCGTGAGATGGGGCTCGGCGAGGCCATCCGGCTTGTGCTGCCCGGACCGGAGGCGGATGCGCAGCTTCGCGATGCGGTGGCCGCATGGTGACCGGGCTGGACGCGCAATCGATGATCCGCACGCCGGATCAGCGACTGCGGGTGTTCGTGAGTTCCACGCTGCGCGAGCTCGCCGACGAGCGACGCGTCGTCCGAGCGGCGATCGAGCGGATGCAGCTGGCGGCGGTGATGTTCGAACTCGGTGCGCGCCCCCACCCGCCGCGCGATCTCTACCGGTCGTACCTCGCCCAGAGCGACATCTTCGTCGGCATCTACGCCGACAGCTACGGCTGGATCGCTCCCGACGAGCAGATCTCCGGGCTCGAGGACGAGTACAACCTCGCCCCGAGGTCGATGCCCAAGCTGATCTACATCAAGAAGAGCACCTCGCGCGAGGCGCGGCTGACCGAACTCATCGACCGGATCCGCGCCGATGACACCGCCGCCTACCTCCCGTTCGAGAATGCCGACGAGCTCGAGAACCAGGTCGGTGCCGACCTCGCGATTCTGCTTGCCGAGCGGTTCGACGACTCGCGCGTCGAACGCTGGACCGAGCAGGGAGAGGTCGCGAACTCGTTGATCGCCCGCGTGCCCGTACCATACACGACCACGGTCGGACGCGAGCGCGAGATCGGTGAAGTGACGGACCTGCTGGCGCGCGGGCACGACCGCGTCGTCAGCCTCATCGGGCCCGGCGGCATCGGCAAGAGCCGGCTGGCGATCGAGGTGGCGATCGCAAGCTCCGCCTCGTTCGCCGACGGCACGTACTTCGTCGGGCTGGAGAACACCCTCGAGCCCGACCTGCTCCTGCCGACCATCGCGTACGCGCTCGGTATCCGCGACAATGGCGAGGCGGCGCTCGAGGAACGCATCTCCCGTGCGCTCGAAGGGCGCCGCGTGCTGCTGGTGCTCGACAACTTCGAGCAGATCGTGGATGCCGCCCCCGTGCTGGTGCGCTTGTACACCGTCGCCCCGACCGCCAGCTTCCTGGTCACCAGTCGCATCGTGCTGCGCATCCGCGGCGAGCAGGTCTACGACGTGCGCGCCCTGTCGATCCCGGAGCCGGGTGCGCCCGGCACATTGGAGCGCGCACGCCAGTCCGCCGCGGTCGCACTGTTCGTCGACCGCGCGCAGGCCGCGAAACCCTCCTTCCAGCTGACCGAGGGCAACGCGGGCGCCGTCATGGATATCTGCCGGCGTCTGGAGGGCCTGCCGCTGGCGATCGAACTCGCCGCCGCGAAGCTGCGCATCCTGACCCCCGGCGCGATCGCCGAGCGACTGCAGCGCAGCCTTCCCCTGCTCACAGCGGCGGTGCGCGACCTGCCGGAGCGTCACCGCACCATGCGAGCGACACTTGACTGGAGCGTGGACCTCCTCGCGGGCGAGGACCGAGCGCTCCTGGAGGACCTCGGCGTCTTCGCCGAGAGGTTCACGCTGGATGCGGTCGAAGCGCTCGGGGTCGGACGGCCTTGGGACGGGCGCGCGATCGACGCCGTGACGGCACTGATCGATGCCTCCCTCGTCAAGCAGGCCGAGGTCGACGGCCGCCCGGTGCTGTCACTGCTGGCGATCGTGCGCGAGTACGCTCTCGGTCGGCTGAAAGAGCGCGGCGACGCCGACCGGATGCGCGCAGCGCACGCCGACTACTACACGGCGCTGGTGCGCCGCGAGGCGGGGCTGCTGCGCGGCAGCAGCCAGGCCTCGACCGCAGCCGCGCTCGGACTGGAGTTGGCCAACCTCCGAGCAGCGGTTCGTCACCTCGTGTACACCGATCGGCTGGACGATGCGGCCGATTTCGCGTGGGGTCTGCTCATCTACTGGTGGATCATGGGCCTCTTCGGCGGTGTGCGCGTCTGGATGCTGGAGCTGCTCGACAAGGAGCAGCCGATCCTGCCCCACTCGCGGGCGATCGCCTGGTTCTTCGCACTGTGGGGCGAGATGTGGCAGCACCCGTCGCCCGAGGTGGTCGCCGGGCTCGCCGAGTGCGTGCGGCTGTTCACCGAGAGCGGTGATGAGGATGCCGCCGCAATGGCCCTCGCGGCCCGCGCGACCGCGCGCGTCCAGCTCCCGTCGCCCGACCTCGACACGGGCGAGCGCGAGCTGAACGACGCCGTCGAGCGACTGCACCAGGTCGGCAACGGCTGGGGTGAGGCGATCACGCGCGTGTCGCTCGGTCGCGTCGCGTGGCTGCGCGGTTCGAGGCAGGACGCCCTGGCGCACTTCGAACGCGCCAGCGCGGTCGCTGAAGCCGGCGGGGACCTGTTCACGCGATCGGTCGCCGGCAACCAGATCGGGCGGCTGATGCTCGTCGGCGGACAGGTCGCCGAAGCCGAGGCGGTCTTCCGCCGAACCCTGCTCGACTCGGTGACGTTGCACCATGAAGAGGGGGTCGCGTACGGGCTGGAAGGGCTCTGCGCGATCGCCGCCGCGCACGGCCATGCCCGTCGTGCGGGTGCCCTATCGGCCGCTGCGGCGGCGATCCGGCACCGCATCGGCGTCTTCGATGTCGAGGCATTCACCGTTCACGCGCTGTCGCTGGACGCGGTCCGTCAGCGCGATCCCGACGCGGTGGCCGCCGGCGAGCGCGAAGGCGCCCAGCTGACGGTGGCCGAAGCGGTGGCCCTGGCCCTTCCCGAGGCGGAGCGCGAACTCGCGACGCGGGCCCTCGCGCACTGGTGACGCGTCAGGATGAGGTCAGGCTGTGGGACGGGCGTGACGGAACCGGATGCGGGTTCCCGGCCGTGCCTGCCCGAGCTGATCGAGGGAAGCATCCGACACCACGGCGATGACGGGATAGCCGCCGGTGACCGGGCCGTCCGCGAGGAGGATCGTGGGCCGGCCGCTCGGCGGCACCTGAAGGGCGCCGACGACCATCCCCTCGCTGGGGAGTTCTCGCGTGCGGGTTCGCGGGAGCTGTGGGCCGTCGAGACGCATGCCGACCCGGTCGGAATCGTTCGACGCGATCCACGTGCTCTCGAACAGCGTCCGCGATGCGGACGACTCGAACCAGTCCGCCCGCGGCCCACCTGCGAGCGCGAGTTCGATCTCGTCGTCCTGCGGTGCGCCCCACGGCACGAGCTGCGTCGCCGGGATCGGCCGCACGGCGTCACCCGACACGCCGATCGGCATGCCGGCAGTCAATCGTTCCGGGCCGAGACCGGCCATCACATCGGTCGACTTGGACCCCAGCACCGTCCGTGCATCGACCCCGCCCCGCAGCGCGAGGTACGCGCGAACGCCGTGTGCGAACCAGTCCACGTGCAGCACCTCGCCCGCGTGCCAGAGGTGTGCCTGGTAGGGGTCGACCTCGCGATCCGCAAGCCGGAGCGGCCCCCAGGCGCCGGCGATCGCGAACCAGACGTCGCGTTCGGCGACCGCCCGCAACCCGCCCATCGTCACCTCGATGGCGGCGGCGTTCTCGCGGTTGCCGAGCAGGCGATTGGCGATCCGCAGCGCGCCGCGGTCGAGAGCACCCGAGTTCGCGACCCCGAGCGAGGCGACGCCGGGGCGTCCGAGGTCCTGCACGGTGGCGCTCAGCCCGGGCTCGACGATCCGGATCCCCCGCACCGGCGCGGCTCCTGAGACTGAGACTTCATCTCCACCTCGAGACTGCGGGGGTTCCGCACCGTCTCGAGGTGGAGATGAGGGCCCGCCGGAAGGGGTAGGGGCGCGCGGTCGGAAGCGGACGGGCGTGCCGGGTGCCAGCAGGGAAGCGGATGCCGCGGCCGCGGCATCCGGATCGAACAGGCGTGCCGACGTGGTGCCGATCAGCCGCCACCCGCCCGGTGTCTCGCGCGGGTAGGCTCCGGTGAACCCCGCAGCAAGACCGACCGCGCCGGCCGGGACGCGGGTGCGCGGCGTGTCGAGGCGCGGCACATCGAAGCTCCAGTCCGGGCTCACGAGGTAGCCGAAGCCGGGGGCGAAGCCGGTGAAGGCCACGGTCCACTCCGCGGTGGAGTGACGGCGGACGAGCTCCTCGACCGGGATGCCGAGAAGCTCGGCCGTGTCGCACAGGTCAGGTCCGTCGTAGGCGATGTCGAGGTCGACGACCTGCTGATGCGCACGGCCGGACACCGGCGTGTCGAGGACTTCAGCGTTGCGCTGCACCCACGCCCGGGTGGCCGCGAGGGTGAGCGTGGTCGGATCGACGCGAATCAACACGGTGCGGGCGGCGGGGACGAGGTCGACGACCCCGTCGATGCGCGACGTCTCGAGCCGCGCATGCAGTGCGAGTACCGCGTCGAGGGAGCGGACCTCTGCCAGGAGCGCGCGCTCCCCCATCGGCAGGAGCCGCACGCCGTTCACCGCGGCGCCCGCACGTCGACGCCTTCAGCCCCGAGCGCCGCGCGCACCGCGCGGGCCATGGCGACGGCATCCGGGGAGTCGCCGTGGACGCAGAGCGACTCGGCATCGGCCCGCACGATCGTGCCGTCGATCGCCTCCACCTCGTGATGGAGTGCGAGGCGCACCGCACGGCCGGCGACCTGGTCGGGATCGTCCAGCACGGCGCGCGCCCGGCCGCGGGGTACGAGCGAACCGTCGGGGAGGTACGCGCGGTCGAGGAATGCCTCGCGCACGAAGCGCACACCCGCGGCGCGCGTCGCGCGCTCGATCTCGCCCGGCAGACCGAGCACCGCGATCGGATGACCGAGCCGGTCGGCGAGGGCGACGACGGCACGAGTGAGGACGGTCGCCTGCACCGGGTCGGTGGTGACCGAATGGTAGAGCGCGCCGTGCGGCTTGACGTACCGGATGTCCGCGCCCGCGTCGGTCAGGGCGCCGAGCTGCGCGGCGAGGGAGACCGACAGCTCCTGCATCGGAATGTCGATCGGCCGCCGGCCGAAGTTCGCCGGATCCGGGTAGGACGGGTGTGCGCCGATCCGGACGCCGAAGCGGTCGGCACGGGAGACCGCAGCCCGCATCGACCCCGCGTCGCCGGCGTGCCCGCCGCACGCGATGCTGGCGCTGGAGATCACGGCGAACATCGCCTCGTCGTCGGCCGTCGGCACGCCGTCGACGGTCTCGCCGAGGTCGGCGTTGAGGTCGATCCAGGCCATGCTCCACGGTATCGCCGCAGGGGGCGGTCGGAGCGCGTCACAATTCCTCCTCGGATCGCCGGCGTCGGCCCGGCGTCCGCGGAAACACGGGTGCGCCGCACCGCGCGCCACAACGCCAGGCGGAGTTATGACACGGGCGCCGCGCGCAGCGCAGGATCGGCCGGGCGCCCGCGCCTCGGACCCGCGGAATCCCGGGCACGCCGCCGGCACGCGGCGGGTCGGTCCTGCGTTCTGCAGTCGACGATGACCGCAGACGGGGCGGGGCGGGGCGGAAGTGCCACCGGGGTACCGTTGAGCCATGGCCCGCGCCCGGTTCGAAGCGGCCGCGCCGTCGGCGCGGCTCGCCGACGGCACCCTCGCGCACATCGTGCGCTCGGCGTACGCCGGCGGGTGGGAGCTCCAGGTCGACGGCACCCCGCAGTCGCACGTCGACCTCGATGACCCCACGCACCTGCACTTCGAATACGTCGCTCGCATGGGCGCGGTGATCGATCTGCTCCGGATGCCGGGTCAGCCCTTGACCGCGGTGCACCTCGGCGCCGGGGGACTCACCCTCCCCCGCTACATCGAGGCGACCCGCCCGGGCTCCCGCCAGCAGGTCGTGGAGCTGGAGCCCGCGCTGGTGGAGCTCGTGCGCGAGCACCTTCCGCTGCCGAAGGGCGCCTCGATCCGGATGCGGATCGGCGATGCCCGCGAGGGGCTCGGCCGCTTCCCGCCGGGTCTGCACGGCGCGGTCGACCTGCTCATCTCGGACGTGTACGCCGGCGCCCAGACCCCGGCGCATCTGACGACGGTGGAGTTCTACACCGCGGCATCCGCGCTCCTGGCCGATACCGGCGTGCTCCTGGTGAATGTCGCCGACGGCGCCGGGCTCGCCTTCGCGCGGCGCCAGGTCGCGACGGTGCGCGCGGTCTTCGAGCACGTGCTCGTGCTGGCCGAGGTGCAGGTGCTCAAGGGTCGCCGATTCGGCAATCTCGTGATCACGGCGTCGCACGCTCCGCTTCCGACCGACTGGCTGCCCCGCCTGATGGCGGCCGGACCCCACCCCGCCAAGGTCGCGCAGGGTGCGGAGCTGGACGAGTTCGTGCGCGGCGCGCGAGTGGCGACGGATGCCGATTCCACCCCGTCCCCGAAACCCGCCGGCTCGGTCTTCGAGCGCTGATTTCGAGTCTCCCGACGGCGGCGCGCGGCGAGTCCTCGGGGCGGTGCCGGGCAGCGCGTGCAGACTGGGAGAGCGAACCGGGTCGCGCGGAAGGAGTCGGCAGTGAGCTATATCCACGGGTACGACCCCGATACGCTGCGGGAGCAGATCGATCCCCGCCAGTGCAAGGACCGCCTCGACGAGATCGGCGAGCAGCGGAGCCTGCCGGCCCTTCTCGAGCGGGTCTGGCTGTTGAAGGTGCTCGGGAAGCTCGATGACTCGCTCGTGCTGTCGGAGCTGTCGGTGCGCGTCGCGCGCATGGCGGGCACCCGCAAGGACCTGCTGCGCGCTCGCATCCTGCACGCGTCGGTGCTGCAGATCCGTGGCGCATTCGCGGCCGCCGAGCAGGAGCTCACCACCTGCGCCTACGAGGCCGAGGGGCAGAACTGGAACGGGATCGCCGCGTTCGCCTATCAGCACCGCGGGAAGGTGTTCTTCGAATCCGGCGACTTCGTTTCAGCCCGCGCCGACTTCAAGCGTGCACTGTTCCTCCGCCAGGAGGCCGGCGCGACCGACGATCAGCTCGAGTCGACGCTCCTGGCCATCGACGCGGCCGACCGGCGCCGTTCGCGCTCTTCCGTCGCCAGCTGAACGGTGGTCGGCCCGTGCGGCATCGTGTCGTAGGTATGTTCTAGCATCCCTGCCATGTCGGAACTGCACCGCGTGCGCGTCTGGGCTGACGCGCTGATCGCCTCCCACCTCGATGACTCGTGGTCGTTCGGGTTCGACAACGCCAAGCGTCGCGCGGGGCTGTGCGATTACACGCACAAGCGCATCAGCGTCTCGCGCTACCTCACGGCCCGTTACGACGACGACACCAACCACCAGACACTGCTGCACGAGGTCGCGCACGCGATGGCGGGTGCATCGGCGGGGCACGGGGCGAAGTGGAAGGCGGTGGCGCGCGACATCGGCTATGTCGGCGGGACGACCCACCACGGCGAGACGGCGACCGAGCTCGCCCCGTGGATCGGTGTGTGCCCCGCCGGACACCTCGCGTACCGGCATCGCCGCGTGACCCGGCCGACCTCGTGCGCGAAGTGCGCGCCCCGGTTCGACGATCGGTTCGTCTTCACCTGGACGCGGCGCGAGATCAGTCCGAAGACCCGGCTCGCGGCGATGACGCCGAGGTAGCCGGGGGGCGGGCGGGCCGGCGTGTCGGGTCCGGAGTGGGCGCGTGGTCAGAACGGGCGGAAGAGACCCTCGCGCAGGACGGGGACCACGGATGCCGCATCCGCGGTCGCCGCGGCCAGCACCTCGTTGCGCAGCCCGGCCTCCGCGAGCTCGCGTCCCGAGCCGCTGGCCGTGACCAGGTGGGTCGCCGCGCGTCGCAGCGCACGGAACGACTCGCCCGCCACAGCTGCTTCCGGCGAGCTGTGGTCGATGCCGAGCTCGGCGAGCGCGTCGATCACCGCGCCGGCACCGAGCTGATCCTCGACGGCGAAGCGCACGTGGGCGTCAGGGTTGCGGTGGGCGTCGCCGCGGCCGGCGAGCTCGCCGCAGGCGATCACTGCGATGCTCGTGCGCGCACCGCGGCGGGCCTGCTCGGCGTAGATCGCCGCGCCCACGGCTCCGGCGTTGCGCAGCCCGCCGAGCAGCACCAGCGCGCCGCTTCGACCGGCCGCCTCGGCGAGCGGCGCGCCGTTGATCGAGATCTCGTGGGCCGCAGCATCCAGCGGGAAATCGGCACCGGACTCGAGCGCAACGGTCACCGTCGTCGAGAACCGCAGCACATCGACGATGACGACGACATCCGCCGGCGTGATGCGGACGAGGCCGTCCAGGCCCCAATCGAGGCGCACCTGATAGTCGGATTGCGAGAACGGATGCTGCTGCCCGGGCATCCCGCCAGCCTAGAGCCGCGCGGGTGCGAGACTGGGGAGATGCGCATCCTGCTGAAGCTCGTGGTCGACACCGATGCCGACGCCGCATGGCGCGCGCTGCACTCCCCCCGCGCGGTGGCGGAGCTGTACGGGCCGCTGATGGAGCTCGCGCCGCTCAGCCCGGAGGGCCTGCCGAGCGCATGGGAGCCGGGCAACGACGTCGCGGTCCAGCTGTCGATGGCCGGCGCCCTGCCGATGGGGCGTCAGCTCATCCACGTCAGCGAGCGGGTGACCAGCGACGCGTCCGGCACCGTGCGGATCTTCCGCGACAGCGGCATCCCATTGACCGGACCACTCGCGAGCCTGGACGTCTGGGACCACCAGATGGCGATCTCACCGGCGCCGGGGGATCCGACGAAGACGCTGTGGCGCGACCGACTGGTCATCGGCGGTCCGACCGCCGTCGCCCTGTGGCCGGTGCTGTGGTCGATCTGGCAGTGGCGGGCCGCCCGCATCCGCGCGCTGGCGCCGTCGTGGGCGCACGATCCCGCGCCCGCCCCCGCCGACTGACGCGTCACTCGGCGAGCGCCTCGACCGGTGCGACCCGCGTCGCCAGACGCGTCGGCACCACCGCGGCGATCAGCGTCAGCGCGGCGGTCGCCACCACGATCGCCACGACCGGCCACAACGGGACAGCGGGCCAGACGAACGTCGGTCCCGCCGGCAGCGCCGGATTGCCGGGAACCGCACCGAGCAGCGACTGCGCACCGGCCCACCCGTAGACGATGCCGAGCACCAGACCGGTCGCCGTGGCGGCGATCGTGATGTGCGCGGCCTCCAGCAGCACCATTCGCCGCACCTGGCCGTTGGAGACGCCGAGGGCGTGCAGGAGCCCGAGCTCGCGACGCCGCTGCACCACGCCGATCGTCAGCAGGTTGACCAGCCCCACACCCGCGATCACCGCCGAGACGGCGACGAGTCCCATCATGATGCCGGCGAACGAGTCCAGCACGGTCGCCATCTGGATCGGCAGCTGGCCGCCGGCCGCTGCGGTGAGCACCGCCTTCACCGACTCGATCGCCACGGCGAACATCGTCACGAGGGTCACGCCCATGACCACGCCGATCGCCATCCGGCTCGAGCGCTCCGGGTACCGCAGCGCGTTCTCGGCCGCGAGCCGTGCCGCCGCCGAGCTCCCGAACGCCCGGCCCACCAGGCGCAGGACGGGAGGCATGACCAGCGCCGCGCCCAGCGCAAGCCCGGTGAACGAGAAGATGCCGCCGACGAAGGCGACCAGCACCCCCAGCGGCGAGACGAGCCCGACGAGGATCCCGAGGGCAAGCAGCGCACCGCCGACTGCGAACAGCACGAGGGCGGTCACGTTGCGGCCGCTTCGCCCGGTGACGGAGGAGTGGGATGCCTCGACCGCACCGCCCAGCGCCTGCAGCGGAGTCACGGCGAGCACCCGCCGCGACCCCGCCCAGGCGGCCGCCCAGGTCGTCAGGGCGACGATTCCCGCCGGCAGCAGCAGGTCGGGGCGCACCAGTGCGAATGCGAGATCCTCGAAGCCCAGCATCCGTCCCGCGAGCCACACCCCACCAGCCGCCAGCGCCGTTGCGCCGACCAGCCCGAGGAACGCGCCGATCACCCCGACGACGAGCCCCTGGCGGGCGATCTCGGTGCGCTGCGAGCGCGCGGTCGCGCCGATCAGCCGCATCAGCGCGATGCGGCGGGTGCGGCCGGCGACGACGGTCGCGAAGGTGTTGGCCGTGACGATGGATGCCACGTACACGGCGACTCCGACCAGGATCAGCGTCAGGAAACCGAGCACGAACTCCAGCAGGCCGCTCTCGCCGAGCCACGGATCGGCGCGCAGCATCGCCCCGATGTAGGCGGTCGCCGTGATGAGGACCACCCCGAACGCGGTCGACATCGCCGCGACGAGCACGCTCGCACCCATCCCCCGCTCCCGCAGCCAGGAAAGGGGTGCGGATGCCGAGCCTCGGCGGATCTCCCCGGGAGCCGGCCGCGAGAGGACTGGCAGCGTCGCGGCGCTCACGAGCGCACCTCCGCCGCGACCGCCGGCGCGCCGCGCTCGGCGGCCAGCATGTACGCCGAGATCTCCTCGGCACTCTGCTTCGGCTTGTCGGCCACGATGCGGCCGTCGCCGAGGAAGATCACCCGGTCGGCGGCGCTGGCAGCGATCGGGTCGTGCGTGACCATCGCGATCGACTGACCGCGCTCGCGGCTGGCCGAGGCCAGACGACCCAGCACCTCCCGACCGCTGCGCGAATCGAGGTTGCCGGTCGGCTCGTCCGCGAAGACGAGATCGGGTGCTGTCGCGAGGGCCCGCGCGATGGCCACGCGCTGCTGCTGGCCGCCGCTCAGTTGATGCGGGCGGTGACCGAGGCGCGTCGCGAGCCCAAGCGAGTCGACGAGACCGTCGATCCGCGCACGCTCCAGGGCGCTCGGTCGGCGGCCGTCGAGGTCGAAGGGCAGCAGGATGTTGCCGATCGCATCAAGGGTGGGCACCAGGTTGAAGGCCTGGAAGACGAACCCGACGCGGCGGCGTCGCAGGAGGGTCAGTTCCAGATCCGACAGGGCGGTGATGTCGGTGTCGCCGATCCATGCCCGACCGCCCGTGGGGGTGTCGAGCCCCGCCATGATGTGCATGATCGTCGACTTGCCCGAGCCGGATGGACCCATGATCGCGGTGAACTCGCCGCGGCGGATGCCGAGGCTCACCGCGTCCAGCGCGCGGACGGCGCTGGGGCCCGTTCCGTATGTCTTCGTGAGGTTGTGCACCCGGGCGGCGAGCCCAAGGTCGGTCGATGTGAGTTCCATGTGTTCGACGCTACGAACCGCCCGCCGGGCCGTCGTCGGTCGCTCGGGCCATGCCTGTACATCGCAGGGATGATCTTCCGCGACACGGCGAAGGGCACTAGTCTCTGGCTCGGCCGGCGATGTGGGATCGCAGAGCCGCCGGCGTCTTTCGAAGGAGACACGATGCCTGCTACTCCCCTGCCCGCCAGCGGCGATGCCCCGCGGCCGGCGAAGATGTGCGATGCCAGCGGCATGGCGATGATCCACCGCTTCTTCCGCCGCGGTTTCGGTGAGGCGCCCGGCCTCGTTTGCGGCATCCGGCCCGGCGACGCCGGCCATGCCGAGGCGGTCGCGGTGCACCTGGACACCCTGTCGGTCGCGCTGCACGCGCACCACGAGGGGGAGGACGAACGGCTGTGGAGCACGCTGGACGAGCGCTCGCCGGCCTGCGGTCCGCACGTGGCCCGGATGAAGGAGCAGCATCAGGCGATGCTCGCGCCACTGAACGACCTTGATGCAGCACTGCCGACGTGGCGCACCACCGCCGGGGATCCCGCGGCGGTGCTCGCCGCGCTCGAGGGCATCAATGCGGCCCTGGCCGTTCACCTGCCCGACGAGGAGACGACGATCGTCCCGGTGATGGAGCACACCCTCACCCAGAAGGAGGTCGACTGGTTCAGCACGCACGGCCGTGCCGCGACGCCGAAGGGGCAGACCTGGAACATGCTCGGCGACATCATGGCGGCGCAGCCGGACGCGGGTACGGAGTTCCTGCACGAACTGCCGCCGCCGGCGCGGCTGCTGTGGAGGTGGAGCGGGAAGGGGAAGTACGAGCGAAACCGCGCGGTGCTGGAGGGCCGCTGAGCGCGCTCCCGGCCCTCAGGCCAGCCCGTGCTCGAAGGCGAAGACCACCAGCTGCACGCGGTCACGAAGACGCAGCTTGGTGAGGATCCGGCTGATGTGGGTCTTGACCGTCGCCTCCGACAGATACTCGCGGCCGGCGATCTCCGCGTTGCTGAGTCCCCTCGCGGCCAGGGCGAAGATCTCCTTCTCGCGGTCGGTCAGGGATCCGTACGCCGCCGGGATCGGCTGGGGCGCGGCATCCGTGAATCGCGCGAACAGCTCTCGAGTGGCCGATGCCGCGATCACGGCGGATCCGGAGTGGACCGTGCGTATCGCGGCGAGGAGGAACTCGGGATCCGCGTCCTTCAGGAGGAACCCGCTCGCACCCTGACGGATCGCGCGCGCGGCGGCCTCGTCGAGGTCGAAGGTGGTGAGCATCACCACCCGCGGACGCGCTCGCCCGTCCGGCACGTCGTCCTGGAGCAGTTCGGCGGTGGCGGCGAGGCCGTCCATTCCCGGCATCCGGATGTCCATCAGCACCACGTCGGGGCCACTCGCACGGACGACGTCGAGCGCCTGGCGTCCATCAGCGGCTTCGCCGACCACCTCCAGATCAGCCTGCGAGTCCAGGAGCATGCGGATGCCAGCGCGGAAGAGCGCCTGGTCGTCGACGATGACGACGCGGATCAGCCCGCTCACGAGGCCGCCACGATCGGGATGCTCGCCCGCACGGCGAACTCGCCGCCGTCGGCGCCGGCACGCAGGCTTCCGCCCGCCAGCTGCGCGCGCTCGGACATGCCGATCACGCCGTGCCCGGAACCCGGCGCGGCCGCGGTCGTCTTCAGTGGATTGCGCACGGACACCTCAACCCGGTCCGCCAGCCACGCAAGGCGCACATCCACCGGAGCACCGCCGTGCCGGAGGGCGTTGGTGAGGGCCTCCTGCAGGATCCGGTACACCGCGAGCTGCACGGCCGCCGGCGGCTCGCCAGGCGGGGCCGGGTCGATGTCGATCCGCAGGTCGGCGCCCGCGACGCGCACCTGCGCGTAGAGCTCCTCCAGATCGGCGAGGCCGGGCTGGGGACCCTCGGACTGGGAATGGCGCAGCTGGGTCAGCAGGAGTCGCACATCGGCCAGCGCCGAGCGCGCGGTGGTCGAGATCGTGCCCAGCGCCTCGGTCGCAGCGGACGGATCGTGTGCGGCGGCGTACCGGGCGCCGTCGGCCTGCGCGATCACGACGGCGAGCGAATGTGCGACGACGTCGTGCATGTCGCGGGCGATCCGCACCCGCTCCTGCTCGACGATCGCGTCCGCCTCGGCCAGCTCCTGCGCCTTGCGGTTCTCGCGGGCGCGCAGCGCGGTCCGCACGAGTGCGCCGACGGTCCATGAGAGCAGCAGCGCGAAGGCGGCCGCCACGAGGACGGCGAGCGCCAGTGGCATGGCGTTCCAGGTGAACTCCCCCGCGCCGATGGACGGGCGGGCGACGACCAGGTACACCGAGATGACCGCGCCGCCCACGAACGACGAGGCGAATCCCAGCCAGAACGCGAGCCGGTCGCCGTACGCCGCCGTCGTGTACAGGACGGCGAAGATCGCGAGGTTTGCGGGGATCGGCGGCACCCCGACCAGCATCTGCAGCGCGGCCCCGATCCACGCCAGGCCCAGCGCCTTGCCCGGCGCGAGGCGGCGCAGGCCCAGTGCCACCGCCATCGCGACGGTCGGGACGATGGCGTTGAGATCCTCCACCGGCCAGCCGTTCGGAGCGATGACGGCCAGGGCTGCGACGAAGCAGACGGCGGCGACCGACCAGTCGACGACCACCTGATAGGTCTTCAGCGGGCGGAACACGGGTTTCACGCTACGTGAGAGCGGATGCCGCGGCATCCGTCCTGCGATGTATCCGCCCTCCCCTCTTGCCCCGCATCGCGCGCAGGCTTTACGGTGCGGACACAGGCTGAAATCGATGGGAAATGTGCGACGACCAAGATCGGGAGTCAGGGCGTATCCCACCGGCACCCGAACCGGCGCCCACTCGACGAAGGCCTGAACTGGCTCATGCGAGGACGGATGGAGACCGATATGACGACGGTGCGAGCGGCGATCACACAGACCACGTGGACAGGCGACAAGGAGTCGATGCTCGACAAGCACGAGGAGTTCGCTCGGGATGCTGCGGCCCAGGGCGCCCAGGTGATCTGCTTCCAGGAGCTGTTCTACGGCCCGTATTTCGGGATCACCGAGGACAAGAAGTACTACCGCTACGCGGAACCCGCCGACGGCCCCATCGTGCAGCGCTTCGCGGCCCTCGCGAAGGAGCTGAACCTGGTGATGATCCTCCCGATCTACGAGGAGGATCTGACCGGTGTGTACTACAACACCGCGGTCGTCGTCGATGCGGACGGCACCATCCTCGGCAAGTACCGCAAGCACCACATCCCGCACCTGGACCGTTTCTGGGAGAAGTTCTACTTCCGGCCGGGCAACCTCGGCTATCCCGTCTTCGACACCGCCGTCGGGAAGATCGGCGTCTACATCTGCTACGACCGGCACTTCCCGGAGGGCTGGCGCGAGCTCGGCCTGAACGGCGCCCACGTCGTCTTCAACCCCAACGCCACCAAGCCGGGTCTGTCCAACCGCCTCTGGGAGGTCGAAGGACCGTGTGCCGCCGTGGCGAACGGGTACTTCGTGCTGCAGCCGAACCGCGTCGGCCGGGAGGACAACGAGTACGGCGAGCTCGCCGTCGACTTCTACGGCACCAGCCAGGTGATCGATCCGCGCGGCAACTTCGTCGGTGACCGCGGCTCGGGCACCGACGAGGAGGTGCTCATCCGCGACCTCGACCTGGACATGGTTCAGCAGATGCGCGACGACTGGCAGTTCTACCGGGACCGCCGGCCGGACTCCTACACGATGATCGCGAAGCCGTAGCGGGAGTAGGCACCTCATGGCAACCACACTCATCACCGGCGGCACCGTCGTCTCCTCGACCGGCCGCGGCCAGGCCGACGTCCTCATCGACGGCGAGACCATCGTCGCCGTGCTGCAGCCCGGCTCGCAGCTGCTCGGGACGGACGTCGCGGCATCCGTGGACACCGTCGTGGACGCGACCGGGAAGTACGTGATCCCAGGCGGGATCGACGCGCACACGCACATGGAGCTGCCCTTCGGCGGCACGAACGCCAGCGACACCTTCGAGACCGGCACCCGCGCCGCAGCGTGGGGCGGGACCACGTCGATCATCGACTTCGCAGTGCAGCGCTACGGCGAGCGCGTGCAGGACGGCCTTGCCGCATGGCACGAGAAGGCCGCCGGCAACTGCGCGATCGACTACGGCTTCCACCAGATCATCGGCGGCGTCGACGAGGACTCGCTCGCGGCGATGGACTCGCTGATCGACGAGGGGATCACGAGCTTCAAGCTGTTCATGGCGTACCCGGGCGTCTTCTACTCCGACGACGCGCAGATCCTGAAGGCGATGCAGAAATCCGCCGAGACCGGGCTGCTCACGATGATGCACGCCGAGAACGGCCCGGCCATCGACGTGCTCGCGGCACAGCTGGCCGAAGCGGGCAAGAAGGCGCCGTACTACCACGGCATCGCCCGCGCCTGGCAGATGGAGGAGGAGGCGACGCACCGCGCGATCATGCTCGCCAACCTCACCGGCGCTCCGCTGTACGTCGTCCACGTCAGCGCGAAGCAGGCCGTCGACCAGCTCGCCTGGGCCAGGGACCAGGGCTGGAACGTGTTCGGCGAGACCTGCCCGCAGTACCTGTACCTGTCGCTCGAGGACCAGCTCGGCGCGTTCAGCGAGGAGTGGGGTCAGTTCGAGGGCGCCAAGTGGGTGTGCTCCACACCGCTGCGCAGTCGCGGCGAGGGCCACCAGCACCACATGTGGAAGGCCCTGCGCACCAACGACATCCAGATGGTCTCCACCGACCACTGCCCGTTCTGCATGAAGGGCCAGAAGGAGCTCGGTCGCGACGACTTCCGCGCGATCCCGAACGGCATCGGATCTGTCGAGCACCGGATGGATCTGATGTACCAGGGCGTGGTGACGGGCCAGATCACCCTCGAGCGCTGGGTGGAGCTGACCTCCACGACCCCGGCGCGGATGTTCGGCCTCTACGGCCGCAAGGGCGTCATCCAGCCCGGCGCCGACGGCGATGTGGTCGTTTACGACCCGAACGGGCACACCTCGATCGGCTTCGGGGAGGGAAAGACCCACCACATGAACATGGACCACTCCGCGTGGGAGGGCTACGAGATCGACGGCCACGTCGACACCGTGATCTCCCGCGGCAAGGTCGTCGTCGACGGCGGGCAGTACCTCGGTTCCAAGGGCGACGGACGCTACCTCAAGCGCGGCCTGAGCCAGTACCTGATCTAGGGAGCACCATGGATTTCGGCGTCGTCCTGCAGACCAACCCGCCCGCTGCGCGCACCGTCCAGCTCTCGAAGCTGGCCGAGGCGCACGGCTTCAGCCACGTGTGGACATTCGATTCGCACCTGCTCTGGGAGGAGCCGTACGTGATCCACTCGGCGATCCTCGCCGAGACCAAGCGGGTCACCGTCGGTCCGTTCGTGACGAACCCCGCCACCCGGGACTGGACGGTGACGGCATCCGTCTTCGCCACCCTCAACGAGATGTACGGCAACCGCACGATCTGCGGCATCGGCCGCGGGGACTCGGCCGTCCGGGTGACCAACGGCAAACCGGTCACGATGAAGGAGCTCCGCGAGTCCATCCACGTGATCCGCGAGCTGGCGAACTCGCGCTCTGTCGAGTACAACGGGGCGACCCTGCAGTTCCCATGGAGCCACGGATCCGAGCTCGAGATGTGGGTGGCCGCCTACGGTCCTCTCGCCCTCAAGCTCACCGGCGAGGTGGGCGACGGATTCATCCTGCAGCTGGCCGACCTGGACGTGGCCGCCTGGATGATCAAGACCGTTCGGGATGCCGCGGCGAACGTCGGCCGGGACCCCGACTCCATCGCCTTCTGCGTCGCCGCGCCGATGTACATCGGCGATGACTGGGAGCACATGCGCGACCAGTGCCGCTGGTTCGGCGGCATGGTCGGCAACCACGTCGCCGACATCGTCTCGAAGTACGGCCACCACGCCGACGAGAGCGGTGTGCCCGCGGCGCTGACCGCGTACATCGAGGGGCGCGTCGGCTACGACTACAACTCGCACGGCAAGGCCGGCAACGACCACGTCGACTTCGTCCCCGATGAGATCGTCGACCGCTTCTGCATCCTGGGCACCGCCGAGGAGCACATCGCCAAGCTCGAGAAGCTGCGCGAGATCGGCGTCACGCAGTTCGCCGGCTACCTCCAGCACGACAACAAGGAGGAGACCCTCCGCGTGTACGGCGAGACGGTGATCCCCGCGTTGTCCGAGCACGTGCGGGCGAAGCGTTGACCGCACCCGCCGCCGGACGCCTGGCACGGTTCCGGCGCACCCGGGAGGCGCCGCAGCAGTGGGCCGCGGTCGCCTGGGGTGCGCTCGGGATCATCGCGGTGATGCTGATCTGGGAGCTGTACAAGTTCCTCGGGCCCGCCGAGGGCGTCGTCGTCGGCGCGGTGTCCGGCCAGACCGGCTCCGGCGTGATGATCCTGCCGCGCACCCACGACCGGGCCATGCCGCACATCTGGGACATGGCAGCGCGCCTGTTCGAGTCCACCAGCGGGGGAAGCACGCCGCCCCTGTGGGTCTCCGTCGCCTCGGCAGCGCTGCTCACGCTGGGTATCGCCGCCGTCGGCTGGCTCATCGGCGTCGTCGTCGGGGCGTTCTTCGGCCTGATCATGCAGCGGTGGCGGATCGTGGAATGGGGCCTGCTGCCGTGGATCGTGGTGAGCCAGATCGTGCCCCTCATCGCCTTCGCCCCGGTGGTCAACGCGATCGGCAGTCAGATCTCGCGCGGTGGCGCGCCATGGCCGCAGTGGCTCTCGGTCGCCATCATCGCTTCGTACCTGGCGTTCTTCCCCGTCGCGATCGGCGTGCTCCGGGGCCTGAACGCACCGGATCGTATCCACGTCGATCTCCTGCAGACCTACGCCGCGGGGTACTGGCCGACGATCCTGCGCCTGCGACTGCCCGCTGCGGTTCCGTATCTGCTGCCGGCCCTCCGCCTCGCGGCCGCGAATGCAGTACTCGGCGCGGTCGTCGCAGAGGTGTCGATCGGGATGCGGGGCGGGATCGGTCGGATGCTGATCCAGCTCGCCGGCCAGGCATCCAGCGACCCGGCCGCCCCGTGGGGGCCGACCTTCGGTTCGATCGCGCTCGGACTGATCGCGGCCGGATCGGTCGCGCTCATCGCCCTCGGGCTCAAGAAGTACCGCAGAGGAGAAGCGACCGCATGATGGCCCAGAACGATCCTTCGACGAGCTCAGCAGCCGTCGCAGACGCGGGGACCGCGGCGCTGGCGGTCTCCGCGAGCGGCGTGGGCAAGGTCTTCCCGACCAAGGGCGGCGACGTCCTCGCGCTCACCGAGGTCGAGCTCGAGGTGCGCGCCGGCGAGTTCGTGTCGCTGATCGGACCGTCCGGCTGCGGCAAATCGACCCTGCTGCGCCTGATCGCCGACCTCGATCAGACCAGCAGCGGCGAGCTGCGGATCTTCGGCAAGCCGGCCCGTCAGGCGCGCGTCGACCAGGACTACGGGATCGCCTTCCAGCAGGCAGGGCTCCTGCCCTGGCGCACCGTCGCGGCCAACATCGCGCTCCCCCTCGAGCTGCAGGGCACGGGACGCGCGGCACGGGCGGCCCGGGTGGCGGAGCTGGCGGAACTGGTCGGACTCACCGACTTCGTCGATCGATATCCGGATCAGCTGTCCGGCGGCATGCAGCAGCGCGTCGCGATCGCGCGATCCCTGGCCACACAGCCTCGGCTGCTGCTGATGGACGAGCCGTTCGGCGCACTCGACGAGATGACCCGCGAGCACCTGCAGCTCGAACTCGCCCGCATCGCCGTGGAGACGGAGGCAGCCGTCGTGTTCGTCACGCACTCGATCCCGGAGGCGGTCTTCCTCTCGGATCGCGTGGTGGTGATGAGCCCGCGACCTGGGCGCATCACCGATGTCATTCCGATCGAGCTCGGCACCGAACGCGGGGAGGCGCTGCGCGAGTCGCCGCAGTACTTCGCACGCGTCACGGCGGTGCGCGAAGCGCTGCACGGAACGCCTGTGGAACGGGCGAACGAGCGATGACCGCCTCGACGGTGACGACCCTGCGCCAGGCGCACGGACCGAACACCCGAGCGCCGCGCGCGCTGCCGTCGTGGCTCCGGTTCGTCGCGCCGGTCGTGGTCGGCGTCCTCATCTTCGCGCTGTGGTCCGTCTGGGTCGCCACCGGGTCGGCACCGCGCATGCTGCCGGCGCCCGCAGCCATCGGCGCCGAGTTCGTCCTGCGCTGGGACATCATCTCCAAGGGCATGCTGATCACGGCGACCAACGCGCTCGTCGGTCTGCTCGTGGGATCGATCCTCGCGGTCATCCTGGCCTCTCTGGCCGCCGCGGCGCGGCCGATCGACGGCATGCTCGCGCCGCTCGTCGCCGCGCTGGCCGTCATCCCGATCGTGGCGATCACCCCGATCCTCAACACGATGTTCGGTGCGTCCAGCCAGTTCGGCAGACAGGCGGTCGCGACGATCGCCGCGTTCATCCCGGTGTTCGTCAACGTGCTCCGCGGATTCCGCCAGACCCGCCCCGTGCACCGGGATCTGCTCCGCGCCTCCGCGGCCACCCGCGGCCAGACCTTCCGCCTGCTCACGCTGCCCACCGCCCTGCCCTACCTGATGACGGGCCTGCGCATCGCGGCATCCCTCGCGGTGATCGCCGCTCTCGTGGCCGAGTACTTCGGGGGACCCGCCGACGGCATCGGCACGGCGATCGCCACCTACGCGAAATCGGGGCGCGCCGCGCTCGCCTGGGCGTACGTCGTGGGCGGCATCCTGATCGGCCTCGTCTTCTTCCTCGTGACCACGCTGCTCGAGCGCCTCGTCACCAGGCACACGTCGGTCTGACCGGCCCGCACCACCTGCACCATCACAACCCGAAAGGAACAGCATGAGACACCGCACGAGGCGACTCCTCGCCATCACCGGGGCAGCAGCAGTCACCGCGCTCGCCCTCGCAGCCTGCTCGGCCCCCGCGCCCGAGGCCACCACCGGCGCCGACGGCGACTTCGAGCCCATCACCGACATCAAGCTCCAGCTCCAGTGGCTGCCGCAGGCCCAGTTCGCCGGGTACTACGTCGCCCTCGACCAGGGGTACTTCGAAGAGGAGGGCTTCGACTCGGTCGAGATCGTCCCCTCCGGCGGCGACATCGTGCCGCAGGACGCCCTCGTCGCGGGCGATGTCGACTTCGCCATCGCGTGGGTGCCGAAGGTGCTCGGCACCCTCGAGGCCACCGGCGTCGAATTGACTGACATCGCACAGGTGTACCAGAAGTCAGGCACGCTGCAGGTGTCATGGGCGGGCGACGGCATCGAATCCGTCGCCGACTTCGAGGGCAAGCGCATCGGCTCGTGGGGCTTCGGCAACGAGTGGGAGATCTTCGCCGCCATGGCGGCGGATGACCTCGACGCGAGCGGCGTCTCCATCACGACCCAGGACTTCAGCATGAACGCGCTCCTTGACCGCGACGTCGACGCGGCGCAGGCGATGACCTACAACGAGTGGGCGCAGATCCTCGAGGTCGTCAACCCCGCGACCGGGGAGCTGTACCAGCCCGAGGACTTCGACGTCATCAGCTACGAGGACACCGACGGCGCCATGCTGCAGGACGCGATCTGGGCCGACACCCAGCGCCTGGAGGACCCGGCCTACGCCGACGCCGCCGTCCGCTTCCTCAAGGCCGTCACCAAGGGATGGGTCTTCGCCCGGGACAACCCGGAAGAGGCCGCCTCCATCACGTACGACGCCGCGATCAACGCGGAGGCCGCCTTCCCGGTCGGTCCGGTGCACCAGCAGTGGCAGATGAACGAGGTCAACAAGCTCATCTGGGCAGGTGGCGACTTCGGGATCGTCGACGAGGCGGCGTGGGACAAGACGGTCGCCGGTGCCCTGTCGGCCAAGAACCAGGACGGGCTCGAGCTGATCACCACCGAGCCGGCCGATTCGGCGTACTCCAACACGTACATCGAGCAGGCGCTGGCAGAGCTGAAGGACGAGGGCGTCGAGGTCGGCGGCGAGTACACGCCGATCGACGTCGTGCTCACCGAGGGCGGACAGTAGCCTGAGACGGTCTTCGAGCGGGCAGGGCGAGCGTTTCGTCTCGCCCTGCCCCGTTCGATGGCCAGAACCGAATCGACGAGAAGGACGATGATGACCGACGAAGACCTCGACACGGCTGCCAAGGCGCTCGACCGGGAGTACGTGTTCCACTCCTGGCTGGCGCAGGCGAACCTCGACCTGCCGGTGATCGCGGGCGGGTCGGGCGCGACCGTGTGGGATCACGCCGGAAATCGGATGCTGGACTTCTCCAGCCAGCTGGTGAACGTGAACATCGGCCACCAGCATCCCGCCGTCGTCGCAGCCATCCAGGAGCAGGCGGGCATCCTCGCCACGATCGGCCCGGCCACCGCCAACCTGACGCGCGGGCGCGCGGCGCAGCGCATCATCGACAGGGCACCGGACGGTTTCGCGAAGGTGTTCTTCACCAATGGCGGTGCCGACGCCAACGAGAACGCGATCCGCATGGCGCGCCTGCACACGGGCAGGGACACGGTGCTCTCGACCTACCGCTCGTACCACGGCAACACCGGTGGTGCGATCGTCGCCACCGGCGACTGGCGACGGATGCCGAACCAGTACGCCCGCGGGCACGTGCACTTCTTCGGCCCCTACCTGTACCGCAGCGAATTCTGGGCGACCACCCCCGAGGAGGAATCGGCACGGGCGCTGCATCACCTGGAGCGCGTCATCGTCTCGGAGGGTCCGGACACGATCGCGGCGATCCTGCTCGAATCGGTGCCCGGCACCGCCGGCATCCTGATTCCGCCGCCCGGTTACCTGGCCGGCGTCCGCGCGCTGTGCGACCGGTACGGCATCGTGCTGATCCTCGACGAGGTGATGGCCGGCTTCGGCCGCACAGGACGCTGGTTCGCCTTCCAGGGCTACGACGTCGTCCCGGACCTCATCACCTTCGCCAAGGGTGTGAACTCGGGCTACGTGCCCGTCGGGGGCGTCATCATCTCGGACGCGATCTCGGCGACCTTCGATGAGCGCGTCTTCCCCGGGGGACTGACCTACAGCGGTCATCCGCTGGCCGCGGCATCCATCATCGCGTCCATCGATGCCATGCAGAACGAGGGCATCGTCGACAACGCCCGCCGCATCGGCGACGAGGCGATCGCACCCGCGCTGGCGGAGCTCGCCGAGAAGCATGCGCTGATCGGCGAGGTGCGCGGCGAGGGCGTGTTCTGGGCGGTGGAGATGGTCGCCGACCGCGGCACCCGCGAACCGGTCGCGGCCGCGGTGATCGGGCAGCTGAAGAAGGAGATGTCCGCACGCGGACTCGTACCCTTCTCGGCGGACAACCGCATCCATGTCGTGCCGCCGTGCGTGGTGACCGACGACGAGGTCGCGCAGGCGATGGCGATCTACGACGAGGCGCTCACCGCGGTCGAAGCCTCGGGGTGACCTCGCCGTCGCCAGCCCCTACCGGCGGTCGCACCGGCGACCTACGCTGAGAGGACACGCGCCCACGGACGTGCCACAAGCACGCCGAAGCAGAAGGAAGATCATGACCGACACCACCACGCTCGAGCAGACAGCGCCGTCAGCCACCACGATCCTCGACCACTGGGTCGACGGCGCAACGTGGTCGGGCGAGTCCACCCGCACCGCTCCGGTCTACAACCCGGCGCTCGGGACCGTCCAGAAGGACGTGCGACTGGCATCCGTCGCCGACGTCGACGCGGCTGTCATCTCCGCCGCGGCGGCATGGGAGTCGTGGCGCGACGCCTCGATCTCCAAGCGCACGGCGGTGATGTTCGCGTTCCGCGAGCTGCTGAACGAGCGCAAGCAGGAACTGGCCGAGATCCTCACCTCCGAGCACGGAAAGGTGCTCTCCGACGCGCTCGGCGAGATCGCGCGCGGCATGGAGGTCGTCGAGTTCGCCTGCGGGCTCGGTCACCTCACCAAGGGCGCGTACTCGGAGAACGTCTCGACCGGTGTCGACGTCTACTCCCTGAAGCAGCCGCTCGGCGTGGTGGGCATCATCAGCCCGTTCAACTTCCCGGCGATGGTGCCGCTGTGGTTCTTCTCGATCGCGATCGCCGCCGGCAACACGGTGATCCTCAAGCCCTCGGAGAAGGATCCGACCGCGGCGATCTGGATGGCATCGCTCCTGAAGGAGGCAGGGCTGCCCGACGGCGTCCTGAACGTCGTCAACGGCGACAAGGAGGCCGTCGACGCACTGCTGGAGCACCCCGATGTGCGCAGCATCTCGTTCGTCGGCTCGACGCCCATCGCACGCTACGTCTACGAGACCGCGACCGGTCACGGCAAGCGCGTCCAGGCCCTCGGCGGGGCGAAGAACCACATGCTGATCCTGCCGGACGCCGACCTGGACCTCGCCGCCGACGCCGCCGTCAACGCGGGGTTCGGCTCGGCCGGCGAACGCTGCATGGCGATCTCGGTCGTCCTGGCCGTCGACGCCATCGCCGACGAATTCGTCGCGAAGGTCAAGGAGCGCATGGGGACCCTCCGCACCGGCGACGGCACGCGCGGCACCGACATGGGACCGCTCATCACCGAAGTGCACCGCGACAAGGTCGCCTCGTACATCGACGTGGCCTCGACTGATGGCGCCTCGGTCGTGGTCGACGGCCGCGGCATCGAGGTCGACGGCGACCCGAACGGCTTCTGGCTCGGCCCGACCCTGATCGACAACGTGCCCGTCGGTTCCAGCGTGTACCAGGACGAGATCTTCGGCCCGGTGCTCTCAGTGGTGCGCGTCGACGGCTACGAAGAGGGCCTGGGCATCATCAACGGCAGCCGGTACGGCAACGGCACGGCGATCTTCACCAACGACGGCGGTGCCGCACGGCGCTTCCAGCGCGAGGTGCACGTCGGCATGATCGGCATCAACGTGCCGATCCCGGTACCGGTCGCGTACCACTCGTTCGGCGGCTGGAAGGCCTCGCTGTTCGGCGACGCGAAGGCGTACGGCCCGCACGGGTTCGACTTCTTCACGCAGGAGAAGGCCGTGACCAGCCGTTGGCTCGACCCGTCGCACGGCGGCCTGAACCTCGGCTTCCCGCAGCACGACTGAGGAGCGGTCGACCGTCCACGGACGAGAATGGCCGCGCTGGGCCCCGCGATGGCGGCGTGTCCCGTCCGTGAACGGACGCTTCAGCGAGCGAAGACCTCCACCGCATCGGCAACCGCCGTGCACCGCACGGTGAACGCACGCCCTGGTGGGTCTGCCAGCTCGCCGTCGTGCACGAAGACCGTGGAGTGCCCCGCATCGGGGCGCACCAGCATCTCGAAAGCGGGAACGAGGAGACGCTCGACGTCCTGCTTCGGCGGCATGAGACCGAGCGCCCGCAGCACGGCCGTCGTGCGGCGGCCGAACGCCAGCGCCGCCATCGCACGCACCCGTGAGCCTCGGGCGTGGTGGATGCGGACATCGAGGATCGCGGAGGTCAGCTCCGCCCGCTGCATCGTGGCGACCCGCTCGGGGTCGTTCCGGCCGATGCCGACGAACACCGACCAGACGCGCGCCCGCTCGCCGTCCACCACGATGGTGAGGGGCTCAGCGGTGCGCATCGTCCGCCACGCGGCGAGGATCCCGCCGAGCCATTTGCCCAGTCGCGGACGCAGTCGCTCCCGTTCCTCGATGAGCTCGGGATAGCTGCCGACGGAGACCGCGTTCAGCGCGAGCGTCGGGTCGGCGCCGTCGCAGGCCGTCGATATCGCGCTCACCCGGACGGTCCTGCCGCTCTCGAATGCGTCGAGCGCGGCATCGACGTCGTCCAGTCCCGCTGAGCGCGCGAAGTGGTTGTACGTGCCCCCGGGAAGAACGAGCAGCGGCAGGGCGAACCGGCGCGCCAATTCGGCCATCCGGGCCACGGAACCATCTCCGCCGTAGATGCCCAGGACTGCGGGAGGATGGTCGGAGGTCATCGACGCTGCGACGACCTCGCCGAGATCCTCGCCCTCCTGAAGGGTCCGCACCTGCGCATCAGGGATGCGCCGAGCGAACTCGTCGGCGGGATCCCGGCGGATCACGGCCGTGCCCGAGCGGCTGTTGCGCAGGATCAGGAGTCCAACGCCGGATCCGGTGCTGTCCGCCGCCTCGTGCATTCCCCGAGACTAACTCCACGGCGAGCTGCTCGACCGCTCCAGAGGACAACGCCGCCGCCCGTTTACGGACGAGACACGCCGCGCTGGGCCGCGCGATGGCGGCATGTCCCGTCCGTAAACGGAGGAGTCGCGGCGTTTCAAGCCTCGAGTGCGATGGGGCGGTTCTCGTAGAACGTCTGCAGGACGACCGTGGTGCGTGTGCTGACCGCGGCGGCAGCGCGGATGTCTCGGATCAGCGACTCGAGATCGCGCGGCGTCCCCACCCGGACGAACAGCATGTAGCTCGCGTCGCCGGCGATCGAGTGGCACGCCTCGATCGCGCTGAGATGCTCCAGCACCTCGGGTGCGTTGTCCGGCTGCGACGGGTCCAGCGGCGTGATCTCGATGAACGCCGAGAGCGACCTGCCGACCTTCTCGGGGTCCAGGACCGCGCGGTACCCGGTGATGACCCCGCTGCTCTCGAGGCGGCGCAGCCGCGCCTGCACGGCCGAGACGCCCAGGCCGACCCGCTCGCCGAGCTGTGCGAGGGTGGCCCGCGGGTCGCGCGAGACCTCGGCCAGGATCGCCGCGTCGACAGAATCGTCCATGACATGGAAGAATATCGGTCAAGCCGGCTGTTCGCCGGAATGTTTCCGTCATCTGCAGGATCGGAGGTTCTCATGTCCATGACCCACACGCACAACGCGCAGGCGATCGTCGGCGAACCCGAGGTCGTCGAGGACGCCGAGAACACCTCCGCCTGGCGATCGCTGAAGGCCGCCGCGGTCGCCCTTCAGCAGCTGCAGGTGCCGGACGGCTCGATTCCGGATGCCGCGCACCATGGCGCCGCGTCTGCGCACGTCGCCGCCATCATCGAGGCCATCGATGATCTCCGGCCGCTCTTCCCCCACGACGACGCCTATCTCGCGGCATCCGTCCTCGATTTCCGCCGCTGGGCCGCCGAGGGCTTCGGCGTCCCCGACTTCCTCGATTCGCTCGTCGCCTTCCAGCCGCAGGAGCACCGGATCGACGGCATCCGGCATCTGGTCGTCTTCCCGATGTACACCCAGAACGGGTCGAGCAACCGGCACGTCGAGGCGCTGCTCGTCGAGGTCATCTGGCCCGAGTTCATCGCCGAGCTGGAGACCGAGTACACGAACAGACTGTTCGTCTCGCTGCGCCTGATCGACTTCACGCCCGGGTACGACACCAACTCGGCCGTGCTGTTCCCCGAGACCGTCGCGATGCGCGAGATCCCGACATTCACCTGGGGCGCGATCTTCCAGGACCGCGAGGCGGCGCGGTACCGGCGCGTCGTGCGCGCGGCATCCGCGATCACCAAGCTCGATCTGCCCGAGGATGCCGCGCGCATGCTCGAGGACCAGCAGCTCACCGAGAAGACCTTCGTGATGTGGGATCTCATCCACGACCGCACCCACATGCGCGGCGATCTGCCGTTCGATCCGTTCATGATCAAACAGCGGATGCCGTACTTCCTGTACTCGCTCGAGGAACTGCGCTGCGATCTGACGGCGTTCCGCGAGTGCGTGGCGATCACGGCGCGGCTGCGTGGACGGCTGGCCGACGGGCGGGCGCTGGATGCTCCCGAGGCCGAGATGCTCGAGCACGCCGTGCTCGTGCAGTACGCGGTGATCTTCGACCGCATCTTCCGCTTCGCGATCACCGGCTCGCGGGTGCGCAACTACGACGGGCTCGGCGGACAGCTGCTGTTCGCCTGGCTGCACCAGCGCGGCGTGCTGCACTGGACCGACACGGCGCTGGCGTTCGACTGGGACGAGGTTCCCGCGGCTGTCATCGCGCTCAGCGACGCGATCGACGAGCTGTACTGGCGCTCGATCGACCGTCCGAAGAAGGCGCACTGGCTGGCCGCATACGAGCTCGTCCGCGGCACGCTGACCCCGAACCCGGCGTCGCAATGGGCGCGCGGCCTGCCGGATGGCGTGCTGGCCGGTCTGCCGAAGGGGTACACCGACGCGGTGCTGGACGACGAGTTCCCACTGTCGATGTTCTTCGAGGCGCTGGAGAAGAAGATGCGGCCCGTGATCGAGTCGACCGCCGGGATCCGCGGGACGGATGCCTGAGGCCGGCCTGACCGCCACCGTGCGCGGTCGCACCGTGCTGATCGCGGGGGCGACCAGCGCGGTGCGCGGTCGCACCGTGCTGATCGCGGGGGCGACCAGCGCCTCGGGTGCAGCTGCGGCACGCGCGCTGATCGCGGCCGGCTCCCGGGTGATCGCGGTGGGGCGTGATGCGGGGCGGCTCGAGCACTGGGCTGCCACCCTCCGGCCTGCTCAGGGGCCGGACGCGCAGGGCCCGAGGACCGCGGCTCAGGGGCCGGGGACGGCGGCCGGAGCGCCGGCGCTCGTGACCGAGGTGTGCGATCTCACGGACGAAAGCGACGTCGCGCTGCTCGCCGATCGGGTGCACGATGCGCACGGGTCGATCGACGGCATCCTGCACCTGGTCGGTGGGTGGCGCGGTGGCGGGGGCCTTGCCGGTCAGACCGAGGAGGACTACCGGTTCCTCGAGCAGTCCCTCACGGCACTGCGTTGCGTCAGCCGCGCCTTCGATGCCGATCTTCGAGCATCGGAGGCAGGGCGCTCGGCCATCGTGTCATCGACGGCGGTCGCCCGACCCCTGGCCGGAGGCGCAAACTACGCGGCCGTCAAGGCGGCGAGCGAAGCGTGGGCCAGAGCCGTCGCGCAGGGCTTCGCCAAGGCTGCGCGCGACGGCGGCGAGCCGCTGCGTGCGGCATCCGTCATCTTCCGCGTCAAAGCCCTCGACGGCCTCGAGGCGCAGCTGGCCGATCGATACGTCCGCCTCTTCGCCGAGGATGCCGACGCCATCAACGACACGATCGTCGAACTCTCCCCGGCATAGGCTGAGTCGGGGCGAACGTGCCCTGCTCGCGCGAAGGGACGGCGACGATGCCCGAGATCACGACATCCGACGGCGTTCGGCTGCACTACCTCGAGGCGGGGGTGCCGACCGGGCGTCCGGTGGTCCTCGTCGCCGGCTTCAAGGCTGCCGCGACCACGTGGAAGCCGCAGAGCACCGCCCTCGCCAAGGCGGGCTACCGCGTGATCGCCCTCGATCGGCGCGGTCACGGGTCCTCGCCGGTCGGACCCGACGGCGCTCACACGATGGACCGCCACGGCGCCGACATCGCCGACGCGATCGCTGCGCTCTCACTCCAGGACGCGACCGTCGTCGGCCAGTCGATGGGCGGGAACTCCGTCTGGGCGATGGTGGCGGCGGGGCGCTCCGACGGCATCCGCGACATCGTGATCGTCGACCAGACCCCGAAGATGCTCAACTCCGACGATTGGACGTTCGGCTTCTACGGATACGACGCGACCAACGCCGACACGTACTTCGCGACCGGCATCCCCGATCCCGGCCGGCACCCGCTGAGGACCAAGGGTCCCGTCCGCATCGCCCGGCTGCTCAGCGCGCTGGACCTCAAGGCCGCCAAGGCCGGCTTCACCGCCGCGGAGCTCGAGCTGCTGCACGACCACGCGAAGCGAGACTGGCGACCCGCGATCGGCGCCGCGAGCGTGCCGGTGCTGTTCGTCGCCGGCCGGGAGAGCGAGTTCTGGCCGTGCGAGCACGCCGCAGCAGCGGCATCACTGGCTCGAAGCGGCTCCTCGGCCGTCGTCGAGAAGGCCGGCCACGCCACCAACCTCGAGCAGCCCAAGGCGTTCAACGACGGCCTTCTGCGCTGGCTGGCTCGCTGACGCCCTCAGAACGCCTTGCCCGGATTCAGGATGTCTCGCGGGTCCAGCGCCGCCTTGATGTCACGGTGCATCGCGAGCACCCGCTCGCCGAGCTCGACGCGCGCGCCCGGCAGCTTCAGAAGCCCGACGCCGTGCTCACCGGTGACGGTGCCGCCCAGCATCCGGCAGTCCTCGACGATGCGGTCGAAGGCGACCTTCGCGCGGGCCTTGGCCGCCTCGTCGCCCTCGGGCGCGATGATCAGCGGATGCAGGTTGCCGTCGCCGGCGTGGGCGATCGTGGCGATGACGACGTCGTCGCGGGCTGCGACTTCGCGGATGAGTCCGAGCATCCGCGGGACCGCCGTCCGCGGCACGCAGATGTCCTCGGTGAGCACCGGGCCGAGTCGCTCCAGCGCCGGGTAGGCGAGCCGCCGCGCGAGGAACAGCCGATCGACCTCGGCCGGCTCGGCGGCCTGCTCGATGCCCAGCGCGCCCGCTTCGGTCATCAGCGAGGCGATGGATGCCGCAGCCGCCGCCCCGACCGCTCCGACGTCGTCGACCGTGGCCAGCAGCAGCGCCGCCGCGCCGTGCGGCAGCCCGAGGTGCTGCCACTCGTCCACCGCGCGCAGGCACATCTCGTCGATCAGCTCGAGCGCGCTGGGGATGATCCCGGCCGCGGAGATCGCTGCGACCGCCGCCCCGGCGCCCTCCAGCGAGCCGAACGCGCCGACGACGGCGCGCTCCTCGCGGCCGCCGAGCGGCAGCAGCTTCAGGGTCAGTTCGGTGATGATGCCGAGGGTCCCCTCGGAGCCGACCATCAGCGCCGTCAGGTCGTAGCCGGTCGCGCCCTTGGCGGTGCGGCGGCCGAGCCGGACGATCTCGCCGTCGGCGAGGACGACCGTCATCCCGAGGACGTAGTCGCGGGTCACGCCGTACTTGACGCAGCAGATGCCTCCGGCGTTCGTGGCGGCGTTGCCGCCGAGCGTGGAGATCCGGTAGCTGGCGGGGTCCGGCGGATACCAGAGGCCGTGCGCGGCGACCGCGACCCGGAACTCGTCGTTGATCATGCCCGCCTCGACGACCGCGTAGCGCTCTGCGGCATCGACCTCGATGAGCCGGGTCATCCGCTCCAGCGAGATCACGATCGATCCGGGAACGGCGTTCGCACCGCCCGAGAGCCCGGTGCCGGCGCCGCGTGCGACGACCGGGATGCCGTGCTCGGCAGCCGCGCGGACGACGGCGGCGACATCGTCGGTGCTTCCGGCGAAGACGACGGCGCGCGGGCGGGCGTACGGCGCCCACTCGGCGTCATCGTGCGCATACGCGTCGAGCTGTGCGGGGCCATCCAGCACCTGATCGGGGCGGAGGAGGCCGCGCAGCGCTCCGGCGACGTCGGTTTCAGCACGCATTCCCCGACTTTAGCCACGCGGGCGTGTCACAACTCCTCCTTGCCGAGGTCGGGCCCGATTTCGCGTCGCTCCGACTCCGCGGGTTTCGCGGGGCCAGCCGCTGGCGCCCTGGAACGCAGAAGGAGTTATGACACGGTGCGAGGATGGAACCCGTGACCACGCTCCACGACACCGCCGTCCGCGGCTTCGCGTCCGACAACTACTCCGGCATCCACCCCGAGGTGCTCGCCGCCATCGCCGCGGCAGGCGGCGGACACCAGATCGCCTACGGGGAGGATGCCTACACCGAGCACCTCCAGGAGGTATTCGCCTCCCACTTCGGAGACGGGGTGCAGGCGTTCCCGGTCTTCAACGGCACCGGCGCCAACGTGGTCGGGCTGCAGTCGATGCTCCCCCGGTGGGGCGCGGTGATCGCGGCTTCGACGGCTCACATCAACGTCGACGAAGGCGGTGCGCCCGAGCGGGTGGCCGGCATCAAGCTGCTCACCGTCCCCACCGACGACGGCAAGCTGACCCCCGAGCTCATCGACCGGGAGGCGTGGGGATGGGGCGACGAGCACCGCGCGCAGCCCTTGGTCGTCTCGATCACGCAGTCCACGGAGCTCGGAACCCTCTACACGCCGGACGAGATCCGCGCGATCGCCGACCACGCTCACGCCCTCGGCATGCGCGTGCACATGGACGGGGCGCGCATCTCGAACGCGGCGGCCTCACTCGACCTGCCGCTGCGCGCGTTCACCCGCGATGTCGGCGTCGACGTGCTGAGCTTCGGCGGCACCAAGAACGGGGCGATGCTCGGCGAGGCGATCGTGGTGCTGGACCCCGAGGCATCCGCGGGTCTGACCTTCCTGCGCAAGCTCAACATGCAGCTCTCCAGCAAGATGCGCTTCGTCTCCGCCCAGCTCATCGCGCTGCTGGAGGGCGACCTGTGGCTGCGCAGCGCCTCGCACTCCAACGCGATGGCGCAGCGTCTGCGATCCGGCGTCGAGGCCGGCATCGCCGACGGATCGATCACCGGCGTCGCCTTCACCCAGCCGACCCAGTCCAACGGCGTCTTCGCGACCTTGCCGGACGGGGTCGCGGACCGCCTGCGCGAATCGTTCCGCTTCTACGACTGGGATGCCGCGAAGAACGAAGTGCGCTGGATGTGCTCGTTCGACACGACCGAGGCCGACATCGACGCCTTCATCGCCGCGATCGCGCGCGAGACCGCGCATCCGGGCTCCGAGCCGGGCCGCGGTGTCCAGTCACCGCACGTCCAGGTCGAGTAGCGAGCCTCAGCGCAGCGCGCCCACGCTCGCCAGCGCAAGCCGGATGAGCGTGCCGCGGCCACCCTCCATCTCGGCGGCCAGGGAGTCCGACGCCGCTTCCGCGGGCGGCATCCACGTCACTTCCAGGGCGTCCTGCCGCGGCTCGCAGGTCCCGGTGACCGGTACGACGAAGGCGAGCGAGACGGCGTGCTGGCGGTCGTCGTGGAAGGCCGAGAGCCCGGGCATCGGGAAGTACTCCGCGACGGTGAACGGCACCGGCTGGGGCGGCAGCAGCGGGAAGGCCATCGGTCCGAGGTCGTTCTCGAGGTGACGGAACAGCGCATCGCGCACGCTCTCGCCGTAGCGCACCCGGCCGCTCACGATCGTGCGGGTGATCTCGCCCATCGGAGTGGCCCGCAGCAGGATGCCGACGTCGGTGACGGCACCCAGGCCGTCGGTGCGCACCGGGATCGCCTCGACATAGAGCATCGGCAGGCGTCGACGCGCTTCGGCCAGCTCGATCTCCGTGAGCCAGCCGGGATTGGAGGCGCTCCCAGGCGTCGGCGAGCCGAATGTGCCGTCGCCGATCGGTCGATCCGATCGGTCGTACCGCCCGCCGCGGTTCAGCTCGCGGGAGGTTCCCTCGTCGTCGTCGCGGTCGTTCGGGTCGGGATCAGGTGTGCGCACCGGCATAGCTCTTGTATAACACCCGCCGACGGGACCTCTTGAGAAGATGAGGGAATGAGCACGCCCGCGCCCCTGGATCCCGCCGTCGCCCTGTGGTCCGCTGAACTGGCCGAACGCACCGGCCGACCGCTCCTCGTGCTCCTGCACGGGTACGGCGCCGATGAGCGCGACCTGTTCGGCCTGGTGCCCTTCCTGCCGCCGGAATTCGTCGTGACAGCCGTCCGCGCACCGCTCTCACCACCGTTCCCGGCGCCGGGATACTCCTGGTACCCGATCGAGGGGCTGGACGGCCGGAATCCCTCTTCCGTCACGGATGCCGCAACCGCACTCATCGCGTGGCTCGACGAACACGCGCCGGACGCGCCGACCGGGCTCCTCGGCTTCTCGCAGGGCGGCGCCGTGGCGCTCCAGGCGCTGCGGCTCGAGCCGGAGCGCTTCTCTTTCGCCGTGAACCTCAGCGGCTACGCGACGCCAGGCGCGCTGCCGCGCGATCCGGAGCTCGCGCAGGTGCGCCCGCCGGTCTTCTGGGGCCGGGGCGCGCGCGACGACGTGATCCCGGATTTCCTGGTCGAACACACGACCCAGTGGCTCCCGGAGCACGCGGAGCTGAGCGGCCGGGTCTACCAGGGCCTCACGCACAGTGTCTCGGAGGCCGAGCTGGAGGACGTCCGCGTCTTCCTGCAGAAGCAGCTGGAGACGCTCGAGGCGGACGATGCGCCGGTCGGAGAACCTGAGCAATAACCGGATGCTTCCGGCCGCAACATCCGCTATCGTGGTGTTCTCTGTCCCCGACGTGAGGAACCTCCGGTGAGAATGATCGACGCTTCCGCGCCCGCATCCGCGCGCTGACCGTCGCTCACCGCTTTCTCTGAGCTCTGCCGCCTCGAACGTCTCGAGGCCCGGCGACCGGTATCAGCGCATCCTGACAACCGGGAGGCCTCATGCCTGCTCTCTCTGCTGCACCCGCGATCGTGCTGGATCGCGTCTTCTTCACCTGGCCGGACGGCACGTCGGCCCTCTCCGGCGTCTCCGGATCGTTCGGCGCGGGGCGCACCGGCCTGGTCGGGCGCAACGGCTCGGGCAAGTCCACGCTGCTTCGCCTGATCGCCGGTGAGCACGAGCCGACCTCCGGCTCGGTGTCGCGATCCGGCGATGTCGCGTACCTCCCGCAACGCCTCACGCTGGAGGTCGACCGTCCGGTCGCCGAGCTGCTCGGGGTCGCCGGAACCCTCGGCGCGCTGCGCACGATCGAGTCGGGCGATGTCGACCCGCGGCACTTCGATGCCGTCGGCAACGAGTGGGACATCGAGGCGCGCGCCCACGCCGCGCTGGCCGAGGCCGGCCTCGAACCGGGGATGCTCGACCGGTCGGTGGGCGAGTTGTCCGGCGGCGAAGCCGTGCTGACGGCGATCGCCGGCATCCGGCTGCGCGGTGCGCCGCTGACGCTCCTGGACGAACCGACGAACAACCTCGACCGCGATGCACGTGCGCGCCTGGGCGAGATGGTCCGCGGCTGGCGTGGGACGCTCGTCGTCGTCAGCCATGACACGTCGCTGCTCGAACTGATGGATGACACCGCCGAGCTCTACGACGACGAGCTCTCCGTGTTCGGCGGGCCGTACTCGCAGTGGCGGGAATGGCTGGACGCCGAACAGGAGGCAGCACGCCAGGCCGAACGGACGGCGGCGCAGAGCGTTCGGCGCGAGAAGCGGCAGCGGATCGAGGCCGAGACCACCATCGCCCACCGTCAGGCGATGGGCCGCAAGGCCGAGGTCGAGAAGCGCGTGCCGAAGATCATCGCGAACGCCCGCAAGCGCGAAGCGCAGGTGTCGGCCGGGCGGCTCCGCGGCGAGAAGTCCGACCGCGAGGCGACGGCACGTGCGGCGCTGGACCTCGCCGAGCGCCGCGTCCGCGACGACGACACGATCCGCATCGACCTGCCGGATCCCGGCGTGCCCTCGGGGCGCCGGATCGCGCGCATCGGTGACGACGAGCATTCCTGGATCGTGCAGGGGCCGGAGCGCGTCGCGATCGTCGGCGCGAACGGCGTCGGCAAGACGACGCTGCTGGAGCGGATGGTCGGGACGGGATTCGGCGATGCGGCGTGCCACAACTCCGCCTCGCTCGAGGGCGGCGCACTGCACGACCCCGATATCACGGGCCTCGCGGCGAACGCGGCGGAATCGAGGCGGAGTCGTGTCACAGCCGAGCTGCTGACCGACCGCGTCGGCTACCTGCCGCAGCGCGTGGACGGCCTGGATGAGGGCGCCTCGGTGCTCGAGAACGTGCGGGCCGCGGCATCCGCCGTCCCCGACCGTGAGCTGCGCAATCGGCTGGCGCGCTTCCTGATCCGGGGGGATGCCGTGGACCGGCCCGTCGCGACCCTGTCCGGCGGCGAGCGGTTCCGTGTCGCGCTGGCGCGCCTGCTCCTGGCCGACCCGCCGCCGCAGCTGCTGGTCATGGACGAGCCGACGAACAACCTCGACCTCGACACTGCGACGCAGCTGGTGGAGGCGCTGTCGGCATACCGGGGAGCCGTGCTGATCGTGAGCCACGATCAGGGCTTCCTGGATCGGGTGGGCATCGACCTCACGCTCGAGCTGGGCGCCGACGGGACGTTCGCCGAGCTGTGAGCGCTCCGCGCGGCACGTTCCTGCCCGCGCTGCGTCGATCGGTGGCGCGCGGGCAGGATTGTGCCGCGTCAGCCCGAGAGCCATGATGTGCACATGAGCAGACTCGAGCGCCCTCGCCGGCAGCGGCTCGTCGCCGGGGTCTGCAGCGCCCTGGCGGCGCGGTACGACACGAGCGTCACCGCACTGCGGATCGTCATGGTCCTCGGCGCGGTGTTCTTCGGGCTGTCGTTCTGGATCTACCTCGCGCTGTGGATCCTCATCCCGGCGGAGGGCTGAGCCTACCGCTCCGCTCGCCCTCGGAGAACGCCCGCCCCCATGTCGGTGCCAGCGGGGAAGATGGGGAGATGAGCAACGTGCTCGAGCGGTTCAGCCCTGCCACGCAGGACTGGTTCCGTGGCGCGTTCCCGCAGCCGACCACCGCGCAGATCGGGGCGTGGGAGGCGATCTCGCACGGCAAGCACGCACTGGTGGTCGCCCCGACGGGTTCCGGAAAGACCCTGTCCGCGTTCCTCTGGGCCATCGACCGGGTCTTCCGTGAGAAGGATGCCACGCCACCGCCAGCCCCGATCGCGTCGGGGCGCCGGAAGAAGGCGGTCGCCCCCGAGACGCCGCCCACACGCATCCTGTACATCTCGCCGCTGAAGGCGCTCGGCGTCGATGTGGAACGCAACCTCCGCTCCCCGCTGGTCGGGATCGGTCAGTCCGGCCGCCGCCTGGGCCTGCCCGTTCCCGAGGTGACGGTGGGCGTCCGTTCGGGCGACACGACCTCCAGCGACCGGCGCAAGCTGGTGTCGGCTCCCCCGGACATCCTGATCACCACTCCCGAGTCCCTCTACCTGATGCTCACCAGCCAGGCCGGCGAGACGCTGAAGGGCGTCCACACCGTCATCGTCGACGAAGTGCACGCGGTGGCGGCCACCAAGCGCGGGGCGCATCTCGCGGTGAGCCTGGAGCGCCTCGACGCCCTCCTCGAGCAGCCGGCGCAGCGCATCGGCCTGTCCGCGACGGTCCGCCCGATCGACGAGGTGGCACGCTTCCTCGGCGGCTCGGCTCCGGTGGAGATCGTCGCGCCCCGCTCCACCAAAGCGTTCGATCTGACCGTCGTGGTGCCGGTCGACGACATGCTCAATCCGCCCCCTCCGCCGGGAGAAGCTGTTCCGGACGCCGCGAACGACGCGCCGGTCGTGGACGAGGACTGGTTCGCCGACGGGTCGTCCCCGAAGCGAGCGGAGCCGAGCGAGGTCACCGGGTCGCTGTGGCCGCACGTCGAAGAGGCGATCGTCGACCGCATCCTGCAGCACCGCTCCACGATCGTCTTCTCCAATTCCCGGCGCCTGGCCGAACGGCTGACGGGCCGGCTCAACGAGATCTACTCGGACCGGATGGGGCTCGAGCTGCCGGACGCGAAGATCCCCGCGGCCATGATGGCCCAGGCCGGTATCTCCTCCGGTGCGGATCCGGTGCTCGCCAAGGCGCACCACGGCTCGGTGTCCAAGGAGCAGCGCGCGCAGGTCGAGGAGGAGCTGAAGTCCGGCATCCTGCGCTGCGTCGTGGCCACGAGCAGCCTCGAGCTGGGCATCGACATGGGCGCGGTCGACCTCGTGATCCAGGTCGAGGCGCCGCCGAGCGCGGCCAGTGGTCTGCAGCGCATCGGGCGCGCGGGCCACCAGGTCGGCGAGGTCAGTCGCGCGGCCCTCTTCCCGAAGCACCGCGGCGACGTGCTGCACACCGCGATCGTGACGGAGCGGATGCTGGCAGGACAGATCGAGTCGATCAACGTCCCGCAGAATCCGCTCGACATCCTCGCCCAGCAGACGGTCGCCGCGTGCGCACTGGGTCCGATCGATGTCGAGGGCTGGTTCGAGACCGTCCGCCGCAGCGCGCCGTTCCGCACCCTGCCGCGCAGCGCTTACGAGGCGACGCTCGACCTGCTGGCCGGACGCTTCCCCTCCGATGAGTTCGCCGAACTGCGTCCTCGGCTCGTGTGGGATCGCGACGCGGGCACGCTGACCGGGCGCCCGGGCGCGCAGCGCATCGCCGTCACGAGCGGCGGGACGATCCCGGATCGCGGCCTGTTCGGGGTCTTCATCGCCGGCGAGAGCCAGAACGCCCGCGTCGGCGAACTCGACGAGGAGATGGTCTACGAGTCGCGCGTCAACGACGTGTTCACCCTCGGCACCACCAGCTGGCGGATCGTGGAGATCACGCACGACCGGGTGAACGTGCTGCCCGCGTTCGGCCAGCCGGGCAAGGTCCCGTTCTGGCACGGCGACGGCATCGGCCGGCCGGCTGAACTCGGCGAAGCGCTCGGGAAGTTCTCCCGAGAGGTGTCGACCGCGTCGCCGGACAAGGCGCAGGAGCGACTGCGCGACGCCGGACTCGACACGAACGCGGCCGGCAACCTGATGGCGTACCTCACCGAGCAGCGCGAAGCCACCGGCACGCTCCCCACCGACCGCACGCTCACCGTGGAGCGCAGCCGCGACGAGGTCGGCGACTGGCGCGTCATCCTCCATTCCCCGTACGGCATGAAGGTCCACGCGCCCTGGGCGCTTGCGGTGAACGCCCGTATCCGCGAACGGCTCGGGGTCGAAGGGTCCGCCGTCGCCAGCGACGACGGGATCATCGCGAGGGTGCCGGATGCCACGGCGGAGCCGCCCGGTGCCGAGCTGTTCGTCTTCGATCCGGACGAGCTCGACCAGATCGTCACCGTGGAGGTCGGCGGCTCGGCTCTGTTCGCCTCGAGGTTCCGCGAGTGCGCGGCCCGGGCGCTGCTGCTGCCGCGGTTCAACCCGAACCGGCGCAGCCCGCTGTGGCAGCAGCGTCAGCGCTCCGCCCAGCTGCTGGAGGTCGCCCGCCGCTACCCGACGTTCCCGATCATCCTCGAGACGCTGCGCGAGGTGCTGCAGGACGTGTACGACGTGCCGGCGCTGCTGCGGATCGTGCGCAGCATCGGCGATCGCAGCATCCGCCTCGTCGAGACGACGACCTCGCAGCCCTCGCCCTTCGCCCGCGACCTCCTGTTCGGATATGTCGGCGCGTTCATGTACGAGGGCGACTCCCCGCTGGCCGAGCGTCGCGCGGCTGCCCTGTCGGTCGACCCCGCGCTGCTGTCCGAGCTGCTCGGCAAGGTCGAGATGCGCGAACTGCTCGATCCCGATGTGATCGCCCAGTTCGAGCGCGAGGTGCAGCGTCTCGATCCGGAGCGGCGCGTCCGCGGCGTCGAGGGCGTCGCCGATCTGCTGCGCCTTCTCGGACCAGTGGATGCGACCGAAGTCGCCGATCGGCTCGAGATCCCCGCCGGGACCAGCCTCGCGGACGCGGTGACCGAGGCGTCGGCTGCGCTGACGAGCCTGGTCGAGGCTCGGCGGGCGATTCCGGTGACCGTCGCGGGCACCCCGCGGATCGCCGCGATCGAGGACGCCGGGCGCCTGCGCGACGCGCTCGGCGTGGCGCTGCCGGTCGGCATCCCGAACGCCTTCCTGGAGCCGTTGCCTGACCCCCTCGGCGATCTCGTCGCTCGCTTCGCCCGAACGCACGGCCCGTTCACGACGGACGCCGTGGCGACGCGATACGGAATCGGCACCGCCGTCGCGCGGCTGACGCTGCAGCGGCTGGAGAGCCAGGGGCGCCTCTCCAGCGGCTTCTTCCTGCCGGTCTCCCCCGGTGTCGGCGCGACGCGGGATGAGACCGAGTGGTGCGACACCGAGGTGCTGCGGCGCCTGCGGATGCGTTCGCTGGCCGCCATCCGCGGCAGCGTGGAGCCGGTCCCTCCCGAGGCGTTCGCCCGGTTCCTTCCGGTCTGGCAGCACGTCACCCGTCCACTCGAAGGCATCGACGGCGTCGCGGCGGTGATCGAGCAGCTGGCGGGCGTCCCGATTCCGGCCAGCGCCTGGGAGTCCCTCGTGCTGCCTGGCCGCGTCCGCGATTACACGCCGGCGATGCTTGACGAGCTGACGGCGACGGGCGAGGTGATCTGGTCCGGCCACGGTTCGCTGCCCGGGCGGGACGGGTGGGTCGCGCTTCACCCCGTCGACACGGCTCCGTTCACCCTGCCGCCGCCCGAGGACGGGACTGCGCCGGGCAGTCTCGAAGCCCAGCTGCTGGAGGCGCTGAGCGGCGGCGGCGCGTACTTCGCTGCGCAGCTGCGTCAGACGACGGGTGCGGCGAACGAGCAGTCGGTTGTGGAGGCCCTCTGGAACCTGACCTGGGCGGGACGCATCACGAACGACACGTTCGCGCCGATCCGGTCGCTGCTGGGCGGCGGCTCGCAGGCGCACCGGGTGACGCGGAAGACGCCGCGGGCCCGCATGTACCGCGGCGCGTCGATCGCGCGGACGACCGCTGCCTCACCGCCGCCCCGGCCGGCCGCCATCGGCGGCCGCTGGTCGCTGCTGCCGGCCCTCGAAGACGATCCCGCTGTGCGCGCCACGGCCGCGGCCAGCCTGCTGCTGGACCGCTACGGCGTGGTCACGCGCGGGTCGGTGCAGTCCGAGGGGCTTCCGGGCGGCTTCGCGCAGGCGTACCGGGTCCTGGCCGGCTTCGAGGAGGCAGGACACTGCCGCCGCGGCTACGTCATCGAGAAGCTCGGGGCCGCGCAGTTCGCGGCATCCGCCACCGTCGACCGCCTGCGCGAGTTCGCCGGCCTTCCCGAGCCCGCACCGAACACCGCGGTCACGCTCGCCGCGACCGACCCGGCGAATCCCTACGGCGCGGCACTCGGGTGGCCGGCACTGGAGGGGGTGACCCACCGGCCGGGACGCAAGGCCGGCGGGCTCGTCGTGCTCGTCGACGGAGCGCTGACCCTGTACCTCGAGCGGGGCGGCAAGTCCGCGCTGGCCTTCAGCGACGACGAGGAGCAGCTGGGCGCGGCATCGCGCTCTCTGGCCTCCACCGCGCGGGCACGTCGGCTCGACACGCTCACGATCGAGCAGGTGAACGGCGCGTTCGTCTACGGCAGCGCCGTCGGTCGCACCCTGCGCGACGCCGGATTCGTCGAGTCGCCTCGCGGGCTGACGCTGCGCCGCCAGACCGGCGCGGCCTCCGGAGATGCCGAGCGCGAGGCGGCGCGTGCCTGAGGGTGACACGGTCTATCGCACGGCGAAGCGGCTGAACGACGCGCTCGCCGGCGCGGTCGTCACCCGGTTCGAGCTGCGCGTGCCGCAGGCGGCGGTGCTCGACCTGAGCGGTGAGACGGTCCACGATGTCGTCTCCCGCGGAAAGCATCTGCTGCATCACATCGACGGGTACACGCTGCACTCGCACCTCAAGATGGAGGGCGCCTGGCACGTCTACCGGCGCGGATCGCGCTGGCAGGCTCCGGCGTTCAAGGCCCGCGCGGTCATCGGCGCGACGGCGCCCGACGGTACCGAGTGGGAGACGGTCGGGTTCGACCTCGCCGACATCAAGGTGGTCCGCACCGTCGACGAGGACACCATCGTCGGCCACCTGGGCCCCGACCCACTGTCGGCGGACTGGGACGCCGCTGAGGCCACCCGGCGACTGGGCGCAGACGAACGACCGGTCCATGTCGCACTCCTGGACCAGCGCAACGTCGCCGGCTTCGGCAACGAGTTCGTCAACGAGATCCTGTTCGTGCGCGGCATCCTCCCCACGACACCCGCGAACGAGATCGATGCTGCCGCCGCGATCGATGTCGGAGCACGGATGCTGCTGGCCAACCGCGACCGGTCGGGACGCACCTTCACCGGCGATGCCCGCGCGGGGCGCTCGACCTGGGTGTACGGGCGCGAGGGGCGTGCGTGCCGACGCTGCGGGGCGATCATCCGGGCCGGATCACTGGGCGCCGATGCCACGAGGGAGCGCAACACGTTCTGGTGCCCGAACTGCCAGCGATGAACCCCGGCAATCCCCCGAGCGGTCGGCGCCGAATACTTCGAGAAGGCTGAATACCCCCTTCACCCTGCATCCGTCAAGACCGATGCGCGGGAATGAAATGGTGGGAAGTTCGGTTATTGATGTACTCGGCACATAACAGGTGCCGCAGGAGGGGACCGTGGGTAAGAACTACGTCGATATCGAGAACGACCGTGGCGAGCTGCTGCGCTATCGCAAGCACACGAACGGTCGGGGGTTGATCGCGCACGGCGCGAAGGTTCACCCGAGCGCGATCATCGAGGCGGGCGCCTACGTGGAGCCCGGAGTTCAGATCGCCGCCGGTGCACACGTCGGTCGCGGCGTGTGGGTCGAGGCGGATGCCGTGATCGGCCCCGAGGCCGACATCGCGCCGCACGCGCACATCGGCTCTGGCGCAGCCATCGGCGCCGGGGCGAAGATCGGCGTGCGTACGCACGTGGGTACCGGAGCACGTGTCGCCGTGGGTTCGCTCATCGGTGACGACGAGACGATCGGCGACGGCGAACGCGTCGCCACCGACCGTCGCGGGCTCCGACTGGCCGCCTGACAGCCTGAGGGGAACCTCTGCGCGTCGCCGCTCGGCGCTATCGTGCAGGGGTGAACCGCGCAGCCGCGATCGCCGGGACGATCTTCGTTTTCCGCGCTCGTGATTGCGGGCGTGGTGTGGATCGGCGCCACGCGCTCAGATGATGCTCCCGCACCGGTCCCGTCAGCTGCGCCGGCCGTCCCGGACCGCCCGGCGGGCGCCTTCCCGCTGACGGTGCGCTACGTCTACGACGGCGACACCATCCAGGCCGAGATGCAGCAGCCCAACGAGGTCGTCACCACGTCGCATCCCATCCGGATCCGTCTCATCGGGATCGACACCCCGGAGGGCACGCCGGCGCTGGAGTGCTGGGCCGCCGAGGCACGCGCGCACCTGGGCGAGCTCCTTCCCGAAGGATCGACGGTCTGGGCCGCGCCCGATCGGGACACGTGGGACCACTACCAGCGCCGGCTCTTTCATCTGTGGACCGACGACGGGCGCTTCGTCAACGCCGAACTGGTGATCGCGGGCGATGCCGAAGCGATCCGCATCCAGCCCAACGTCGGGTACTTCGACCTGCTCGCCGCTCTCGAGGCGGACGCGCAGAGCGCCGGCCGAGGCAGATGGGGCGCCTGTGGTTGAGCGTCAGTGCGCTCAGGCGAACAGGAACAGCACGAAGCCGATCAGCGGCAACGTGCCCTGGATGAGCGCTGGACGCAGGTAGCGTGCACCGCTGGTGATCAGCACGAGGGAGGCGGCGAGCATGGAGCCGAGCGAGAAGAGCACAAGCGTGCGCCCGGTGACGTCTGCGACGGTTCCGGCACCACCCGCCCAGAACAGCACGATGCCCAGGATCGCCCCGATCGCCAGGAACAGGTTGTAGAAGCCCTGGTTGTAGGCCATCGGCTTGGTGGTGTCGGCGGCCGACTGGTCCGCGACGCCGAAGCGCTTCCACACCCGCGGCTGCGTCCACTGCACGCTCTCCATCACGAAGATGTACACGTGCAGGAGCGCTGCCAGCGCCCCGAAGACCGTCGCCAGAATCGCCACCATGAGCGAACCATATCCCTCCGGCTACGCTGGCGGGATGGCGAAAGGCGGCGGTTCGCGAGGGCAGCGACGGGATGCCGCACCGCGGCGCGCAGCGAAGCCCGGCCAGAAGCGTGCGCAGAAGGCCCGGCAGACGTCGACCTCCAAGAAGCCGAGAGGCGCGCCCGTCGTCTTCGATGCACCGCCGCCCGCCCAGGAGGAACCGAGGCGGCTCCGCCTGGGCACGGTCGCCGGTGCGACCCCCGGCAGGTGGATCGACACCTGGCGCGAGCGATTCCCCGACGTGCCGGTGGAGGTCGTCCCGCTCGAGCTGTCGAGTCAGCAGGAGAGCCTGCGCGCCGGTGGAGTCGATCTCGCGCTCGTCCGGGTCCCCCTGGACCCCGACGGCCTCAGCGTCATCGCGCTCTACGACGAGATCGCCGTCGTCGTCTGCTCCGCCGATTCCGCCCTGACCGCCGTCGAGGAACTCGACCCGGCCGACCTCGAGGGCGAGGTCCTCCTGGTGCCGCGCGACGCGGTCTACGACATCGACCTGCCGGGCACGCTCACGCCGCGCGTCGATCCGCCCGCCGACACCGCCGAGGCGATCGCCACCGTGGCCGCCGGCGTCGGCATCGTCATCGTCCCGCTCTCTCTGGCACGCCTGCACTCCCGGAAGGACGCTGCGCACCGCCCGCTCCGCGGTGCTGCGACCTCGACCGTGGCGCTGGCCTGGCCGACCGCGCGGACCACCCCCGACGTCGAGGCGTTCATCGGCATCGTGCGAGGACGGACCGCGAACTCGTCGCGGTGAGGTTCAGTTGAGGATCTCGCCGCGCTCGTCCGCGCGGAGGGCCGCGATCCGATCGCGCCACGCGGCCAGTTCCTCGGGGGGAAGCCGCGTCCAGTCCTCGACCTCATCCAGGACGCGCAAGGGCTCCGCGCTGCGGTAGGACCGCGTCGGATTGCCCGGGAACTTCTTGTCGGTCACGTTCGGGTCGTTCTCGAACTGGCCGGTCGGCTCGACGAGGTAGACACGGGGTTCGCCTTCGCCCGCGGCGAGCTCGGCCGCCAGGGCAGCGCCGCCGGGCAGCGCGGTGAAGTAGACGTGATTCATGAGGATCTCCGGCCGGTAATTCGACCGGAAGCCCGCGGTGAGCAGGTCGCCGACCCGAAGATCGGCCTTCGTGCCGTGGAAGAACGGACCCTCGTCCAGCGCTGCGCTCACGGCGTCAGCCTCATTCGCGTCGCGTGCGGGCGGAATCGGCCTACGCTGTCGATGTTCCCGACAGAAGGACCCCCGTGACAGACGAGCATCCCGCGCAGAGCACCCCGCATCACGTTCCAGGCCCGCACGAGCCGAGCGTCCCCGAGCTGGAAGTCGACGAGACCATTCCGCCGCGCCCCGAGGAGGAGGTCGCCGATCGCGAGCGCGCCGAGCCCGACGTCCAGGACCACGGCCGGCATCCCGACTGAGATGAGAAGGGGGATGTCGCCGACCTGGGTCTCTGCGACATCCCCCGGAACGCGCTACCGGGTCTCCGCGCGTCCCGAGCGCGCAGTGGAGTCCCGTGCCCCCAGTGATCGGCGCCCCCCGGAGCCGATCTGCCTGAGCCGTTCCATAGATCAGGAGCGGGTGTCCTGCCCGCTGATACACGGATCCGCATCTTCTTCAAAAGCCTGCACCGTGCGCCTGGAACGGCGCGGTGATCCCGGTCCGTTCCGTGGCCGCGGCCAGCGCGTCAGCCGGCGCCATGCCCACGGCGAGACCGACATGCATGGCCCCCAGCAGCTCGCAGGCGATGTCGTCGGCCACGACCACCGGCGCTGCGATCACGCAGCGTGTCCCGGCGTGCAGCCAGATCCGGGTCATGCCGATCGCCTCCTCGCCCCAGCGCACCGACGAGCGTCCGACCTCGCACGCCGAGAGCACCACCGTCTGCGGCACCTCGGGCATGAGGTCGATGTCGTAGCCGAACAGCGCGCCGTCGGCCAGCTCGAGGCCTGAGAACAGCGGATTGTCGACCGCATGGCGTCCGTGCGCCGCCACGTGGAGCACGTCGACGGACGAGCCCAGCCCGGTGACCGCAGCAACGGTCGCCTCTCCTCCCGCCAGCGATCGAGTGGTACGCCACGCGGTGGCCGCCTCGGCGATCTCCTCCTCGCCGCGCGCGACCCGCGGGCCGACCGCGAAGCCCGCCGAGGTGGGCATCGTCGGCACGCCCTCGCGCAGACTCGCCCAGCGGGTCGCGGACGGGGCCAGCGTGAAGGAGTGGCCGCGCATGGCTGGAAGCATCGCCCACGGAATGCCGTTGAGTACTCCCGGCGCCGTGATGACCAGGCGTCGAACCCCGGCGACGGACACCGTCGAATCCAGCAGCGCGGACGAGAGCGTGGCGAGACGGTCCTCAAGACTGCGTCGGATGACGTCGGCCATCGGACCGCCTCGGACTGCGGCGGCCATGTCAAGATCGGCCCGGAGTCCGGGGAGGGCCTGCTGTACGCGCGGCCATCCAGGAAGCGGGAGGGTCGTCTCACCCTCGGATGTGACCACGAGGGCTGTCATGATCATGCCGGTGTACACGAAGGCCACCAGTGCCGTCTCCGGGTCCAGCGCGGTCCGCAATCGCGGCAGCGTCAGGCGCTCCTGGATCGCCGCCGACCCGGTGGCCGACCACTGCCGCTGGCGTGCACTGTCGCGCAGCTTCGCAGCGCGCGGGCTCGACAGCCAGTTCTCACCGGCATCGGCCGCGCGGAGCTGACGCAGCTCGGCGAGCTCCCGCGCGAGCGTCGGGTCGGGCGGCGGCCGCAACGGCATGACCTGGAGACTGAGGTGACGCGCACGTTCCGACCATTCGAACAGCACATCCGGGCGGCCGCTGCGGGTCGCCGCGCCGAGGCCTGCGAAGATCAGGCTCGTTCCGTGCATGCCGACAGAGGTCTGCAGGTCGAGGCTTCCGAAGGACTGCTGCCAGGCCGCGAGCGCGTCGAGCCCCGCCGCCGCCTGCCGACGGGCTTCGGCATCCTTGCGGGCAGCGGCCGCGCGCTCCACCCGGACCTGGAAGGACAGGAGGCGAACGTCCATCGACGCCGTCGACGGCACCCGGATGCTGCGGGTCGGCGACCTCGGATCATTCGCGGTCGACCAGATCTCGTGGGTCATCCGCAAGGCGGCGGCCTCGCTGCGGAAGCCGTGTCGGAAGAGCTCCGCAGCCACGGGCTCCACGTCCGCGGCCGAGGGTGTCCGCCTTGCACCCGTGCTGCGCACCGCCAACGCGCCGACGCCGGTCGACAGCGACGCGCGGAACCGAATCGCATCCGCGCGCGCCGCCCAGGCATCGTTGCCGAGTGCCCGGAAGCGGCGCGCGGCCGCCGTCGCGACCCTCCGAGCGCGCATCGGGTCGTGCATCAGCAGCGAGCGCGCGAGATTGAACTCGGTCTCGGCACGTGACTGCGGCATCCGATGCGCACCGAAGACGCTTGCCGAGCGGGCGAGGATCCGTTCGGCTTCGGTGGTCAGTCCCGCGTCGCGCAGGACCTCGGCGCGATCGACATCGCACGTGGCCGCCACGACGGTCGACACAGTGGCGAGGTAGTCGCGCGCGGCGCCCATCTGCCGCATCGCGGTGACCAGATCTCCCGAGAGCAGGGCGATGTAGCCCTCGTTGTGCCGTGCCTGTGCCTCGTCGATCGGCAGTGCGAGGTCGTGGAAGGTCGTCGTCGCCGCTGCGGCGTCCTCGGCCGCAGCCTTCAGCTGGCGGCGCTGCATGTTGATCAGACTCCGGTTGACCCGGAGGTTGGCCTGTGCCCGGCGATCTTCCCGGAGGCCGTCGATCCCCCGGGCGAGCCACCGCTCAGCCTCGTCGAGCCGACCGGAGCGCTCGGCCAGCGCACCCATCTGCCCCGCGAGGATCGCCGAGGTCTGCGCGTCCAGCCCGGGCGTGCGCAACGCGTCTGCGCAGAGCCGTTCGGCCTCGGCCACCTCGCCCACCCGCGCCAGCGCGTACGCCATCGTTCCGGCGATCCGGGCACGCAGGTTTGCGTCCACCGCCGCCTCGGCCGCGCTCGCCAGCATCCGACGCGCAGCTGCCACCTTGCCCCTGTTGACGAGGTCGACCGCTGCGCCGTGCAGTTCCTCCGCGGTGCGCGCCACGACTCCCATCATGGCCGCATCGGCGGCTGATCAGGCCTTCAGCGGTCCGACAGCGGCCAGGTCACCCACCAACGACCGCTCCGCGGCTCGCGCAGCGGAGACGCGATCGGCATCACTGTCGAGTTTCGCCTCTCCGAGCGGGGCGACGAGCGCTTGCGCGAGCAGGCCCGCGACGTAGGGTGCGGCGAACGATGTACCGCTCCAGAGGGCGAACCCTCCGCTGAAGTCGTCGGGATCGATGGTCTCCCGGCGTATCCCATCGACGTCGCTGCGCGTCCCGGGCTGGACTCCGCCGTTGAACGGCGGCGTCGTGCTGAGCACGGCCGCGCCGGGAGCATACGTCCGTACCCACGGTCCCAGATTGCTGAACAGGGCCATCGTGCGGTTCGGGTTCAGCGCACCGACCGACACGTGCGGCGCTGCATCGTCCGGATCAGCGACGGTGAACTCGGCGTGCGGCCAGGCCCACAGCGCCGCGGGGAACGAGGGGCGATCGGTCGCGTCGTTGCCGGCGGAGCACACGATCGTGCAGCCCCGGCGCCGTGCCGCCAGGAGCAGGTCGCTGAGCGTGCGATCGAACAGCTCGTCCTCGGGAGTCTCGTGGTAGTAGCCCAGCGAGATGTTCAGCACATCGATCCTGCGACCGCCTTGGTCGAGCGGGGCGGACATCCACTTGACGAGTGAACGGACGGCCAGCATGAACTCGCCTTCTGCGACCGTGCCCTGACTGTCGGCGACGCGGACCGACACGATGTCGGCGTCGGGACAGACCTGTCGCACGATCCCGGCGATGAAGGTCCCGTGGCCGGCCGCATCGTCGATCATCCCGTCGTGCGGCCCGGAGACGTCACCATGCAGCTCCGGGTCCGTCGCGTCGTCGTGGACTCCGATCACCCGGTTCTCAAGCTGGGGTTTGCGGGTGACGATGTCATCGGGCAGCCAGGCGTGCGTGCCGCACCCGGTGTCGAGGATCGCGATGACGGGCCGCCGACCGCCCTTGCCCACCACGGCCGAGCGCTGCGGCTGGGCACCGACGTAGTCGACCACCTGCCTGCCGCCGCTGCCCGGGTCGGCGTAGCTCTCGGTGCCGGGGGCGTTGGTCTTTCCGAACGGGTTCGTCTTGCCGAACGGGTTCGTCTTGCCGAACGGGTTCGTCTTGCCGAACGGGTCGACCGTCAGCACGTGGTCGAGGCCGACCCCGCCGATGTCCCGCCCGTTGCGCGCACGCGCGCGCTGCAGCAGCCGCCACGCGTCGATCGGCGGAACGGGCTGATCGTCCTTGTCGTCGCTGGGAGACGGGAAGATCTGCACCCGATAGATCGTGGGCAGGTCCAGCTCCTCGCGCCCGCGTCGGGACCGTTCCCGGGCAGTGTCGAGGTCCACGGACGTGCGATCCAGGTTCTGCAACTCGATACCCCACCCGAAGTCGGCGGCCGCCGGGCGCAGCAGCTCCAGCACGCGGGACAGTTCGTCAGCGCCGACCGTCACCAGCAGGTGGTCGGGGTCATACGAGGTCGGGTAGGCGCGCACACCTTCGACCGGCTCGCTCTTGGGGTCCAGCGACACGCCGCGGGCGCGGGCCGCGTCGTAGCGGGCCCGCCAATTCGAGCCACCGGCAGGTCGGACGGAATCATCAGGGGGCAGGGTCGTCATCGATCACTCCTCATTCAGCGGGGTTTGCGTTCTCGCCGCGGGGCCGGGTGGCCGCGGCATCCGTTCTCAGACCTCGAACTGCGGTGTCTGGAAGTCGTTCAGCTCGCCGTCGGCGTCGCGCACGACGATGCGCAGGCGGGTGATCCCCGCCTTCACGCCCTCGAACGCGAAACGGCCGTGCTCGGCCGGCTCGGCAGACCACTCCCGGTCACCCTGTGCCAGCCGGATCGCGAGGGCCGGAGCATCCACCCATCCGTCCACGCGGCGAGAGCCGTCCTCGGCCAGGGTCACGTGGACGAGCACGTTGGTCGTGCCGTCGCTGAACTGGAGGGTCGCGGTATCGGCCTCGCCGCGCACGGCCGACAGGTGGGAGCCCTCCACCAGCGTGAGCAGCGCGTACTCGCGGGAGAGGTCCTCCACGGCCACAGCCGCCACCATCCGGTCGACCAGATCGACGGGGACCGGATCGACGTCCTCCCACACCGCGCGCAATCGTGCGAACAGAGCCGCATCCGCGGCGAAATCTTCAGTCTCCATGAGAATCTCCTCCCCATCCGTCACCTTCGAGGAGGGTGCGGAGTTTGCCGAGACACCGTTGACGGGTCGGGCCGATGGACCCGACCGGCATCGCCAGGTCCTTCGCGATGCGCGCGTAGTCCGGACGCTCCTCGAACGCGACGATGCGCAGCAGCCGCTGGCAGCGCTCGTCCAGCCGGCGCACCGAGATCCAGAGCCGACGCGACTCGTCGTCTGTCGCCGCCGTCTGCTCGGCCGACTCCTGCGTCGGCAGGTGCGGCTCGAGGTCCTCCGCTTCGACCGCATCGGCTCTGCGGTGCAGCTTGCCCACCCGCCAGGCTTCTCGGCGCGCGCACATCGTCAGCCATCCCGAGACCGCTTGCGGCTCCGCGATGGTCTCGTGCCGGCGCACCAGGGTGAGCCACGTCGTCTGCACGACGTCCTCCGCGAGCGCCGAATCCAGCCCGTACGCGCGCACGACGTGCCACAGCAGCGGAGTCATCAGCCGGACGAGCTCGTCCATTGCGCGCGGATCACCGCCCCGCCATCGCAGGAACAGCTCGGCCGCACGCTCCCACCGGGTGGGTTCGGCGGCGTCGACGGGCGAATCAGCGCCGGCATGCGTCATGACGCCCATTGTGTCCACACCAAGAGGGAGAGCGAAAGGATCTCGGTGATACATCGGTGCACGCACGGATCCACCGTAGAATTCGAGCCATGGGGACCGCGCCGCTGCTGTACGTCTGTGTGCGCCCGCAGCAGGGCGCGGCGGCAGCCGAATACGAGTCCTTCCGTGCCGCCACCCGACTCGATCGGGCCCAGCTCGCCCAGCACGATCTGGTCCGCGACGCGCTCCCTGCGGACGCCTTCGAGCGTTACAGCGGGTTCCTCGTCGGCGGCAGCCCGTTCAACGTCACAGACCCGGAATCCAGCAAGACACCGGTGCAGCGCCGGCTCGAAGCCGACCTCGAGCGGATCGCCGGCGCGGTCCTGGAAGCGGATCGGACGGATGCCGCGGGCGACCCGGTCGCCGCCCTGTTCACGTGCTACGGGATCGGCGTCGTTTCACGGATGCTGGGCGGCGAGGTCAGCCGCGCCTACCCCGAAGACACCGGTCCGGTCGCGATCGATCTCACCGCCGACGGTGAGGCCGACCCGCTCTTCGGGCCGCTGGCGCGCCGGTTCACGGCCGTCACGGCGCACAAAGAGGGTTCCGGCGTCGTCCCGCCGACCGCCACCCTCCTGGCCGAGAACGACGCGTGTCCCGTCCAGGCGTACCGGGTGGGCACGCGGCTGTACGCGACGCAGTTCCACCCGGAACCGACTCCCCGCGCCTTCACCGAGCGGATGGCCGTGTACCGCGACGACGGGTACTTCGCCGCCGAGGACTACGACGTGCTGGCGGGGCGGGTGCTCGCAGCATCCGTCACCGAACCCGTGCGACTGCTGCGCGGCTTCGCGCGCGCCTTCGGACCCGCCTGAGTCACGTCGCGCCGCCGGGCGGATGCAGCAGCAGGTCGACGCGGTCGGCCAGGTACGACTCGAGCGGCACCAAACCGCCGGTGGAGCTCCAGCGCACCGATGGCACGCCGTCGCGCAGTGCGAGGGGTCCGGATGCCGCGCCGCGGTCCACCGCGTCGACATCCAGCACCTCCCAGCCGATGTGGACGGTCTCGCCTTCGGCGAAGCCGCCGCGGCGCGCGGCCCCGGCCAGTTCTGCGCGACGGCGCTGCGATTCCGCGGTGAACCCGCGAGGTGCCGCCTCACGTGCGCGGAGGATCTCACCGGTGCCCAGCACGGCATCGTCGGTGAGCAGCAGGACACCGAGATGCCAGGCGCGACCGTGCCGCACGATCCGCGGCGCTCGCGCCATGCCGAGGATCCGCCGGGGTGCCAGCAGCTCGCCGATCGCCTCCTGCGGCGCGCCCACGAGGCGACCACGCGCTGCATCCAGGACGGCGGCGGTGCTCACGCCCGGTCGTCCTCGAATTCGCGGACGCCGGCGGTGCGTTCTCCTCGAAGGCTCATCGCGACGAGCGGGAAGACCAGCACTGAGAGCATGCCTGCCCCCACGAAGACGGCGGCATCGGCGGTCGTGAGGATCCCCTCGTCGACCCCGATCCCGGTGACGGCGACGATGATCGGCAACCCGGTCGCCCCGAGCAGCGCAACCGACAGCCGCTGCTTCCGGGTCGATCCGCGCGGGGCGGCGAGCGTGGACGGCAGGCCACGGATCACGAGCAGCGCCACCACCACCAGCGGCACGAGAGCCAGCAGCAGCGGGTTGTCCAGGAGCGCCTCGAGGTCGAAGGTGATGCCGGTGTAGATGAAGAAGATCGGGATGAGGAACCCGAAGGCGACCGCTTCCACCTTGCTCTCGACGGCATGGCGGTCGGCTTCGGCCGCATCGCGCATGATGAGCCGCCAGACGATTCCGGCCGCGAAGGCGCCCAGCAGCATGTCCAGGTCCAGGACGATGCTCAGGGCGACCAGCGCCGACAGGATCAGCAGCACCACCCGGATCGCGAACTGACCCGAGGTGTGCAGCGATGCGTTGACGGTCCGGTGCATCGCGCCGCGCGGCAGCTTGATGGCCAGCCAGATCGCGAGGCCCGCGACCAGGGCGAAGATCGCCAGGATGATCGTCTCGACCCCGGGGTCCTTGCTGCCCAGGAACAGCGAGATGGCGATCAGCGGACCGAACTCGCCGACTGCGCCGATCGCTCCGATCGCACGGCCGAAGGGCGTCTGCAGCTCACCGGCATCCCGCAGGATCGGCAGGATCGTGCCCAGCGCGGTCGAGCACAGCGCGATGCCGATGAGGATCGCGATCTCGCCGGGCGCGAAGGCCCAGACGATGCCGATGCCGGCCGCGATGCTGATCAGCCAGCCGACGATCGCCAGGCGCCCGGAGCGCTCGCGCAGCTCGGTGAACTCGATCTCGGAGCCGGCGACGAAGAACAGCATCGCGAGGCCGAACTGCGAGAGGGTGGCGACGAAATCCGACGGCTGCGCCCAGCCGAGCAGCGACGGTCCCACGAGGATGCCGAGCACGAGCTCGAAGACGACGATCGGCACTCGCACCCACCGGCCGAGGCCTCTGGCGAGGATCGGGGCCAGCACCGCGAGCACGGGGATGACCAGCAGCGTCGGTTCGAGGTCGTCCACGCGTTCACCATAGCGATCGGAGCGAGGTGCGCATCAGCGCGGCGCGACGCGATCCAGCCAGGCCAGCAGGCCGGGGATCGCCAGGTACGCGATCGAGCCATGGTCGGCGAACGAGATCGGGTGGAAGGTCACATCCATTCCGAGGGATGCCTCGTGCGCCGCGAACTTCTCGGTGTCATCGGGGATGACGAGTGTGTCATCCAGCCCCTGCGCGAGGAAGAGCGGCGCATCGAAGGTGGTCGAGCCCGCCGAGTTGTCGGTCAGCAGCTGCTGCCACGGCTCGGTCGTGGTCGGATCGCTCGTGGTGAAGTTCCCGACCAGCGGCTGGCCGATGCGATGCAGGTCGGCGATGTTGGGGAGCAGGCACAGCTCGTTCATCGTCGGCACGATCTCGAGGGCATCGGGGGTGAGGATGTCGTCGAGCTGCGCCTGCGGATACACCTCGGAGAACGCGGTGAAGGCGTAGGAGCCGATCGTCACTCCGGAGATGTCGTCGAGGTGGGCGCCCATCAGGTCGATGAGGTTCGCGGCCGGGGCTGCGGCGGCAACGGCCAGCAGGTCGAATTCGGGTGCGTACCGGCTCGCTCGCTCGGCGGCGAAGAGCACGGCCTGGCCGCCCTGCGAGTGGCCCCAGAGGATGAGACGATCGCTGGCCCGCGCCTCGGGGACCGCGCGGGCCGCCCTGGCCGCGTCGAGCACGGCGTTGCCGCCCGTGACGCCGACCAGATACGAGTCCGGTCCATCGGTGCCCATGCCGACGTAGTCGGTGGCCACGACCGCGTAGCCGCGGTCGAGCAGCGCGCGGAGCCCCTCGATCATCGTGAACGGATCGAAGCCGTACGACGGAGCGCAGTCCTTCGCCGCGCCCGTGGTCGGGTGACCCCACGAGACGATCGTGCGACCGCCGGGCGGCGGCGGCGCCAGCGGCACCACCAGGACTCCCGTGGAGACCACCGGGTCGCCCTGCACGGTCGTCGTCCGGTACATGATCCGCCAGGCGCGAGCCGCCAGCGGCGTCCCGAGCAGCGGGTCCAGCTTGACGATCGTGCCGGGGTCGCCGTCGGCGGCTCCGGCCGGCTGCTCGTAGAAGGCGTCGACGGTGGGGCGCTCGAGCGCGTCGCCTGCGATGCGCACGGCTTCGACCGCGACGATCGCGCCGATGAGCGCGAGCGTCAGCGCGAGGAAGCCGGCGACGAAGCGATGTCCGTGGCGGCGCAGCATCCTCATCCCTGCATCATTCCACCAAGCGACGCGCCTTCTCGGCCGCTGCGGTGGCGGATCGGGAGCGGGATGCCGCGCCTGCGCGCTCCTGGTCGAGCCGATCGGTCTCCCGGTCGGCCTTCTCCGCGTCCGCCTGCAGACGCGCCAGATCCCGCTGCAGGTCGTCGATGCGCTCCCGCAGCTGGTCGCCGCGTTCGCGCGACTTCGTCAGGCGGGCCTCGAGCTTGTCCAACTCGCGGTCGGCCTCGCCTGCCGCGCGCTCCGCGTCGCGCAGGGCGCGCTCCGCCTCCTTGCGCGCGCGTCGCTCAGCGAGGTCGTCGCGGCTCGGCGGCGGCGAGTCGGGCACGCCGGGCAGGCTTCCGCCGACCGCGTCGGTCAGATCGACGGGGTCGAAGCCCGACGCCTCGAGCGGGCGGACCAGGCGCGCGGTCATCACGGCGACGGCGGCCGCGGCATCCATCACCGCGGCGTTGATCGTCTTCTCCACATCGGTGCGGGCGGCGCCGCTGATGGTCACGCCGCGCTGTGCGGCCAGGTCGACGGCCTGACCGGCCAGCGCCGTGACGAGCTGCCGGCGCTGCCGGCTGAGGCGGCCGAGTTCCGCGGCGTCCAGGTCGTCCTGCGCTTCGCGCAGCTGCGCCGACAGTTCCAGCGCGTCCGCCAGCTGCCCCTCGCGGGCGAGGAGATCGACCGCCCACGCGGCGGCCGTGGGCTTGCGGAGCGCCTTGATCCGCGCGGCGAGTGAGCGCGGAGCGCCGGCGGCATGCGTGTTGCGGGCGGCCGTGAACTCGTCGGGCGGCAGCGCGTACAGTTCGGCCGCGACGGCGTCGAGCGCCGCGATCTCGTCTTCGCCGTCGTCCCCGCGTGAAGCCACAGACCCATTGTGTCGCGCCGGCGCGCGAAAGACAGGTCAGACCGCGATCATCCGTTCAGGGCCGTGCGGCGCGGCGCCCGGACCGTGCAGCTCCCGGTGCAGGCGCTGCATCCGCTCGTCGAGTTCGGCGGCGGTGTCGGCGGCGTCCTTGAGGCTCGCCAGCAGTCCGTCCGGGACCTGACGATCGTACTTGTAGTAGATCTTGTGCTCGAGGCTCGCCCAGAAGTCCATCGCGATGGTGCGGAACTGGACCTCGACCGGCACGTCGACCCGGCCGGTGGACAGGAACACCGGCACCTCGAGGATCGCGTGCAGGCTCTTGTACCCGTTGCCCTTGGGCTCGGCGATGTAGTCCTTGACCGCGACGAGCGTGATGTCGTCCTGCGCGGTGAGCAGATCGAAGAGCCGGTAGGCGTCGGTGGTGAAGCTGCAGGTGATGCGAACCCCGGCGATGTCGGTGATGTGCTCGCGGATGGAGGCGAAGTCCGAGTCGATGCCCTTGCGGACCACCTTCTCGACGAGGCTGTCGGGCGATTTCACCCGGCTCGAGACGTGCTCGATCGGGTTGTAGTCGTGCATGTGCTGGAACTCCTCCCGCAGGATCGCGACCTTGGTCTCGATCTCCTGCATGCCGAAGCGGTACTCCAGCAGGAAGCGCTGCATCTCGTCGCGCATCGTGCGCAGCTGCGAGGTGGAGAAGGTCACCCGGTCATCGAGCGGATCGTCGTCGGGCGAATCGTCTCGGAGCGGCTGGTCGAGGGGCCCGGCGAGGTTCTGCGACATGGCTCCGACCCTACGAGGCCGGACTACGAGGTCCCTGTGAGATCCGTCGATGTCAGACGGCGAGGACGGAAGCCGCCTGGCGCGCGGCGCCGAGGGCGACGTACTCCCCGGGTTCGGGGACGACGACCGGGACGCCGAGGACGAGCGGGGCGACCTCGCGGACGGCGGCCGACTGCGCGCCGCCGCCCACCAGCAGCGCGCGCTCCAGCGGCACCCCGAGACCCCGCAGTGCCGCGAGCCCTGCCGCAAGGCCCGACAGCATCCCCTCGACCGCCGCCCGGGCGAGGTTCTCGCGGGTGGTCGATGCGAGCGTCATCCCGGAGAGCGACGCGGTCGCATCGGGCAGGTTCGGCGTGCGCTCGCCCTCGAAGTACGGCACGAGCTGGAGCCCGCCGGCGCCGGCCTGGGCCGCCAGCGCGAGTCGGCTCAGCTCGTCGTGGTCCACGCCGAGGATCCGGCCGACGGCATCGAGCACGCGCGCGGCGTTCAGCGTCGCGACCAGCGGCAGGAACCGGCCCGTGCAGTCGGCGAAGCCGGCGACCGTCCCCGTGGGGTCGATCGTGCGCACCTCGCTGACGGCGAAGACGGTGCCGCTCGTGCCGATCGACACGATGACGTCGCCGGGACCGGCGCCCAGGCCCAGCGCGGCTCCTGCGTTGTCACCGGCTCCGCCGCCCACGCGGCGTCCGGCCTCGTCGGTCACCCATTCGGTCGGGCCGAGCACCCGCGGCAGGACCGCGTCGTGTCCGAGCGCGGCGCGCAGCAGATCGCGGTCGTAGCCGTCGTCCGCGGGATTCCAGTAGCCGGTGCCCGAGGCATCCGATCGATCCGTCACGAGTTCTTCGAGGACGGGACCACGCGTCGACTCATCGGCGGGTCCGAACCCGCGCAGACGCCAGGTGAGCCAGTCGTGGGGCAGCGCGACGGCGGCCACCTGAGCAGCGTGCTCGGGTTCGACGTCGCGCAGCCAGCGCAGCTTGGTGATCGTGAAGGATGCCACCGGCACCAGACCGGTGCGCTGCGCGAGCGCCTCGGCGCCGAACTCGGCGATCAGCTCCGCCGCCGCCCCGGCCGAGCGGGTGTCGTTCCACAGCAGCGCCGGGCGCAGCACGCGCCCGTCGGCATCGAGGACGACCATGCCGTGCTGCTGCCCGCCGATGGCCCAGGCCGCGACGTCGTCGAGGCCGCCCGCCTCGGCGATCGCAGTCTGGAGCGCCTCGAACCACGCTGCGGGGTCGACCTCGGTGCCCTCCGGGTGCACCGCTCGCCCCTCGCGCACGAGGGCTCCGGTCACGGCATCGGTCACGACGACCTTGCACGACTGCGTCGACGAGTCGACCCCTGCCACCAGCGTCATCGCTGCTCCTTCACCTCAGGTCCGTTCGCGGATGAAACACGCCGTCATCGCTCTCGGCGATGCGGCGTGTTCCGACCGCGAACGGGGTTCGATCGGTTGTCAGCGAGCGCCGAGCAGGTGCTCGGTCGCCAGCTGCTGCAGTCGCACGAAGCCGAAGCCCTTGCCTCCGAGGTACGCATCGGCGTCGAAGTCCTCGTACGCCGAGCGATCGGCGAGGAAGTCGTCATACGACTCGCCCTCGTTCAGCGTCGGCACCGAGAGCTCGGCGACCTTCGCGGCCTCGAGCGCCTCCTGCACCTCCGGGTCCGCGCGGAAGGCCGCGGCGCGCTCCTTGAGGAGGAGGTACGTGCGCATGTTGGCGGATGCCGAATCCCAGACACCCGTCTCGTCCTCGGTGCGCGACGGCTTGTAGTCGAAGTGTCGCGGTCCGTCATAGGCGGGGACTCCGCCGGGGCCGCCGTTCTCGAGCAGGTCCACCAGCGCGAAGGCGTTGTGCAGGTCGCCGTGACCGAACACGAGGTCCTGGTCGTACTTGATGCCGCGCTGACCGTTGAGGTCGATGTGGAAGAGCTTGCCGTGGTACAGCGCCTGGGCGATGCCGGCGCTGAAGTTCAGTCCCGCCATCTGCTCGTGGCCGACCTCGGGGTTGACGCCGACCAGTTCGGGGCGCTCGAGCGAGTCGATGAACGCGATCGCGTGACCGAGCGTCGGCAGCAGGATGTCGCCGCGCGGCTCATTGGGCTTGGGCTCGATCGCGAACCGGATGTCGTAGCCCTTGTCGGTGACGTAGTCGCCGAGGAGGTTGACCGCCTCGCGGTAGCGCTCCAGCGCCTGGCGGATGTCCTTGGCGGAGTCGTATTCGGCGCCCTCGCGGCCGCCCCACATGACGAACGTCTTCGCGCCCAGTTCGGCGCCCAGGTCGAGCTGGCGGAAGACCTTCCGCAGCGCGAAACGACGCACGTCGCGGTCGTTGGAGGTGAATCCGCCGTCCTTGAAGACCGGTGCCGAGAAGAGGTTCGTGGTGACCATCGGGATGATGAGGCCGGTGTCGGCGAGCGCGCCCTTGAGCCGGTCGATCTGGTTCTGGCGCTCTGCGTCCGTGGAGCCGAAGGCGAACAGGTCGTCGTCGTGGAAGGTGAGGCCGTAGGCGCCGAGCTCTGCGAGCTTCTCGACGGCGTGGACGACATCCAGCGGGGGCCGGGTGGGGCCGCCGAACGGGTCGGTTCCGTTGTAGCCGACGGTCCAGAGGCCGAAGGAGAACTTGTCGTCGCGAGTGGGGGTGGGACCGGACTGGGTGGGCATGACGCTCCTTTGCGGGAAATTGTTGCGTTTGACAACCTATACCATTCCGGGGAGCGAGGCGAGCCCCTACAGTGAGGAGGATGAGCGATCCGACGACGGCGGCGCGCGGCATCCGCCAGCGCAATCTCAGCCGTCTGCTGCGGATGCTGCATCTGGACGGACCCCAGTCGCGGGCGCGCCTGACCGAGCTCACGGGACTGAACCGATCGACGATCGCCGATCTCGTCGGCGAGCTCACCCGAGCCGGACTGGCACTGGAGAAGGCACCGGACCCCTCACGTCGGGTCGGACGACCCTCCCCGGTGGTGACCGTGGACCCGCGCGTCCTCGCGATCGCCGTGAACCCCGAGGTCGACGCGCTGACGATCGCGGCGATCGGACTCGATCGCGGGATCCCGGTACGCGAACGCCTCGAGCTCGACCACCTGCTCACGCCCGAGGAGACCGCAGACCTCGTCGCCGAGCGACTGGCCGACTGGCGGTCGGGCGCGCTCGCCGAGGCCCGTCTCGTCGGCATCGGGGTGGCCGTTCCGGGACTCGTGCGCACCGCCGACGGCATCGTCCGCGACGCTCCGCACCTCCATTGGACCGATGCGCCGCTGCGCGATCTGCTCACGACGGCGACGGGGCTGCCCGTGTCGGTCGGAAACGACGCCAGCCTCGGCGTCATGGCCGAGCACCTGTTCGGCGCGGGGCGCGGCATCGACGACATCGTCTACCTCAACGGCGGAGCCAGCGGCATCGGCGGCGGACTCGTCGTCGGAGGGATGCCGGTGGCCGGCGCCGGCGGCTATGCCGGCGAATTCGGTCAGAACCGTCCGGGCATCGCCGCCGACTCGGACCGCCGGGCCTCCGGCGGGGTGCTGGAGGACGAGGTCAGCAGATCGCGCCTGCTGAGGGTGGCAGGGCTGGACTCCGCCGACGAGCCGACGCTCGCCGCCGCGCTTGCCGGCTCCGATGACGCCGCCGTCACCGAGGAGCTCGCGCGGCAGCGCGGCATCCTCTCCACTGCGCTGGCCAATGCGGTCAATGTGCTGAACCCGACGCTCGTGGTGCTCGGCGGGTTCTTGGCGACCATCGCCGACTCCGATGCGGCCGGGCTCCTGGACGCGGTCGGAGCGCAGGCGATGTCGGCGAACATGGAGGGACTCCACATCCGGGTAGCCTCGCTTGCTGAGGACCGGCTGCTGATCGGCGCGGCGGAGGCGGCGTTCGCTGAGCTGCTGAACGATCCGACCGGCCCCGACCGCTGACCCGGCGCGCCGACGTCGAACGCGGGGGAGCGCAGCGCAGGTCGGCGGATCAGCGCGGCGGCGCGGTGGTGCCGCGGGGCACGAGCCGGGTCGGGAGGATCAGGTGCGTGGACTCGGGGGTCCGCCCGCTCATCAGGGCGACGAGCATCTCGGCGGCCGTCGCTCCGATGCGCTGCATGGGCTGGCGGACGGTCGTCAGGCCCGGAGTCGCCCTCGAGGCCTCTGGCACATCGTCGAACCCGATCACGGACAGATCCCCCGGCACGTCGAGGCCGAACTCTCGCGCGGTCTCGATGATCGACAGGGCGGACAGATCGTTGGCCGCGAAGATCGCGGTCGGCCGGCGGTCCTGGGCGAGCATGGCCTCTGCAGCCTCGCGGGATGACCCAGTGTCGTAGCGGCCCGATCCGATCAGCGACGGATCGAACGCGATCCGCGCGTCGGCCAGCGCCTGCCGGTACCCGGCCTCGCGCAAGGTCGAGGACCGCAGGTCCGGGCGGCCGGCGATGAAGCCGATCCGTCGGTGCCCCAGTTCCACGAGATGGCGCACGGCCAGCTGGGCGCCGCCGAAGCTGTCCGCCTCGACGGACGGCAGGTCGGCACGACCCGTGTGCGGGTCGACGGCCACGACCGGGACATCGGCGACGACCCCGACCACCGTGGGCGTCACCATGATCACCCCGTCCATCAGCGTCCCGCTGAGCCTGCTCAGGGAGCGTCGTTCCCAGCCCTCCTGATTGCCGTTGTGCGCGCCGCTGTAGGCCATCAGGTCGAACGAGGTGTCGCGCAGACCCGCGCCCACGCCCTTGAGGATCTCGGCGCTGAACGGCTCGAACCCCGCGACCAGCACGCCGATCACCCCGGTGCGGCGGGAGCGCATGCTGCTCGCGCCCAGGCTGGACTGATAGCCCAGCCGCTCGACGACGTCGAGGACGTGCTGCACCGTCTCCGGCGCCACTCCGTAGCGCCCGTTCACCGCCTTGGACACGGTCGCGACGGAGACGCCGGCCTCGACGGCGACATCGGTGATCGTCGCTCTGCGTCCCATGGCGACAGACACTAGCACCGTTGAAAAAGGTTTTCGAAAACGTTTGACACCGATGAGGACGACGGGCGACACTTCTGGCACTTCCGCTCACGCAGGGGCGGCGTGGCCCGACGGCGGGCCGACTTGCATCCGACACCCCGGTTCGACGGGGTGGACTCGAAGAGGAGAACGGAATCACATGAACGCCAAGAAGATCATGGCCGCATCGGCGGCACTGCTCGCGGGTGCGCTCGCACTGAGCGGGTGCAGCGGCGGCTCGGGCGACTCAGGGGACGGCTCGGTCACCCTGACGTTCTGGCACAACTCGACGACCGGCGACGGCAAGGCCTACTGGGAGGACACGGCGGCCGCGTTCGAGAAGGCCAACCCAGGCGTGACCGTGGAGATCCAGTCCATCCAGAACGAGGAGATGGACGGCAAGCTGCAGACCGCCCTGAACTCCGGTGACGCGCCGGACATCTTCATGGCCCGTGGCGGCGGCAAGCTCGCCGACATCGTGAAGGCCGGCCAGGTGATGGACATCACCGATGCGATCTCGTCCGAGTCGCAGGCCGCCGTCGGCAATTCGCTGTCGGCCTTCGAGATCGATGGCAAGAGCTACGGCATGCCGGTCTCGGTGCTGCCCTCGGGCATCTACTACTCGTCGGACCTGTTCACGGATGCCGGTGTCTCGGGCACACCCGCCAGCATCAGCGACCTCGAAGCGGCCGACACGCAGCTTCGGGCCGCCGGGGTCGACCCGATCGCCGTCGGGGCCAAGGACGCGTGGCCCGCCGCGCACTGGTACTACAACTTCGCGCTGCGCGCCTGCTCGAAGGACGTGCTCGACGAAGCCGCAAGCTCGCGCACGTTCGACGACCCGTGCTGGCTCGCCGCGGGTGAGAACCTCCAGAAGTTCATCGACACCGACCCGTTCAACGAAGGATTCCTCACCACCGCCGCGCAGCAGGGCGCCGGTTCCTCGGCCGGCCTGCTGGCCAACCACCAGGCCGCCATGGAGCTCATGGGCGCCTGGGACCCGGGCGTGATCGCCTCGCTGACCCCCGACGAGCAGCCGCTGGCAGACCTGCAGTGGTTCCCGTTCCCCGAGGTCGCCGGTGGCGACGGGGAGCCGGGCGCGATGATGGGCGGCGTCGACGGATTCTCGTGCTGGGTCAACGCGCCGAAGGAGTGCACGGACTTCCTGAACTTCATCGTCGAGAAGACGAATCAGGAGGGCTACGCCGAGGCGTTCCAGACGCTCCCGGCCTCGACCGAAGCCCAGAGCGTCGTCACGACGCCGGCGCTGCAGGATGTGCTGGCCGCCTACAACGACGCACCGTACGTCGTGCTGTGGCTGGACACGCTCTACGGACAGAACGTCGGCAACGCCCTGAACGTCGCCGTGGTGGACATGTTCGCCGGACAGGGAACCGCGCAGGACATCGTCGACGCCGTCAACGACGCCGCCGCGAAGTCCTGAGGCATCGCGAGATGGCTACCGTGAGCGTCGGGTCGCCGCAGGCGACTCCCGCGCCCGGCATGCCCGGAGACGCGGGGGGCAGCACCACGGTGCTGCCCCCCGCACCGGCCGCGGCCCGCAAGCGGAGATTCGGCACCCGGCTCGAGCTGCTGATCCTGCTCGGACCGGCACTGATCGTCTTCGTCGCGTTCGTGATCTTCCCGGTCGCGCTCGCCGCGTACTACGGCTTCTTCAGCTGGTCCGGCTTCGGCGCCCCGGTCGACTTCGTCGGGGTTCGCAACTACGTCACGATCCTCACGGACCCCGACTTCCACGAGGCACTCGGGCACAACGCGTTCATCGTGGTGATGTCGCTGGTCCTGCAGGGACCGATCGCGATCGTGCTCGCCCTGCTGCTGAACCGCAAGATGCGGTTCCAGTCGCTCATCCGCGTGCTCATCTTCATCCCGTACGTGATCTCCGAGGTCGTCGTCGGCATCGGGTGGAGTCTCATGCTCCAGACCAACGGCGCCGTCAACGGGCTGCTGGAGCGGGTCGGCCTGGGTGCTCTGACGACGGACTGGCTGTCGGATCCGGGCATCGCCATCTGGACCCTGATGCTCATCATCACGTGGAAGTACATCGGCTTCGCGGTGATCCTCTTCCTCGCCGGGCTCCAGGGGATCCCCGAGGAGCTCTCCGAAGCAGCGGCGATCGACGGCGCTTCGTACTGGCAGATCCAGCGCCACGTCGTCCTCCCTCTGATGGGCCCCACGATCCGGATCTGGGCGTTCCTGTCGGTGATCGGCTCGCTGCAGCTGTTCGACCTCGTCTGGATCATCTGGGGGCAGTACGTCGCCTCCACTGCGGGAACCTCGACGATGGCGACCTACATGGTCGCCAACGGCCGCAACGCCGGCAGCTTCGGCTACGGCAGCGCCGTGGCCGTGGTGATGTTCGTCATCTCCCTCGTCGTCGCCCTGCTCTACCAGCGATTCATCCTGCGCCGCGATACGGCCGGCGCACTGACCGGAGGAAAGGCATGATGGCCGCCACCGCCACGGCGACCCTGATCGCCCCGGGTGCCCGGCGCACCGCTGCCCCCGGTCAGCGCCGGATCACCACCGCCCTGGTCGGATTCGTCGCACTGGTGCTCATCGCCCTGATGCTGGCACCGGTCGCCTACATCATCATCGGCGGGTTCCGCACGAACTCCGAGATCACCGTCGACCCGTCAGGGCTGCCGGCGGAGTGGAACTGGTCGAACTACACCGACGTGCTCGCCAGCGGCACGTTCTGGACGCAGCTGCTGAACTCCACGATCGCCGCGGGGGCGACGACCATCCTCGTGGTGGCCCTCGGCCTGATGGCCGCCTATGCGCTCTCGCGCTATTCGTTCCGAGGCCGCGGCGCCGTCTACGCGCTGTTCACGGCGGGGCTGATGTTCCCGATGACGGTGGCGATCACGCCCCTGTACATCCTGGTGCGCAACCTCGGCCTCACCAACAGCCTGGTCGGCGTCATCGTGCCGCAGATCGCGTTCGCGCTGCCGACGACGATCATCATCCTGGTCCCGTTCCTGGCGGCGATCCCGCGCGAACTCCAGGAGGCCGCGTCGATCGACGGATGCAGCAGGCTCGGGTTCTTCTGGCGGATGGTGCTGCCCCTGTCGGTTCCCGCGGTCATCACGGTCGGGATCCTGGCCTTCATCGGCAGCTGGAACGGCTACATCCTGCCGCTGTTCATCCTCAGCAGCGAGTCCACCTTCACTCTGCCCCTCGGTACGCAGGCGTTCGCGTCGCAGTACGCGGTGGACACGGCGAAGGTCCTCGCCTTCACCTCCCTGTCCATGATCCCCGCGCTGGTGTTCTTCAGCATCTTCGAACGCCGCATCGTGGGCGGGCTCACCGGGGCCGTCAAGGGCTGACCTCGACGGGTGCCCGCGGCATCCGCCCTTCCGAGAAAGAGTGAACGTGCATTCAGGGACCTCCTCGCGCGCATCGGCGCGCGTCCGCGAACTGCTCGGGCGGATGACGCTCGAGGAGAAACGCGCACAGCTGGTCGGCTACTGGGTCGACCAGGGGGACGAGGTCGTCGCGCCGATGGCCGGCGAGATGCAGACCTCGACACGCTACGAGGAGGCCACGGCCGCCGGCCTCGGCCACCTCACGCGGGTGTACGGCACACGACCCGTCGAGCCGCTGGAGCGGGCCCGATGGCTCTGGGGCGAGCAGCGGCGACTGCGCGAGCAGACGCGCCTGGGCATTCCGGCGATCGTCCACGAGGAATGCCTCACCGGATTGGCGGCCTGGAAGGCGGCGACGTTCCCGACGCCGCTGGCCTGGGGCGCGTCCTTCGACCCGGCGCTCGTGGCGGAGATGGCGAGCGAGATCGGACGATCGATGCGCGAACTCGGGATCCACCAGGGCCTGGCCCCGGTCCTGGATGTCATCCGCGATCCGCGCTGGGGGCGGGTGGACGAGTGCATCGGGGAGGACCCGTATCTGGTCGGCGTGCTTGGCACCGCGTACGTCCGCGGCCTGCAGAGCCAGGGCGTCCACGCGACGCTGAAGCACTTCGTCGGGTATTCCGCCTCGCAGGGTGGCCGCAACCACGCGCCGGTCCATGCCGGCTCCCGGGAGATCGCCGACATGCTCCTGCCGCCGTTCGAGATGGCGATCCGCGACGGCGGCGCGCGCAGCGTGATGAACTCCTACGCCGAGATCGACGGCGTCCCCGTCGCCGCGACGACGCGATACCTCACCGAGGTGCTGCGCGAGGAGTGGGGCTTCGACGGTGTCGTCGTCTCCGACTACTTCGCCGTCGCGTTCCTGGAGACGATGCACCAGGTCGCCTCCGATCGCGCCGATGCGGCCCGCGCCGCCATCTCCGCGGGCGTCGACGTCGAGCTGCCGAGCGGGGATGCCTTCGAACACCTCGCGGATCTGGTCCGCTCCGGCGCGCTGGATGTCGAGGTGCTCGATCGTGCGGTCCTGCGAGTGCTGTCGGAGAAGGAGGAGCTCGGTCTGCTCGACGAGCGGTTCGACACACCCCCGACGCACATCGACCTCGATTCCCCGGTTCATCGTGCGCTGGCCCGCACGCTCGCCGAAGAGTCCCTCGTGCTGCTGAGCAACGACGGCACGCTGCCGCTGCACGGCCGCGACACACGCCGCATCGCGGTGATCGGCCCGAACGCCGACAGCGCGGAGGCCCTGATGGGCTGCTACTCGTTCGTCAACCACGTGCTGGCCCACCACCCCGACTCGCCGCTCGGCATCGCGCTGCCGACCGTCCGCGAGGCGCTCGCTGCGCGGTTCGGCGATGCCGTGATCGAACACGCCGTCGGATGCGATGTCGAGGGCGAGGATCGTTCGGGTATCGCGGCCGCGGTCCAGCTTGCCCGGAGCTCGGAGGTCGCCGTCGTGGTCGTGGGCGACCGCGCGGGTCTGTTCGGGCGCGGCACGGTCGGCGAGGGCAATGACGTCGAGTCTCTCGAACTCCCCGGTGTGCAGCGAGAGCTGGTCGAAGCCGTGTGTGCGACGGGAACTCAGGTCGTGCTGGTCCTGCTCACCGGACGCCCCTATGCGATCGGCTGGGCGCTGCCGGAGCGGACGACCGGCAGCGGCGCCGTGACCGGCCTCGGTGCGGGACAAGCTCCGCGCAGGACTGCGGCGGACGCGCCGGATTCGCCTCGACCGGCCGCCGTGCTCCAGGCCTTCTTCCCCGGCGAGGAGGGCGGGCCGGCGATCGCCGCCGTCCTGTCCGGCGCGGTCGCGCCCTCGGGTCACCTCCCCGTCTCCCTGCCGCGCTCTGCGGGGGCGCAGCCGTTCTCGTACCTGCATCCGACGCTCGGCGGCACATCCGACGTGACCAGCGCGGGGTCAGACCCCCTGCTGCCCTTCGGTCACGGCTTGACCTATACGTCGTTCGCGCGCACCGACCTGCGGGCCGACGCATCCGTGACCGCGGGCGAGGCCTTCACCGCGACGGTGCGGGTGCGCAACGCCGGAGACCGCCCCGGCACCGACCTCGTACAGCTGTACGCCCGTGACGAGGTCGGCAGCGTCACCCGTCCGGTCGCGCAGCTGCTCGCGTTCGAGCGCGTGCGTCTCGAACCGGGTGAAGAGGTCGTCGTCCGCTTCGACGTGCCGACGCAGCGGCTTGCCTTCACCGGTCTGGCCGGTCGCCGGATCGTCGAACCCGGCGAGGTCACGCTCTGGGTCGGGCCTTCGTGCGTCGAACGGGAGACGGTCGCGGGAATCGTCGTCAGCGGCGACGTGCATATCGTCGGGCTCGACGAGCCGCGGATGGCACAGGCATCCGTCCAGCGCCGCGCGGACGTCCGCGTCGCCTGAGACCGGTGCGGAGTCGTCTCAGGCGCCGTGCCCTTGCCACCCGGCGAGGGGGGTGAGGGGAACGAGCTGGGGAACGATCGCCGTGGATGTCACCGGAACGCGAGCACCGCGGCCTGCGGACTCCAGCAGCGCGGTCATGATCTCGAGCACGTGCAGTGCGACCTCGCCCGAGGCCCGGCCAGGGCCGGTCACGAAGTCGATGAGACCGACGCCGCGTGAGGCGGCTTCGTAGCCCGCGCTCACCGGGAGCTCGATCACCTCCGTGGAGCGGGCGTTCCGCCGGAGCACGGTGCCGGAGAAGTGATTGGGATCGGGCAGCACCAGCATCCCCTCCACGCCGTGCACCTCGATCGGCTCGGCACGGGTCGAGGGCGCGTCGAAGCTGAAGGTGACCGTGGACATCGCCCCTCCACGGTGACCCAGCACCCCGGTGACGTGCGTGTCGACGTCCACCGGGATGTGTTCCCCGGCGCGCGGGCCCGACTCGATGATGCGGCGCTCGCGCGAACGGCTGCTCGCCCCCGCCACCCACGTCACGGGGCCGAGCAGGTGCACAAGCGCCGTGAGATAGTACGGGCCCATGTCCAGCAGCGGTCCACCGCCCTCGCGGTAGTAGAAGTCGGGGTGCGGATGCCATGCCTCATGGCCCCGCGACAGCCACGTCGCCGTCGCCGAGACGGGGGTGCCGATCATCCCGGCCTCCACCGCGGCCCGAGCCGTCTGCACGCCGGTGCCGAGCACGGTGTCCGGAGCGCCGCCGACCCGCCGGCCAGCTGTGTTTGCGGCAGCGAGGACGCGGCTCGCGGCGTCCAGGGTCGCCGCGAGCGGCTTCTCGCCGTAGACGTCCTTGCCCCCGGCGAGGGCTGCGAGCGCCACCTCCTCGTGCGCGGCGGGAATGGTCAGATTCAGGACGGTGTCCACGTCGGCGTGGGCGTACAGGTCCGACGGCGTGAGCGCGAGCGCCCCGGGGATCGTCTCCGCGACCGCCGCCGTGCGCGCGGGATCCAGATCCGCGACGGCGGTGATCTCCACGCCGGCCGCGCCTGAGAGGGTGTCGAGGTAGGCCCGCGAGATCACGCCGAGGCCGACGATGCCGATCCGGCGCCCGGTCACGAGCGGGCCGCCCAGAGCATGCCGCGCTCGATGATCGTGCGCACGTTGTCGTCCGCAAGCACGTCGACGCTGTGCCCGGCCGTGCAGACGAAGACCCGGCCGCTCCCCCACGATCGCGTCCAGACAGCGGGAGAGGTCACCGGCCGATGCCACGGATGATAGGGCTGCGGAGGATGCGTGGTGGTCGCCAGCACATCGTTGAGGTCGTCGTGCAGCACCCAGTACTGCTCGGTCTCCAGGGCGAAATCCTCCAGGCCGGCCGTGATCTCGTGCGTGCGGCCGAGATCGGTCAGCTCGATCGTGTAGCCCAGGTAGTTGTCGGTGGAATCGCCGACGCGCAGCGACGGCTCCTTGCCCGGGTGCGTGGCGAACTGGCCGCCGACGAGCTGCAGGTAGTCGGAGGAGCCGCGATACGAGTCGGCGATGCCGCCGTGCCAGCCGGCCAGTCCGCATCCGGCCTCCACCGCGGTGCGCAATCCGTCCAGCGCTTCACGGGAGATCTCCGACATCGTCACCGACTGGACGATCAGGTCTGTCTGCGCCATCGCAGCGGCATCGGCGTACACCTCGTTCGAGGACTCGACCCGCACATCGAATCCGCTGTCGCGCAGGAACGGCAGGAACAGCTCGGTGGCCTCCACCGGCTGGTGCCCCTCCCATCCGCCCCGGACGACGAGTGCGCTGCGGCTCATGTGCGTGCTCCCTGCTTCGTTGAGGACTCGTCCATCGTCGTCGCTCTCTTCGAGAGTGGCCGACACAGACCGCGGCGTGGGGGGTTTTCGAAAAGCCGGTCCGGCGCGACGAGGGAATGATGTGGGCCGCGGCGCGTTGGCCCGAGCATGACAACAGTGGGAATCATCGGAGCAGGACACATCGGTTCGACCCTGGCGCGGGGTCTCGTGGACCGAGGCTATGACGTCGTGATCAGCAACTCGCGGGGTCCTGAGACCCTGACCGATCTGGTCGGCGCGCTCGGCGAGCGCGCCACGGCGGCGACGGCGACGGATGCTGCGGCCGCGGGCGACTTCGTGATCGTGACCGTTCCACTGAAGGCACTCGACGCGGTGCCGGTCGCCCCGCTGGCCGGCAAGATCGTGCTGGATACGAACAATTACTACTGGGAGCGCGACGGGCGCATCCCGGCTCTCGAGGACAAGTCGACGACGACGAGCCAGTTGCTGCAGGACCACCTCCCCGATTCGAAGGTCGCCAAGGCGTTCAACCACATCACCTCGGGTGACATCCTGACCGACGGCACCCCTGCAGGTACCGCCGACCGGCGCGCACTCGCGACGGCGAGCGATTTCGAGGACGCGGCCGCGCTGGCCACCGACCTGTACGACGAGTTCGGATTCGACACGGTCAACGTCGGTCCGCTCGCCGACAGCTGGCGGGTCGAGCGCGACCGGCCCGCCTACGTCGTCCGCCAGAACAAGGACGAGCTGACGGCGAACCTGGCCCGCGCCCAGCGCTGAAGGGCCGGGCGACCGCGTCGCAGATCCTGCGGTCTTTCCCCAGCGATGCCGCGCTCGCGGGCCGAGGGCTTATCGTTTTCGCGTGGGCACCATCTACTACGGCGGGTCGGCGACACCGATCCACATCGACGATCGGGCACTCGCGCACCTGAAGGTCGTCATCTCGACGAAGCTTCGCCGCAGCGAGTCGTTCACCGTGTCGTGGCGGCACCCCGAGGATCAGCCGCGCGGGCGCAGCACGATCTGGCTGCATCCGTCGATTCCGCTGCGGTTCGTCTTCGACGACCCGGAGCCAGCCGAACTCAGCCGTGAGTGGATCGAGGAGCTCGCCAACTCCGCGAACTCATCGGGCGGCATCACGCTCATCGCCGGCCACTTCGATGCCGACGCCGCCGAGATCTCGGATGAAGGGGTGTCGGAGCTGGCGGTGGGCAAGGTCGAGGTGGAAGAGCTCTCCATCGACAAGCTGACGGTCGCCGGCACGGAGATGGCACCGCTGGATGTCGAGGGAGCGCAGAAGCGCTCGCTCGAGACGGCAGAGGTCCCGGTTCAGCCGGCGGGCTGATCCGACGGCGCCGGCGCTGAATCCTCCGCCGGCTCCGGCGTGATCGTCAGACCGTTCGGGCCGCTCGCGACCTGCATGAGGTCTTCCACCCACGCGCGGTTGATGCGGGGCTGACGGCTGCCGAAGAAGTGGAACTGGATGGGCACCGACGGGTGCATCCAGAAGCTGCGTCGACCGCTGCCGTCGCCGACCTCGACGTCGAACATGAATGCTTCGGTGCGGCGCAGCTTGTTCATCACCACGATGCGCAGGTGCGCCAGCGTGCGATCGTCGATGTCGACCGAGTTCGCCATTGTGTCGTAGATGAACCTGCCCATCCTTCGAGCGTAGTCGTCCCCCCGTGTTTGCGGAGGGGGAGACGACATCCGCCGATCAGCGCGGGGCGAAGGCGGCGCGCAGCAGCGCACGCGCGCGTCGCGCCACGTCGGCTCGCTCGTCGTCGCGGGTTCTGGCGAGGGCGGTCGCCAGCATCCCCACCGCCAACATCACGTCCTCGGTGTCGACGTGCGCGCCGACGTGGCCGAGGGTCTGCTCGCGCTCGAGGAGCGTCGCAACGACGCTGCGGAACCGGATGCCCAGCGGGGCGATCCGCGGATCGTACAGATCGGCGGTGATCAGTTCGATGAACGCCGTGGCGACCATCGCCTGATCCACGACGCGATCCAGCAGATCGTCGATCGTGCGCTCCGCCGGGGCGGTGACCGCTTCGAGGTCGATGAGATTCTCCTCGAACACCGCCACGGCGAGCGCGGTGCGATCGGGGAAATGCCGGTAGAGGCTCCCCTGGCCGACACCGGCCCGCTTGGCGACCGCGCTGAAGGGCGCGCTCAGGCCGTCGATGGCGTACACCTCACGGGCAGCGGTGATCAGGGCGCGCCGATTGCCGGGACCGGCCGCGGGTCCGCGGTTCGGCCGCTTCGGCTCTTCCTCACCGTTCAGCACCCGTGTAGCCTAGTACCGGACACACTTGTCCGGTCGAAAGGACCCGTCATGAGCACCACCGCCCTCACCGCCGATTCATCGATCGCCGCCTGGCTCGACGATCCGACGGGAAACGCCATCCTCACCGCGATGCTCGCCGAAGGCGGCCAGTCGCCCGAGGTCTTCAAGCCGATCAAGCGCCTCGCGATCAAGCGCCTCGTGAAGATGAGCCGAGGAGCATTCACGCAGGAGATGCTCGATGACCTGGTGCGTCGTGCCGCGGCCGGCGATGTTCCGGCCGGCGAGGCGCCTGTGCCGCCCGCGCCTTCGGCCGACGCGGCGGCGCCGGCTCCCGCCCCGACGGTCGTCCTGCGGGAATGGACCGAGCGCGTCGATCAGGGCCGCTTCACCGGTCAGACCGTGATCGTGACCGGCGCCGGCTCGGGCATCGGGCGCGCCACCGCGTCGCGGATCGCGCGCGAGGGCGGTCGCGTCATCGCGGTCGACGTCAGCCAGGCGCGCCTCGACGAGTTCGCCGGAGCGCACTCGGATGCCGAGGTGGTGGCCCTCACCGCTGACATCACCGACGACGCGGGCGTCGCCCGCATCCTCGAAGCGGCCGGCGGCACGATCGACGGCCTGGCCAACATCGCCGGGATCATGGACGACATGACGCCGGTGGGCGACGTGTCCGACGCCGTGTGGGAGCGGGTGTTCCGCGTCAACGTCACCGGAACGATGAAGCTGATGCGTGCCGTGATCCCCACGATGCTCGCGCAGGGCGGCGGGTCGATCGTCAACACCGCATCGGAAGCCGCGCTCCGCGGCTCGGCCGCCGGGGTCGCCTACACCGCGTCCAAGCACGCCGTGGCCGGACTCACCAAGAGCAGCGCGTTCATGTACGGCCCGAGCGGCATCCGCGTGAACGCCGTGGCCCCGGGACCGACGATCACCAACATCGAGGCTTCGTTCGGCTCACCGCTGGGCGCGGAGCGCATTCAGAACGCCATGGCGATCATGCCCGACCCGGTCGAGGCCGATGCCCTCGCGGCATCCATCACGTTCCTGCTCTCGCGCGACGGCGTCAACGTGAACGGCATCATTCTGGCCAGCGACGGCGGCTGGTCCGCCGCGTAGCCTCAGGCGGTCCGGCGGCGCATGATCGCCGCCGCCGAGACCGTCGCTGCCAGCACCAGCACCACGAAGACGATGAGGACCCCGACGGCCGGAGCGAAGGTCAGACCGATGCCGACCGCGAGCACCGGGACGACCAGGCCCGCGTAGGCGATCAGGAACAGCAGCGCGAGCGTCTCGCCGGTGCGCCCGGCGGCCGCGACCGCGACGGCGGTGCCGATCGCGCCCTTGAACAGCACGCCCACGCCGAGGCCCGCGATGACGCCGCCGCCGAGGAACAGAGTCAACTGCGGGATCACCGCGCCCGAGGCGACACCGGCGAGGCCGACCGCGCACGCGATGATCGCGATCGTGAACTGCGTCCGCTGGCGCACCGAGGCCAGGGCGATCTGGCCGACGGCGGCCGCCGCGAACACGGAGAACGCCGCCGCGCCGGCGAGCAGGTGATCGTCCTGGCCGAAGGTGCCGACCAGGAAGGTTGGTGCGAGCGAGCTGAACAGGCCGAAGACGGCGAACCCCGCGAACGCCCCGAAGCCGGCGACGAGGAAGATCGAGCGGGATGCCGCGGGCACCGACAGCCGCTGAGGCCGGTAGGGCCGCGGCGTGGCGGCGACCGTCTCCGGCACGCTGAGCAGCGCGAGCGCCTCGGCGGCCAGGAGCGCCAGGAACACGATGTGCGGGAGGACCAGCGGCGCGGGAAGGAACTCCGCGAACAGCCCGCCGATGAGCGGTCCGAGTGCGAGGCCGCCGAGGTTGGCCGCACCCGAGACGGTCGTGGCGATGACGGATCCCTCGCCGGGCCTCGCCCGGGCGCGCAGCTCGGCGAGGTGAGCGGTCGCCGTCGCCGAGAGGATGCCGATGCTGACGCCGTTCACCAGGCGCGCGGCGATGAGCCCGGGGACCTCGCTCCACGCCAGGAACATCACGGCGGACAGCATGGAGATGAGGACGGCGATCACCAGCATCCGTCTTCTGCCCACCCAGTCGCTGACGTGCCCGGCGAGATACAGGCTGAGCATCACGCCGACCGCGTACGCAGCGAAGATCACCGTGATCATGCCGACCGGGAACCCGTCGCGCTGCTGGTACAGCGGATACAACGGCGTGGGCACGGTGGAGTACGCCATCGTCGTGAGAAAGACCGTCGCGACGACCCAGAATCCGGCGCCGTGCCCCATGCGTGCCACGCGCTCAGCGTACCGACCGCGCGGGGGTACGGACGTTCACGGTTCGGGGCGCAGTCGACCCCCCGTCGTCAGAGACCGGTGAGCGCCGCGTCCAGGTCGGCGATCAGATCCGCGACGCTCTCGATGCCGACCGAGAGGCGCACCAGCTGCTCCGGAACGGCCAGCTCCGTGCCCCGCACGGACGCGTGCGTCATCGCGTCGGGGTAGTTCATCAGCGACTCGACGCCGCCGAGCGACTCGGCGAGCGTGAAGAGGCGCGTGGATTCGGCGAGCTTGCGCGCCGCGGCGGCATCGGCGAGCTCCACCGACACGATCCCACCGAACCGGCTCATCTGCACCGCCGCGAGCTCGTGACCGGGGTGCGCCGGCAGGCCCGGGTAGTACACCCGGGCGACCTTGTCATGGGCGTCCAGGAACTCCGCGATCGCCTGGGCGTTCTCGCTGTGCCGCTGCATGCGCACCGCGAGCGTCTTGATGCCGCGCGTGGTCAGCCAGGCATCCAGCGGCCCTGAGACGGCACCGACCGCGAACTGCAGGAACTTCGCCTGCTCGTGGACCGCGTCATCGTTCAGGACCAGCGCGCCGCCGACCACATCGGAGTGCCCGCCGAGGTACTTGGTCGTCGAGTGCACGACGACGTCGGCGCCGAGGGCGAGTGGCTGCTGCAGTGCGGGCGAGGCGAAGGTGTTGTCGACCACCACGAGCGCGCCCGCGGCATGCCCGAGCCGCGCGAGCCCGGCGATGTCGGTGATCCGCAGCAGCGGATTGCTCGGCGTCTCGACCCACACGATCCGAGCCGGTCGTTCGTTCAGCGCGGCCTCGACGGCAGTCAGGTCGCTCATGTCGACGATGCGCAGGCCCACGCCCCATGGCGCCAGTACGCGGGCCAGCAGCCGGTACGTGCCTCCGTAGACGTCGCTGCCCAGCAGCACCTCGTCGCCAGGCCTGAGGACGGCGCGCAGCAGCGCGTCCTCGGCGGCCAGACCCGAGGCGAAGGACAGCGCGTGCGCTCCGCCCTCGATCGCGGCCAGCTGCGATTCGAGCGCGGTGCGCGTCGGGTTGCCGCTGCGGCCGTACTCGTACCCTTCGCGGAGCCCCCCGATGCCGTCCTGCGCGTACGTCGTGGAGAAGTGCACGGGGGGGATCACGGCGCCCGTCGTCGGATCAGGAGCCTGCCCGGCGTGCACGGCACGCGTCTCGAACCCTCGCGGGGTGGTCTGGTCGCTCATGCGTCTGCTCCTGTACCGGGAAGGGCGGGAAGATCGGATGCCGGTGCTGCCACGTCCTGGCCGTTGGCGCGCATCCAGTCGTCGTCGAAGATCTTGTTGAGGTAGGCGCGGCCGTGGTCGGGCAGCAGCACGACGACCACCGCGTCGGCCGGAAGCTCGCGTGCGGTGCGCAGCGCCGCAACGACCGCCATGCCGCTGGATCCGCCCACCAGCAGTCCCTCTTCGCGGGCGAGACGACGGGTCATCGCGAACGACTCGGCATCGCCGACCCGGTGGATCTCGTCCACGACGGACGGATCGTAGGTCTCGGGCCAGAAATCCTCTCCGACGCCTTCGACGAGGTAGCCGTGCACGGGTCCGCCGGAGTAGATGGATCCGTCGGGGTCGGCACCGACGATCCGGACGCCGCCGTCGGAGACCTCGCGGAGGTAGCGGCCGGTCCCGGTGATCGTGCCGCCGGTGCCGATCCCTGCGACGAAGTGCGTCACCCCGCCGTCGGTGTCGCGCCAGATCTCCGGGCCGGTCGATTCGTAGTGGCTGCGCGGACCATTGTGGTTCGCGAACTGGTTCGGCTTGAACGCGCCGGGGATCTCCCGCGCGAGGCGATCCGAGACGCTGTAGTACGAGCGCGGGTCGTCGGGCTCGACGTCGGTGTCGGTGACGACCACCTCGGCGCCGTAGGCCTCGAGCACCGCGACCTTCTCGCCGGCGAACTTGTCGGGCACGACGAAGACCATCCGGTACCCGCGCTCCAGAGCGATCAGGGCGAGCCCGACGCCGGTGTTGCCGCTGGTCGGCTCGACGATGGTGCCGCCGGGCCGCAGCAGGCCGTCACGCTCCGCGGCATCGATGATGTTGCGGGCGATGCGGTCCTTGGACGATCCGCCGGGGTTGAAGTACTCGACCTTGGCGAGCACGGTCGCGGCGATGCCGTCGGTGACGCGGGTCAGCTGGACGAGTGGGGTGTTGCCGACGAGTTCGGCGACACTGCGGGCATAACGCACGGTGGGATCCTCTGTGTTGCCGCGCGACGCGCGGGGAAGCTGTCCGGGGTCGGAGATGGGGCGCCGGCGGCACCGATCAGCGACAACAACGACAGGTCAACACGCCCGCAAGCCTACCCGGCATCCGGCGCCAGGTCGACTGGAGGCCACTGCCCCGGCTCGGCGAGCGGGGCGTCGCGCACATCGAGCCCGTCCTCACCGACGGTCGCGACCGCGAGCAGCAGCGAGTAGGAGGGGATCCCCTCGAAGCTCTGTCGACGGATGATGGCGGCCTCCGCCGTGCCGGGCAGCTGCGCGCTGCGCTCGACGACAGCAAGCCACGGCGTCCACCAGCCCTCCTGGCTCCCGGCAGCCTCTGCGGCTTCGCGGAACTCCGGCAGCCACTGGGCGATGCGTGCGGTGTCGGCATCGTCGACGTCGTCGTGCGCGACCATGTGCGTCCCGGGCGGCAGGTCGGTCGTGCTGACCGAGACCCCGTCCCACGACACGACCCGTGCGGTGTGCGCGGTGACCTCCACGAGGTTGAACCCTCGCATCGGCGGGTGGCCGGCCGGGGCGCGTCCGGCGACGGACTCGAGGGCGACGCTTCCGCGGGTCTGCACCTGCTCGTCCGCACGGTCCGAGAGGTCTGCGCGATTGAGCAGCACGGCGAGTCGGCGCACGGCGGGATCGGCGGCCAGCCACGCGCCACCCGCCCGCGCGTCACGGATGCCGATCACGCCGGGGTAGGCATCCGGCCACCACGGCCCGAGCCGATTCCACGCCCTGCCCGGGTCTTCGTCACGCACCGCCAGCAGCCGCACCGGCTCGGGCGCATGCTCCGGCACTCGGATGATCACGGTGCACATCGATGGCTCCTCCGCCGGCGTGGGATGATCGAGCCGTGTACGTCATCGTCGGAGTGACGGGCGGGATCGCCGCCTACAAGAGCGTGCAACTGGTGCGCCTTCTCGTGCTCGATAGTCATGAGGTGCACGTGGTCCCGACCGAGGATGCGCTGCGCTTCGTGGGCATCCCCACCTGGGAGGCTCTCAGCCGCAATCCGGTCACCACCTCTGTGCACGACGATGTCGCGAAAGTCCGGCACGTCGCGCTCGGCCAGGCGGCCGATCTGATCGTCGTGGCGCCCGCGACGGCGAACTTCCTCGCGAAGATGGCCGCCGGACTCGCCGACGACCTGCTGGGTACGAGCCTACTCGCCACCACGGCACCGGTCGTGGTGGCACCGGCCATGCACACGGAGATGTGGCGGCACCCGGCCACTGCGCACAACATCGAGGTGCTCCGCGGGCGCGGGGTGCACGTCGTCGGCCCCGAGGACGGGCCGCTCACCGGCGGTGACGTCGGACCGGGCCGGATGACCGAGCCCGAGCGGATCCACGCCTTCGTCGCCGGCCTGCTCGGCCGTGCACGCGACCTCGCCGGCGTCCGGGTGGTCGTCACCGCCGGCGGCACGCGCGAGCCGATCGACCCGGTGCGCTACATCGGCAACCGCTCCAGCGGTCGTCAGGGGGCTGCGGTCGCCCTCGCCGCGGCCGATCGCGGCGCGACCGTCACGCTGATCGCCGCGCACGTCGAGACCGACGCGGTCCTGCCCGCGAGCGCGCACCCCGGCATCGACGTGGTCCGCGCGGAGACCGCGGAGCAGCTCGCGAAGGCCGTCGCCGCGCACGCCGTCGAGGCGGACGTCGTGGTGATGGCGGCGGCCGTCGCCGACTACCGCGTGGCCGAGGCATCCGATCGCAAGCTCACCAAGGAGGAGACGGGCGGCCAGCTCACCCTGTCGCTCGTGGCGACGACCGACATCCTCGCCGGGCTCGTGGCGGCGCGACCGGACGGTCAGACGATCGTCGGCTTCGCCGCGGAGACCGAGACGGATGCCGCCAAGCTCCGCGAACGCGCACGTCGCAAGCGCCGGCGCAAGGGAGTCGACCTCCTCGCAGTGAACGAGGTCGGGTGGGAGAAGGGTTTCGAGTCCGCCGACAACGAGCTGATGTTCCTCGGGTCCGCAGACGAGGTGATCGGCTCGGCGTCCGGGACAAAGCGCGAGGTCGCCGACGCCCTGTGGGACGCGGTGCGCAGCATCCGTCTGCCCTGAATCTCAGATCGCCTCGATGACCTCCCGCTCGCCGGGAACCGCGTCCTGCACGATGACGCCGTCGGTGAGCCGGCGATATCGACGGAACGCGATCGGCACACCGCGCGCGGTGGTCCAGTCGAGCGAGTCGGTGGCCTGCACGTGCACACAGGGCTCCGTGCTGTTGCCGGAGTTGCCGCACGCCGCGAGCGGTTCACCCACGGCGACCGTGTCGCCGAGGCGCACACGGAGGCTGCCGCGACGCAGATGCACGAGTCCGACGAACGGTCCGCCGGGCGCCGGCGCGATCACGACGTGATTGCCGGCGATCGCGGCGACACCCTGCCGCACCCGATCCGCCTGGCCGAGCAGATACGGCAGGAGGGTCAGCGGCGAGCGCCGGCCGACGTGGTCCGGCTCGCCGTCGTGCACCGCGACGACGGCGCCGGCAAGCGGCGCGAGGATCGCTCGTCCGAATCCGGCGAAGGTCTCCGGCGCCTCCGAGGCGAATCGCGAGCGCCAGGTGTTCGGCGCGGAGCGCCCGCTCTCGTCGACCCCGACAAAGTCGATCGCGTACGTGATGCCGAACAGGTCCGTGCCGTGGCTGGGCACCCGGCGGGCGGGGCTCATCTCGGCCCGCCATCGCCCGGTGAACGGCAGCTCGAGCAGCACCGCGGGTTCCGGCATCCTCCCATTGTGCGCATCCGAGCGTCCGCGAAACAGGGGCGTGTCAAGGGCCGTGCGGCCGGTTCCGCCACGGCATAGCCTCGATCCGCACGTCGGGAGGAGCAGTCATGGGTCGAGCGCGCAGAAGCGCCGTGCGCATCGGTGCGCTGCTGCTGGTCGCAGCCTGCCTCACCGCCTGCACCTCGATCCCCCGCGACCCCGACGGCACGCTCGAGGAGGTCACCGGTGCGACGCTGCACGCGGGCGCGTCGGTGAGCGGGCGGCTGGTGACGGATGCCGGCGGTCAGCCCGCCGGACCCCTCGTCGACCTCGTGGACGGGTTCGCCGACAGCATCGGCGCCGAAGTCGAATGGTCGCTCGGCAGCGAGGAGGATCTCGTGACCGGGCTCGAAGACGGGGACCTCGACATCGCCGTCGGCGGGATGACCTCCGGTACTCCATGGATCGACCGCGCCGGCATGACACGCGGCTATCCGGGGATCGCAGGCTCCGACGGCCGCGACATCGTGATGCTCGTGCCGCTGGGCGAGAACGCGCTGCTCAGCGCGCTGGAGACCTACCTCGATGCGGAGGTCTCCTCGTGAGCACGACACCGGGTCTGAAGACGCTGGGGCGCACCGACCTGCCGCCCGAGCAGCAGGTGGCGCTGCGCAGAGCCATCCGGCTCGAGTGGATCACGATCGGCTACACCGCGGTGACGATCGTCCTGATCGCGCTGGTCGTGGGCAACTCGCAGGCGATGAAGACGGCATGGATCGAAGACATGCTCTCCCTCGTCCCGCAGATCGCGTTCCTGATCGCGCTCCTGCTGATCCGCAGGCCGCCGTCGCGGCGGTTCCCATACGGCCTGCACCGCTCGATGGGGATCGGGCACCTCGTAGCCGGCCTCGCCCTCCTGATCATCGGCGGCAACCTCGCCATCGAAGCGGTCACCGGCCTGGTCGCGCAGGATCATCCGACGATCGGAACCGTGCAGATCTTCGGCCAGACGATCTGGCTCGGCTGGCTGATGGTCGCGACGATGCTCCTGGTGATCATCGGGCCGTTCTTCTACGGACCGGCCAAGCTCAAGGTCGCGCCGGTCCTGCACAACAAGGTCCTCTTCGCCGACGGCGACATGGCGAAGGCCGACTGGCAGACCACCGTCGCCTCGATCGTCGGCGTGCTGGGCATCGGGCTGGGCCTGTGGTGGCTGGACGGGGCCGCCGCGCTGTTCATCTCGATCGGCATCGTCTGGGACGGCGTGAAGAACACCCGCGCGGCGATCATCGATCTGATGGACGAACGCGCGCGGACGTACGACGGCAAACACCCGCATCCGCTCCTGGCTGACGTCGTCCGCGAGTTGGAGTCTCTGCCCTGGGTGGCCGAAGCGGCGGTGCGCATGCGCGACATGGGCCAGGTGTTCCACGTGGAGGCGTTCGTGGTGCCGCGCCGCCGTCGTGTCGCCGTCGACGAGATCGAGGCGGCGCGACAGCTGATCACGGAGATGGACTGGAAGGTGCAGGACGTCGTGGTCGTCGTCGTGCCCTCGCTGCCGGACGAGGCCGCCCGTGCCGGACGGTCGTAACGCACCGTCATGCAGTGTCATAGAGGGCACGGCTTCGCACCCGACTCGGCGCATCGCGCGTACGGTCGAGGTATGACTTCTCTGCCTGCGGCCGGCGCCGACGATCGATCCGAGAGCGGCGACCGGGTGCTCGAGCCGGTGCGCGGGCTCGGCGCGTCGCTGTCGGCGGACGAGTTCAAGGCGCTGTTCCGCGGCCACCCTGGGGGCGTCGCGGTCATCACCGCGTACGGACCCGACGGCCCGGTGGCCCTCACCGCGACCTCGGTCGCCTCCGTGAGCGCCGAGCCCCCGCTGCTCATCTTCTCCATCTCGGCGCTGTCCTCCGCGACCCCGACGATCTCCAACGCCGAGAGCATCGTCGTGCACCTGCTCGACGCCGATGACCTGCACCTGGCGAAGCTCGGCGCCACCAGCGGCGTGGACCGCTTCGGCGACGAGTCGTCCTGGACCCGGCTGCCGACGGGCGAGCCGGTGTACCTGGGCGTGCGCGCGTGGGTGCGGTGCGTGATCGTCAACCGGATGGATGCCGGTGGTTCGACGGTCATCGCCGCGCACGCCGTGCAGGCGAGCATCGGCCGTGACATCGAGCCCGGCCAGACCGGCAACGCGCTCGTGCACCACAACCGCACGTGGCACCGGCTGGGCGAGCACTCGCGCCTGGACTGACCGGCCCCGCGGGCGCGCATGTTTCCGTCCGTAACGGGCGACGCGCGCTGAGGGCACGGGCGACGTAGTCTCCCTCCATGCCCGTACGACAGCACACCCTCGCACCCGGCGCTCCGGCGCGCTCCGCCCGATGAGCGCCGCGGAAGAGACCGCCGGCGAAACCCTCGGCTTCGCGACCCGTCAGATCCACGCCGGCGCCGAACTGGGCGACCGGCATCACGCGCGCGCAACGCCGATCTATCTGACGGCGGGCTTCGTCTTCGATGACTTCGAGCAGGCGAACGACCGGTTCGCCCAGCCGGACGACGGCTACAGCTACACCCGCGTGGGAAACCCCACCAACGCCGCGGTCGAGCGGCGCATCGCCGACCTGGAAGGCGGGTCCGGCGCGCTCCTGCTCGGCAGCGGCCAGGCGGCCGTGGCCACCGCAGTCCTCGCACTCGCGGCATCCGGCGACCACATCGTCTCGGCAGCCAGCATCTACGAGGGCTCGCGCGAGCTGTTCCGCGACAACTTCGCGCGCCTCGGGATCGAGTCCTCCTTCGTCGCCGACGCCAACGACCCCGCGCAGTGGGAGGCCGCCATCCGGCCCGAGACCCGGGCGCTGTTCGCCGAGTCGATCCCGAACCCCAAGAACGACGTGCTCGACATCGCCGCCGTCGCGGCGGTCGCCCGGCGCCACGGCATCCCGCTCCTCATCGACAACACGCTCGCCACGCCCTACCTGCTGCGCCCGCTCGAGCACGGCGCCGACATCGTCATCCACTCGGCCAGCAAGTTCCTCGCCGGGCACGGCACGGTCCTTGGCGGCGTGATCGTCGACGGCGGCCGGTTCGACTGGGGCGCCGAGCCCGACCGGTTCCCGCACCTCGCACGGGATCCCCGCGCCGACGGGCGGACGTTCGTCGAGCGCGCCGGCCGTGCCGCGTTCCTCTCATACGCGCGGTCGGTCATCGCGATGCGCCAGGGTCCGGTCCCCTCCCCGTTCAACGCGTTCTTCATCCTGCAGGGCATCGAGACCCTGTCGCTGCGCGTCCAGCGCCACTCGGAGTCGGCGCTGCGGATCGCCCAGTGGCTCGAAGCACACCCGGCGATCGAGTCGGTCGATTACAGCGGCCTGGCCTCGAGCCCGCACCGTGCGCTCGCCGAGCGCTACCTGCCGCTCGGGCAGGGCTCGGTGTTCTCCTTCACGCTCCGCGGCGGTCTGCCGGCCGCGCGGACCCTTGTGGACTCCGTCCGGCTGTTCACCCGGATGACCCACCTCGGCGACGTGCGCTCGCTGGTGCTGCACCCCGGGACCACGACGCACGTGAACCGCTCGGAGGAGGATCGCCTCGCCGCCGGAATCGGCCCGGGGCTTTTGCGAATCTCGATCGGACTCGAAGACGTCGACGACCTCATCGCGGACCTCGACCGGGCGCTGTCGGCCGTCGCGGCCGCAGAGCTCCTGGAGCGGGCGGGCATCCGATGACCAAGCAGCAGCATTTCGGCTGGTTCCTCTCCCGCGGCTTCGGGCCTCACGGGTGGGCGCGCCCGTACTACGAGTGGAACTACCCGTGGCAGAAGCCGGGCCTCTACCAGGACAGTGCGCGCACGCTCGAGCAGGCCGGGTTCGACTTCGTCCTCATCGAGGACGCGCTGTCGGTCGGCATCAGCCCGGAGACCCTCGATCTGCGGGTCCGCAAGGCGTACGGCGGGCCGAAGCACGACCCGTGGACCCTCGCGCCCTACCTGTTCGCTGCCACTGAGCACCTGGGCGTGATCCCGACGGCGAACCCCGCGGGGTGGCATCCGTACACCGCGGCCCGGCAGTTCGCGTCGCTGCAGCACCTGTCCAGCGGGCGCCTCGGCCTGAATGTCGTGACCGACGTGGGTTCGGCGCATCACTTCGGCCAGGAGCGGCTGCCGCACGACCGCGCCTACGACCGCGCTCAGGAGTGGCTCGACGCCCTGCGCCTCCTCTGGCGCAGCTGGGACGAGGGCGCGCTGATCGCCGACCCCGAGACGCAGATCTACGCCGACGGCTCGAAGATCCGCGCGGTCCAGCACCGCGGCGAGTACTGGTCCTTCGACGGACCGCTCAACGCCGAGCCCCTGCCGTTCGAGCCGGTCGTCGCCTCGCCCGGGGGCTCGCCCCGCGGCATCCGCTTCGCCGGAGAGAACTCCGAGATCCAGCTCGCGCTGTCCAACCTCGACGTCGACGCGGTCCGCGCGTATCGCGAGAAGGTGCGCGCCGACGCGGTCGAGCACGGCCGGGATCCGTCGTCGATCAAGACCATGTTCGTCTTCAAGCCCATCGTCGCCTCGTCGGTCGAAGAGGCCGATCGCATCGTCGCCGCCTCTGCAGACCCGGACGAGGCCGCGCTGCTCGCGGTCGCCGAGGCCTGGTCGAGCGATCTGGAGACCGACCTGACGAGCCTGGACCTGGATCGCCCGCTGAACCCCGAGATCTTCGGCCAGCACGTCTCGCAGGGCACGATCAAGGGTCTGCGGGGCCGCTTCGACTCGTTCGAGGGCGTGCCGTTCCGCCAGATCCTCGCCGGCAAGGCCCGCCTCGGGCGGATCGGCGACGGCATCAGCGGCACCGTCGGCACTGCGGACGAGCTCGCCGACGTGATCGAGGCGCTCGGAGACGACGCCGACAACGACGGCCTCATCTTCTCCGGCGATCTGCACCCGGTGACGCTGCACAAGGCGCTGGACGAGCTCGTGCCGATCCTGCGGCGCCGCGGCATCCTGCGCACCGAGTTCGCCGGCGGAGGACTTCGGGGCAACCTCGACGCGTTCTGAGCCGAGGCCTCCCCACTTGACCCAATCGGCCCCTTCCCCGCGCCGGGAAGGGGCCGATCGGGTCAAGTGGGGGTGGGGGTGCGTACGATCGCCGCGTGCCCCACAACAGGTCCTGCCTCGCGGCGAGCGCGGAATGCCGCGGTGCGGTGGCGGATGCCGCACCGCTCGCACTGTGCGAACTGCACTACGCCGTGGCCGGCGACTGGAATGCGCGGTCCTCCGGCCTCGTCGACGCGCTGCCCGCGCCCTGCCGCCTGTGCGGCTCATCGCTGGGCGTGCGCTTCCCGTCGGGCTGGCTCTGCGCCGAGTGCGAGTGGCGGCACGGTGACATCGTCGACGCAGAGCTCGCACCCCCGCGCCTGGACATCGTCTACTACCTGCGCTACGCCGACCGCGTGAAGATCGGGACGACGGCGAACCCACGGCAGCGGCTGGCCGCCATCATGCACGAGGAGGTGCTGGCGTTCGAGCGGGGGGATCGGATGCTGGAGCGCCGACGTCACGCGCAGTTCGCGCTCGAGCGGTACGAGCGGACCGAGTGGTTCCGGCTCTCGGATCGGATCCTCGAGCATGTCGACGCGCTCCGCGGGGGCACCGCCGACCCGTGGGCGGCGCTCGCCCGATGGCGGAGCCGCGCGGCGGCCGCGACGCTGACCTGACCGGCACTCCTACCAGATGCGGCCTGCCAGCGGGAGCACGGCGCCGCCGCTCTAGGCTGGAACTCCGCGCCGACAGCGAGGAGCTGGGCATGTCGTCATCGAATCCCTACGAGTCACGGCCCTGGCTGGCCGCCTACGCGCCCGGCGTGCCGGACGAGATCGGCGAGGTCGAGCAGACGCTCCCGGACATGATCGATCAGGCCGTCGAGGCGTACGGGCGTCGCACGGCGCTGGAGTTCTTCGGCGCGACCACGAGCTACCGCGAGCTGGGCGAGCAGATCGAGCGCGCGGCCGAGGGCCTGCGGCGACTCGGTGTCGGGTTCGGCGACCGGGTCGCGCTTGTGCTGCCCAACTGCCCGCAGCACGTCGTGGCGTTCTACGCCGCCCTGCGCCTGGGCGCCGTGGTCGTCGAGCACAACCCGCTCTACACCGCGCGCGAGCTGCGCCACCAGTTCGAAGATCATGGCGCTCGCTTCGCGATCGTCTGGGACAAGGTCTACGACACGGTCGCGGACTTCCCCTCCGACCTGGCCCTCGACGCGATCATCAGCGTCGACCTGACCGAGGCGCTGCCGTTCGGCAAGCGGGTCGCACTGCGCCTGCCCGTTCCGAAGGCGCGCGCGGCGCGCGCGCAGCTGACCGGCACGCCCGAGGCGCGGCATCCGCTCTCCTGGCGCTCGCTCGGAAAGCACCGGCGCATCTCGCCTCGCCGCCCGCGCCCCGGGCTCGATGACACCGCGCTGCTGCAGTACACGAGCGGCACCACCGGCTCGCCGAAGGGCGCGATCCTCACGCATCGGAACCTCCGCGCCAACGCGATGCAGGGCCGCGCGTGGGTGCCGGGGCTGCACGAGGGCGAGGAGACCTTCTACGCCGTGCTCCCGCTGTTCCACGCGTACGGGATGACGCTGTGCCTGACCTTCGCGATGAGCATCGGCGCCAAGCTGGTGCTGTTCCCCAAGTTCGACCTGAGCCTTGTGACCGCGGCGAGCCGGACCAGTCCGCCCACCTTCATGCCGGCGGTGCCGCCGATCTACGACCAGCTCTCGCGCGCGTCCGAACGGGGAACGATCGACGTGTCGACCGTGCGGTTCGCGATCTCAGGGGCGATGAGCCTGCCCGTCGCCACCGTCACCCGGTGGGAGGAGGCCACCGGCGGACTCCTGGTGGAGGGCTACGGCATGACGGAGACCTCGCCGGTCGCGCTCGGCAACCCGATCGGACCGAGCCGTCGCCCCGGCACGGTGGGGGTGCCGTTCCCGAGCACCGAGATCCGGGTCGTCGATCCCGAAGACCCCACCGCCGACCGCCCGGAGGGCGAGGCAGGCGAGCTGCTGATCCGCGGGCCGCAGGTGTTCCAGGGCTACTGGGGCAGGCCCGACGAGACGGCGGCGTCACTCCTGGAGGACGGCTGGCTGCGCACCGGCGATATCGTGACGGTATCGCCGGACGGGTTCGTCACGGTGGTCGACCGCCTGAAGGAGCTCATCATCACCGGCGGCTTCAACGTCTCGCCGACGGAGGTCGAAGAGGCGCTGGCCTCGCACCCCGACGTGGCAGCGGCCGCCGTGGTCGGTCTGCCGCGCTCCAGCGGCGGGGAGGACGTCGCCGCCGCGGTGCTGCTGCGCGATGGAGCCACCTTCGACGCGGACGCGCTGCGCGACTTCTGCCGCACGCACCTCACCGCATACAAGGTGCCCCGTCGCATCGTTCAGGTCGACGATCTGCCGCGCTCGCTGATCGGCAAGGTGCTGCGCCGGCAGGTCCGCGATCAGCTGTTCGCCGAGCGGTCCGCGGGCTGAGCCTCGAGCAGGCCGCCGACCGCGTTCACGGGCTGACCCCCGCACGAAGACAGGTGATCTCGCCGCAGCAGGACGATTCTCGCTGAATCGTCCTGTGCAGGCGAGATCACCTGATCCGGTGAGGTCCGGACGCTACGCGGAGACCGAGGCGGCGTTCCGCTTGGGCAGCACCCATCCCGCGCGCGGGAAGTGGCACGTGTAGCCGTTCGGGTACTTGATGAGGTAGTCCTGGTGCTCCTCCTCGGCCTGCCAGAACGGGCCCTCGGGCTCGATCGTGGTCACGGCCTTCGCGGGCCACAGGCCCGAGGCATCCACATCGGCGATCGTGTCGCGCGCGACCTGCTCCTGCTCGGGCGAGAGCGGGAAGATCGCGGAACGGTAGCTGGTGCCGCGGTCATTGCCCTGCCGGTCCTTCGTGGACGGGTCGTGGATCTGGAAGAAGAAGGCCAGGATGTCACGGTACGAGGTCTTCGTCGGATCGAAGACGATCTCCACAGCCTCGGCATGACCCGGGTGGTTGCGGTAGGTGGCGTGGTCGTTCGAGCCGCCGGTGTAGCCGACGCGCGTCTCGAGCACGCCGGGCTGGCGACGGATCAGGTCCTCCATGCCCCAGAAACAGCCGCCCGCCAGGACGGCGGTCTCGGTGCCGGGGGTCCGGGTGACGGCTCCGGTGTCGGTGGGTCCACTGGTCATGATGCGTTCTCCTTGTCGGTTGCAGTATCGGTCGCCGAGCCTGTCGAGAGCTGCGGGAAGAGCCTGCGGTACTCACCGTAGCCCTGCTCCTCGAGCTCGGTCGCGGGGATGAACCGCAGCGCGGCTGAGTTCATGCAGTACCGCAGACCCCCGGCATCCCTCGGTCCATCGTCGAAGACGTGCCCCAGGTGGCTGTCGGCGCCGGCGGAGCGCACCTCGGTGCGCTTCATCCAGAGCTTGCCGTCGACCTTCTCGGTCACGGCGGCGGCCTCGATCGGCCGGGTGAAGCTGGGCCATCCGGTGCCGCTGTCGAACTTGTCCGTGGACGAGAACAGGGGCTGCCCCGAGACGACGTCGACGTAGATGCCGTCCTCGTGGTGGTTCCAGTACTCGTTGCGGAAGGGCGGCTCGGTCGCGTCGTCCTGGGTGACGCGGAACTGAGCGGGGGTGAGGCGACTGAGGGCGTCGGCAGTCGCGCGGTAATCCTGTGACATGGTGCTCCTGTTCGTTATGGGACGCGGCTGGCTGCAGCGTCAGAGAGGAGAACGGATGCCGCCCCTCATTTGGTCCCGTGAAGCTGTGAGCGAACCGTGAGTTCTGGTTTCGGCATCCCGCACCACGGCGCCGCCGCCAGGTGGGAGAATTCGGACCTATGACACAGCTGACGGTCATCGAGCGATCTCCCGATCCGGAGGAGGCGCAGGCACGCACCCGCGCGCATCGCTCGATCGCGGACAAGATCCGCGACATGGGGCGCAACCGCATCGGCGCGCTCCTGCTCCTGCTCGCGACCCTCGCCGCGATCATCTGGGCGAACGTCGCGACGGGGTCGTACGAGACGTTCTGGGACACGCATCTGACGGTCGGGGTCGGCGACCTCCAGCTCGACTTCACCCTGCACGCCGTGGTCAACGACGCGCTGATGGCGATCTTCTTCTTCACGGTCGGCCTCGAGGTCCGCCGTGAGTTCGCGATCGGCGAGCTGACCAGCTGGTCGCGCGCAGTCGTGCCGGTGGCCGCGGCGATCGCGGGCCTTGCGATCCCGGCGCTGCTCTTCTTCCTCGTGGCGCAGGATTCCGGCCAGGCGCATGCCTGGGGCGTCGTGATCTCCACAGACACGGCGTTCCTCGTGGGCGCGCTCGCGCTGATCGGTCCGCGCGTTCCCGGCCGCCTCCGCGTGTTCCTCCTCGCCCTCGCGGTGGTCGACGACATCGGCGCCCTCAGCATCATCGCGCTCGTCTACACCGAGAACTTCAACCCGATGCCGCTGATCGTCGCGGCGATCGGACTCGCCGGCGTGTACTTCACCCGCTACCTCCGCGGCGGCCGCGGACTCGTCTACGCGACGCTGGCGATCATCGTGTGGCTCGCCTTCCTCGCCTCCGGCGTGCACCCCACGCTCGCCGGCGTCGCCATCGCGCTGCTCGTCCCCGTATACCGGCCGGACCGCCGCGACGTCGAGCACGCCCTGGACCTCGCGCGGACCTTCCGCCAGTCGCCGAACACCGAGTACGCGCGCGCCGCAGCGAACAGCCTTCGCGAGTCGATCTCGATCAACGAGCGCCTGCAGTCCGCCTACGCCCCCTATGTCGCCTACGTGATCCTGCCCCTGTTCGCCCTCGCGAACGCCGGGGTGGTGCTCAATCCCGAGATCCTCGGAGCAGCGATCGTCTCCCCGCTGACGTGGGGCATCGTGGTGGGGCTGGTCGTCGGCAAGTTCGTCGGCGTCTTCGGCGCGGCCGCCGTCATGAAGATCTTCCGACTCGGCGAGTTCGGCCCCGGCCTCACCCTCGACCGGATCGCCGGGGGGGCAGCCCTCTGCGGCATCGGGTTCACGATCTCGCTGTTCATCGTCGACATCGCGATCGACGACCCCGACGCCCAGAACGAGGCGAGGGTCGGCGTGCTCGCAGCATCCGTCCTCGCGTTCCTCATCGCCACCGTCGTGTTCCGCATCTCGGATGCCCTGCGCCCCGACCTGGACACCGGGCAGAGCCTGGCGCGACCGGTGAACTCCAAGCGCGACCACGTGTACGGCTCGGACGACGCCCCGTTCACGATCGTCGAGTACGGCGACTTCCAGTGCGGGTTCTGCCTGAAGGCCTCCGGCTCGATCCAGGAGGTCAAGGAGGAGCTCGGCGACCGGCTCCGCTACGTCTGGCGCCATGCGCCGCTGACAGCGTTCCACCCGAACGCGCTCGCCGACGCCGAGGCGGCCGAGGCCGCGTCGCTGCAGGGCAAGTTCTGGGAGTTCGAGCGCGGACTGTTCGCCGATCAGGAGAACCAGCGGCCATCGGACATCGTCCGGCTCGCGCGGAACCTGGGTCTGGACGTCGAGCGGTTCGAGCGCGATCTCACCTCGCCCGAGGTCACCGGCCGCGTCCGCGACGACATGCTCGACGCCGAGGCGATGAACATCACCTCGGTGCCGACGCTGTTCATCAACGGACGCCGGCACACCGGCCCGTACGACGCGCAGTCGCTGATCCGGGCGCTCGAGGCCAGTGAGCGTCCCGCGACCGGAACGATGCCGACCGTCCCGGCCGGCCCCGACGCGGCTCCCGCTCGCTAGCCTGTTGCCGTGGGCACAAACCTCGACCCGATTCAGGCACCTCCCCTCACCGATGCCCAGTGGGCGCGACTGGTCGCGTTCGGCACACCGGTGACCGTGGCGGAGGGCGATTACCTGTTCCGATCCGGCGATCGCGAGTACGACCTCATCCTCGTCGAGACCGGAGAGGTCGAGATCGTCCGCGACGCGCTGCGCTGGATGGGCGAAGAGGTGCTCGCGCACATGGGACCCCGGTCGTTCGTCGGCGAGCTCGGACTCCTGAACGGGCAGGGCGCGTTCCTGTCCGCGCGGGCCACGCAGGGCGGACGGATGCTGCGCGTGACGCGCACCGACCTGCGACGACTCATGACCGAGGACGACGAGCTCTCGGACATCGTGCTCCACGCGCTGTGGGCGCGACGCGAGTCGCTGCGCAAGGGCCCGGCGGCGATGACGCTGAAGTTCGTCGGCACACGCTCCTCGAGTGACATGCTCGCCCTGCGCCGGTTCGCCGAGCGCCTCGACCTGGTGCACAAGGCCGTCGAGTTCGATCCGGAGACGGCCACATCGATCCCGGGCCACGACTACACCGTCGAGGACCTGCCGATCGCCTACATCCAGGGCGAGCCGATCCTGCGGGCGACACCCGGGATCGTCGCCGAGCGACTGGGGCTCAGCTACCAGTCGCAGGCCGACGAGGTCGTCGACCTCGTCGTGGTCGGCGGCGGGCCTGCCGGCCTCGCGGCAGCGATCTATGGGGCATCCGAAGGCCTGTCGACGGTGCTGCTGGATGCTGTGGCGCCGGGCGGTCAGGCGGCCGCGACGTCGCGCATCGAGAATTTCCTGGGCTTCCCGTTCGGCGTCAGCGGCGGCGACCTGATCGGCCAGGCGTCGCTCCAGGCGCTGAAGTTCGGCGTGCGGGTCTACGCGCCCTGCGAGGCCGTCCGCCTCGAGCCGCACGGAACGGAGCTGGACCTCACCCTCAGCGACGGCCGCATCATCCGCGCGCGCACCGCGGTGGTCACCTCCGGCGCCGCGTACCGCACCCTGGACCTGGACCGCTGGGAGGACTTCGAGCGCGCCGGCATCTACTACGCCGCAACGCAGCTGGAGCTTCGCCAGGTCATGGAGCAGCCGGTCGTCGTGGTCGGCGGCGCGAACTCGGCCGGCCAGGCGTCGCTGTACCTCGCAGCCAACGGATGCCCGGTGCGGCTGATCGTGCGCGGCGATGACCTCGGCAGCCGGATGTCTTCGTACCTCGTCGATCGTCTGCTGGAAGATCCGCGCGTCGAGGTGCACACGCGCTCGCGCGTGGTCGGTCTCGAAGGTGGCAGCGCCCTCGAGCGGGTTCGGATCGACACGGTCGGCGAGGTCGACGCCCGCGGGCTGTTCTGCTTCATCGGGGCGGATCCGGCGACGTCGTGGCTGTCGAGCCTGGACCGCGATGCCGACGGGTTCCTGCGCACCGGGACCGATATCGCTGCGCAGTCGCTGGAGCAGTGGCAGCGTCTCGGCCGCGAGCCGCTCCCGTTCGAGACATCGATCCCGCGCGTGTTCGCGGCCGGTGATGTGCGTCGCGGCTCGATGAAGCGCGTCGCCGCAGCGGTCGGCGAGGGCTCGAGCGCGGTGGCGTCGGTGCATCGGGCCCTGGCGCTGGTGCTCTGAGCTGCTGCCGCGCAACTGCTGCCGCGCGTCGAGGTGTCAGATGGTGCGCCCTCACTGATCCTGAGACAGCAGCACCTGCCACCTCGCGCGGGCCGGCACCCGAGGAGGTGGCAGATGGTGCGCCTTCAGAGTGAGGGATGCCTCAAGAACTGCCACCTCGACACCTCACCGACGCGCGTCGCACCGACGGATCGGGCATGCTCGAGGGATGACTGAGCGCGCGGCGGTATCGATCGGGGTCGCTGCGGCGATCGGACCTGAGATGGCCGCCGCGCTCGCGCCGGCGGTGGAGGCGGCCGGCTTCGCGTCGCTGTGGGTCAACGACACCCCGGGCGCCGACGCCCTCGCGGTCCTCGACGCCGCCGCGGCCGTCACCACGACGCTGACCCTGGCGACGGGCGTGATCCCGGTCGATCGCCGATCCGCGGCATCGATCGCCCGTGACGTCCGGGCGCGCGACCTCCCCGCCGACCGGCTGGTGCTGGGGATCGGTGCGGGGCAGACCCGTGAGGGCGCGCTGCGGCTGGTCGGGAACGCGGCATCCGCTCTTCGCGACCAGCTCGCGGCGCGGGTCGTCGTCGGGGCGCTCGGACCCAAGATGCGCCACCTCGCCGCAGCCGAGGCGGACGGCCCGCTGCTGAGCTGGCTCACCCCTGAGATCGCGCGCACCCAGGCATCCGAAGCCCACGCCATCGCTGCCGGCACGCATCTGACGCTGTACATCCGCGCCGCGCTCGACCCCGGGGCCACCGCGCGCCTCCACGAGGAGACTGCGCGCTACGCGAGCTACCCGGCGTACCGGGCGAACTTCGCCCGGCAGCGGATCGACGCCGCACAGACCGTGCTGTCCCCGGGATCCGACCTCGCCGCGCGGCTCGAGGACTATCGCACCGGGCCCGATGAGATCGTGCTGCGGGCCATCACTCCGGCCGGGACGCTCGAGGATCACCTGCGCTTCGTCGAGGAAGCCAGGCTCCTCCGCTGAGCCGTGGCTCTGACAGGATCGGAGGCATGTCTGCTCCATCCGCCGGCCGCATCGGCGTCATGCTCCCCCGCGACCTCCCGGCCACCCAGGTGCTCGAGTTCGCCCGACGCGCCGACGCCCTCGGCTTCGACGAGCTGTGGGTCGTCGAGGACCTCGGCTTCCGCGGCGGTATCGCCCAGGCGTCCGCCGTCCTCGCGGCGACCGAACGCATCGTCGTGGGCATCGGCATCCTGCCCGCCGGCGCGCGCAACGCCGCGTTCAGCGCCATGGAGATCGCCACCCTCGCCCAGCTCTTCCCCGGTCGCATCATCGCCGGAATCGGTCACGGCATGCCGTCGTTCATGCGTGCGGCGGGTGCATGGCCGAAGAGTCCGCTGACGCTGCTCGGCGAATACACGACAGCCGTCGCCACCCTGCTCCGCGGCGAGCCCGGCCCGGCTGCCGGGCGGTACGTCGACGTCGCGGACGTGGTGCTGGAGGAGGTGCCGGATGCCGCTCCGCCGATCCTCCTCGGCGTGCGCGGGCCCAAGTCGCTGACGTTGGCCGGCCGGGTTTCAGACGGCGCGCTGCTGGCCGAGCCGTCGACTCCCGAGTACATCGCGGCATCGCTGGCATTCGTGCGCAGTGAGGCTCCCGCCCGCGCGCGCGCCGAGATCACGACCTACGACGTCGCCGTGGTCGCCGAGAACGAGGCTGCTGCGCTCGCGCAGGTGCGACCCGCCCTCGCCTGGTTCGGCGAACCCGACTGGGCGCCGCACCTGGTGGGCCAGCCGTTCGCCGAGGACTTCGCCCGTCACCGGGCCGCGAGCGCGAGCCGCGAGGAGTTCGCCGCGACGATCCCGGACGAGTGGGTCGCCGAGCTGTCGCTGGCAGGCACCGCAGATCAGGTGCGCGCCCGCATCGCCGCACGGCATCGCGCCGGAGCCGTTAGCGTCGTGCTGACCCCGGTCGGCGCCGATCGTCTCGGCGAGCTCGACCGGCTGGCCGCGGTGCTGCCGACGCGCTAGCCGTCCGAGCCCGGCCCGCCGGCCGTTTCGGTCGCCGCTGGCGTCAGCTCGCGCACCAGATCACGGGCGAGGTAGCCCAGCCCGACCCGATCGGCAAGGCGGTCGCCCGCCCGGGCGTGGGTCCAGCTGCCCCGGACAGCCGCCTGTTCCGGTGGCGCTCCCCGTGCGGCGAAGCCGGCGATCGCGCCGGCGAGCACGTCGCCGCTCCCCGAGGTGGCAAGTCCCGGTCCGCCGGCATCGATGCGCCATGTCGTCCCGTCCGCGGCGGCGATCGTCCCGTAGCAGTTCACGATCGCGTCGAAGCGCCGGGCGATCTCGGCGACATCGTCGGCGCGATCCTCGGTCCGGTCATCGGCGAGATCGCGCCCCAGCAGGATCGCGGCCTCCTCGGCGTTCGGGTTGAGGATCAGTGTCGCCGGCAGGAGCTCACGCGGGATCCGGGGCAGGATGCCGAGGGCGAACGCGTCGAGGACGAGGCATCCGATCCCGCAATCGGCGACCGCCAGCACCGTCCCTCGGGTCTGCTCCGGGTCGTCGAAGCCGGGCCCGACGAGTACCGCGTCCGCGCCGGCCAGCTCGTCGCGCGCAGGCTGGCCGATCGCCGCTGTCGCGCGCTCGGGGAGCGCGAAGATCGCAGCCTCGGGGATCGCGATGCCGATCTGCGCATCGATCGAACCGGGGACGACGAGCCCGAGCCGGCCCGCACCGACCCGGAGTGCCGCTTCACCCGCCAGCAGGACCGCACCCGGAGCCCGGCGGGAGCCGCCGACGACCATGACACGCCCGCGCGTCTTCTTCGAATCGCCCGGATCCGGGAGCCCCCAGCGGCGCAGCAGCGCTGCGTCCGCCCGTTCACTCCGGTTCGACATCGGGGTTCCCGGGGTGGACGGTGACGGGCGCCCCCTCGCGCTGGAGGTGCTCGATCGAGGAGAATTCGGCCAGGTCCCAGCCGGCGTCGGTGCGCACGACGTGCGTCACCGAGGCGTTCAAGACGGTGTGGGACGCCGCGAATTCCAGCAGCGATTCCTCCTCCAACGGAAGCAGGAGGTACAGCAGCAGCATGACGACGGCGTCGTGCGCGACGACCAGCACGCTCGTGGCGGGGCTGTCCGGCGCCGCTTCGGTGGCATCGCGCAGGAACGACCGCAGCCGGAGTGCGACATCAGCCCATGACTCGCCGCCCGGCGGCCGATGGTAGAACTTGCCGAGGCGACGCCGCCGTTCGCCTTCGCCTGGCTGCAGATGCTCGACGCCGCGGCGGGTGAGGAGGTCCAGGACCCCCAGCTCCCGATCACGCAGGCGCTCATCCACGATGACGGTCGTGGCGGATGCCTCGTCCCCCAGCGCCAGTGCGAGCGTCTGGCGCGCCCGGACGTAGGGCGAGGCCCAGTAGACGTCGATGGCGTGGCGATGCGCGTCGAGCCACGTGCCGAGCGCTTCGGCCTGCTCCTGCCCGGTCTCGGACAGCGGCACGTCCGCGTCGCGCAGCTCGATCGGGATCACATCGAGGCCTTCGCGTTCGGCACGGGTGGCCGCGGCGTTCGCGACGCTCTCACCGTGCCGGACGAGCCACATCTCGGTTACCGGCATCGCCTCAGACTAGGAGCCGCCTGCACCCCGCGACAGCGCTTGACAAAGCACCCGCCCGGCCTGGGGCGGCGGCTACGCCGTGGGGAAGATCTGACCGATCGGCTCGCGCTTCTCGGCCTGGAACCGGTCCTCGGTGCGACCGCGCGCCCAGTACCCGGACAGCGACACCTGTGCCCGCTCGAGCCCGCGCTCATCGAACAGCGACCTGCGCAGCGCCTTCATCGACTCGCGCTCGCCGTGTGCGAAGACGTCCACGCGGCCGTCCCGCCAGGCGAGCTGGCGGACGGCGTCCGCCAGCCGGTCGGTGTCGTGGGCGGGGTCGATGATCCAGCGCTGCTCGATTCCCTCCGGCGCCTGGAGGTCGAGGATTGCGTCTTCGGACTCGACCTCGAGGATCGTCACCCCCGCGGCATCCGCCGGCAGTGCTTCCAGCGCCGCGCTGATCGCGGGTAGCGCCGACAGGTCGCCGACGAACAGGTACCAGTCGGCATCGGCGTTCGGTGCGTACCCGCCGCCCGGCCCGAACAGGCTGATCGTCGCGCCCGGCTCGGCCGATGCCGCCCAGGGGCCGGCGAGCCCCTCATCGCCGTGCACCACGAAATCGACGTCCATCGTGCCCGCGTCCGCATCGACCGACCGCACCGTGTACGTGCGGGTGACCTGGTGCCCGTCGGGGTCGGTGAAGGCGATCTTGACGTACTTGTCGGTCTCCGGACGATCCTCGAACGCCGCGAACCCTGCGCCGCCGAGCGTCACGCGCATCAGCTGCGGACTCAGTCGCGCGGTGGCGATCACGTCGAGGTCGATGGACGGCCGAGGGGCGCGGGGAGACGTGCGGGATGCGAGTGCCACCCCCTCACGCTACCCGCCGAAAGGACCGCCCAGCCGCGATCGGGCGAAGGCGCCGAACTCCGAGAGCGCCCGGCGCGCTTCGCTCAGCACCGCATTCCACAACGGGAATGCGTGGATCATGAGCGGGTAGGTCTGCAGCGTCACCGCGGCGCCCGCCAGGCCGGCGGCACGGGCGAGGCGCACCGCGTCGTCGAGCAGCGTTTCGTCGGTGCCCACCTGGATCAGCGTCGGCGGCAGGCCCGCGAGGTCCGCGAACAGCGGCGAGACCAGCGGATCGGTACGACCCGATGCATGTGGGACTTACGCGGCGGCGAGCTCCGCCAGGTACGCCCGGTGCAGGAGCGGATCGACCGCGTCCTTCAGATCGAGACTCTCGCCCGACAGCGTCAGATCCGTCCACGGCGATACGAGCCACAGGGCGGCCGGCCCGGGCTCGCCGGCATCGCGCAACCGCTGCCAGACGGCGAGCACCAGACCCCCGCCGGCGCTGTCGCCGCCGAGCACGATGCGATCAGCGTCGAGGCCGCTCGCGCGCAACCAGTCCCACGCGCGGACCGCGTCGTCCACGGCGGTCGGGAACGGATACTCCGGCGACCGGCGGTACTCGACGGCGAGCGTGCGGATGCCGGCCGCTCGGCCGGCCTCCGTGACCATGCTGCGGTGACTGAGGATCGACCCGGAGGCATACCCGCCACCGTGGAAGAAGAGCAGGGCGCTGCCGTCGTCGGCATCCGGAGCGAGCGACCATTCACCGGTGAGGCCGTCGACATCGACCGCCGTGAGCCGGATGTCCGTCGCGATCGGCCACGCCGAACCGACCTCGTCGATCCGCGCGCGGCGCTGCTCCCAGCCGACCGGGCGCGGCTTCGAGCCGAGCATCTCGCGCACGGCGCCGATTCCCCCATCGGCGCCCGGTGGCACATCCCCCACGGCGTCCTCCTCGCATTTCCAGGATAGGGCCCGGTGGGGGCCTTGCCGCAAGGCCCCGGGTCGAGCGCATACTTGTCCGTCGTGACCGATCCCCTCCATGTCTTCGACCTCGATCCGCAGGTGGCGGCCAAGGCCGACCCGGCGCTGATCGCCGCCGACGAAGCGCATTTCGCGTTGCTGTCCGCGACCCTGGACCAGACCGTCGCCGAGGTGATCCGGCGCCGCGACGAAGCGCTCGCTCAGCCGGGCGGCACCGGCCAGGAGGCGATGGACCGCGACCTCGAGGTGCGCCGCCTCTCGACCCGGCTGAGCACGCTCCGCCGCTTCGGACTGGATCTGTGTCTCGGCAAGATGGTGTTCGCCGATGATCGCGAGCCGGTGTACATCGGACGCATCGGGCTCACGGACGCCTCGAACTCCAGCATCCTCCGCGACTGGCGATCCCCCGCCGCCGAGCCGTTCTTCGGGGCGACCCACGCGAATCCGATGGGACTGCTCAGCCGCCGCCGGTATCGCTGGCACGGCGGGCGCATCCACGACTACTGGGACGAGGTGTTCACCGCCGAAGGTCTCGCCGGTACGGCAGCGCTCGATGATCAGTCCGCGTTCCTGGCCAGTCTCGGCAGCACCCGCTCGGAGCGGATGCGCGATGTGCTCTCCACGATTCAGGCGGATCAGGATGCCATCATCCGGGCGCCGTCGCCTGGGACGCTCGTCGTGGACGGCGGACCCGGCACGGGAAAGACCGTGGTGGCGCTGCACCGCGCGGCCTACCTGCTGTACTCCGACCCGCGTGTGGACCGCCGTCGTGGTGGGGTGCTGTTCGTCGGGCCGCACGAACCCTACCTCGCGTACGTCTCCGACATCCTCCCGGGGCTCAGCGAGGACGGCGTGGAGCTGTGCACACTGCGCGATCTGGTGCCGGAGGGTGCTGCCGCCGTCGCGGAAGCGGATACGGAGGTGGTGCGGCTGAAGTCGAGCGCGCGCATGATCGCGGCGATCGAACCGGCGGTCGGCCTCTACGAGGAGCCGCCGACGGTCCGCCTCCGCGTCGAGACCCCGTGGCTGGATCTGGAGATCGGACCCGAGGAGTGGACCGAAGCGTTCCAGGCCGCCGAGTCCGGCGTCCCGCACAACGAAGCCCGCGACGACGTGCTCGAGGCCCTGCTGGACATCCTCCTCGACAGCGCGACGGATCAGACGGCGGGCGGGGTCCCGCTCGCTGCCCTCCGCCGCTCTCTGCTGGCCGACGACGGGCTCATGCGCACCTTCAACCGGGCGTGGCCGCTGCTGGAGGCCGACTACGTCGTCGGCACGCTGTGGTCGGTGCCCGCCTACCTGCGTCGCTGCGCTCCCTGGCTCGGGCCGGACGAGGTGCGGGTGCTGCAGCGCGCCGAGGGCAGCGCCTGGACGGACGCGGACCTGCCGCTGCTGGATGCCGCGCGCCTTCGACTCGGTGACGCCGAGGCGACGGTGCGCCGACGCCGGCGGGAGGCGCGTCAGGCCGCCGAGCGGGCGGAGATGGCGGAGGTCATCGAGCACCTGATCGCCGCGGATGACTCCGAGATGCAGGTCATGTCGATGCTGCGCAGGGACGACTTCCAGTACACGCTGATCGACGGCGCCGGCGAGCCGGACGTGCGCGCCCCCCGCTTCGCCGGGCCGTTCGCCCACATCGTCGTCGACGAAGCGCAGGAGATGACCGACGCGCAGTGGCAGATGCTGCTGCTGCGATGCCCGACGCGCAGCTTCACGGTGGTCGGCGACCGCGCCCAGGCCCGGCACGGCTTCACGCGGACGTGGGAGGAGCGCCTCACGTCGGCGGGACTCGACCGGATCACGCGGGCCCCGTTGACGGTCAACTACCGGACTCCCGAAGAGATCATGGCCGAGGCGGAACCCGTCATCCGGGCGGCGATCCCCGATGCGAACGTCCCCACCTCGATCCGCGGGAGCGGGCTGCCCGTCCGACGCGGCGCGATCGACGAACTCGGCGCGGTGCTCGGCGAATGGGAGTCCCGGCACCCGGACGCGATCGCGTGCGTGATCGGAAGCCGATCCTTCGTCGCCCGGCCGCGCGTGCGCTCGCTGACACCGGAATCGGCGAAGGGGCTCGAGTTCGATCTGGTGGTGCTGGTCGACCCGGATGCGTTCGGCGACGGCATCGAAGGCGCGGTGGATCGCTACGTCTCGATGACGCGCGCGACGCAGCAGCTCGTCATCCTCACGTCGCCCTGACCGGGCGGCGCGCAGCTACCAGGCGTACGCCTCGGGCGCCTGTCCGCCCGGGCCGGGGAACAGTTCGTCGAGGCTGCGCAGGTCGTCCTCGCTGAGGTGGATCTCCAGCGCGGTGACCGCGGATTCGAGCTGCTCGACGGTGCGGGGCCCGATGATCGGCCCTGTCACGCCCGGCTGGTGCAGCAGCCACGCCAGACCGAGTGCCGACGGCGTCCAGCCGCGCTCTCGCGCGAAGGAGTCGTAGGCGTCCAGCTGTTCCTGGCGCTCCGCGCGCGCCGAGCTCACCCGCTCGGTGTTCGATCGCGCCTTCGCATCGTTCGACCCGCCGCTGAGGAGTCCACCGGCCAGCGGCGACCACGGCAGGATGCCGAGACCGTAGTGCTGCGCGGCGGGCAGGACCTCGAGCTCGATGGATCGCTGCGTCAGGTTGTAGAGCGACTGCTCGCTCACGAGCCCCAGGAAGTGGCGCTGCTGCGCGACCTCGTTGGCCTGGGCGATGTTCCACGCGGCGAAGTTGGAGCTGCCGGTGTACACGACCTCGCCACGGGCGACGAGCGTCTCCATCGACTGCCACAGCTCTGGCCACGAGATGTGCCGGTCGATGTGATGGAACTGGTAGAGGTCGATGCGGTCCGTCTGCAGGCGCCGCAGCGAGCCGATCGCCTCTCGCCGCACCTGCCACGCCGACGCGCCGCGAGCGTTCACGACATCGCCGTCGGGCGTCGGGTCGACCATCGGCGAGTGCACCTTCGTCGCCAGGACCACGTCATCGCGCACGCCAGGGCGTGCCGCGAACCAGCGGCCGATGATCTCCTCGGTGGCGCCCCTGCCGCCCGACCCGCCGTAGCCGTTCGCCGTGTCGATGAAGTTGATGCCCAGCTCGATCGCACGGTCGAGGATCGCGAACGAATCCTCCTCAGTGGTGCGGTCGCCGAAGTTCATCGTGCCCAGCACGATGCGCGAGACGGAGGTTCCGGTGCGTCCGAGGTACGTGTAGTCCATGCATCCCATGCTCACACGACCGGGCTCCTCGGCGGCCGGTTTCGGTAACCGATTTCTCAGTCGGGTGTCCGACTACTCCAGCGGGTGGTCGTGGACCGCCGAGCTGAGGTGCACGCCGTTCAGTTCGAGGTACAGCTGGCGCTCGGTGATCGAGAGCGTCATGGTGTTCCGGCGCTCCAGCGCGGCGACTGCGCCGTCGACGAAGCCGGGATCGAAGCTGTGCAGCACGATCGACTCGGACCGGTGGATCCGCTTGCCGACCCACGGCGCCAGCACTTTGGCCGGATCACGGTGCGTGTACACCGTGGTCCGGTCTGCCAGCTTGCTGCCGTAGTGCAGGCGTTCCGCGTCAGGGGCACCCACCTCGATCCACGCCGTGATGCGACCGGTCAGATCGCGGATCAGGACGGCCGGCTCGTTCGTCGCCGAGATCCCCTCGCCGAAGACGATGCCATCGTCGAACTCGAGGCAGTACGCCAGCACCCGGGTCATCATGTAAGCGTCGGTCTCGGACGGATGCCGCGCCGCGCGCAGACTCAGCTCGTCGTAGATCCCGCGGTCGACGTCGGCCAGCTGCACGGCGAACGTGTACATCACTGCGCCTGCGGCCATAGCGCCCGAGCCTACTGCCCCTTGTCGACGACGGATCCCGCAATGCACGCGGAGGGGCGGCTACATGCGCGAGCGGCCTCGGCACCCGCTTCTGGCACATCCCGTGATCGTCTCGCGGCTGCAGTGCCGCCCTGTAAGAATCGATCCGTGAGCATTCTTGCGAACGTCGTGGACGTGTTCGTCGACGACAAGGGACAGCATGGCAATCCGCTCGGCATCCTCTGGGCGTCCTCATCGACACGCAAGCAGGAGCAGCAGATCGCGGCCGACCTCGGCTTCAGCGAGACGATCTTCATCGACGGCGTCGACGGTGTCGCGACCGCCCGGATCTTCACCCCGACCCAGGAACTGCCTTTCGCCGGGCACCCGACCGTGGGCCTGGCGGCGTGGCTGCGCAGCAACGGCGACGAGGTGAAGGCGATTCACGTCCCCGCGGGAAGCGTGCGGGTTCGTTTCGACGGCGAACGCACATTCGTCACGGCGATGCCGGAGTGGACGCCGGCCTTCGAGTTCCAGCAGCTGGATTCGGCCCACGAGCTGCGCGCCGTCGACCCCGATGCGTTCGCGCAGGGGCTGCATTACCTGTGGGCATGGATCGATGAGGACCAGCACCGGGTGCGGGCGCGCATGTTCGCCCCGGATCTGGGAATCCGCGAGGACGAAGCCACCGGAGCCGCCGCGGTGCGGCTCAGCGCGGAGCTGGGTCGCGACCTGCAGATCGTGCAGGGACAGGGATCGCTGCTGCACACGCACGTGCGGTATCTCGGCCAGCAGATCGAGGTGGGCGGCAACGTGTCGGACGCCCGCACGCTCGAGCTGCGCTGAGACACACGCTCTGCCGCGCCACCGGAACCACTGCAGGGGTGGATCACCGGGCCATGGCTGGCGCCCGCGCCCACCCGTACGCTGGCAGGCGGGAGGGCGGTGGCATGGATCGCGAAGGACTGGCGTTCCTGCGGCGCCGGCGCGAGTCGCTGCAGCCGGAGGACGTCGGGCTCACACGCGGCCCGCGGCGGCGCACGGACGGCCTGCGCCGCGAAGAGGTCGCCGCGCTCTCCCACATGTCCACGGACTACTACGCACGGCTGGAGCGGGCGACCGGTCCGCAGCCCTCGGAGCAGATGATGGCCTCGATCGCCCAGGGCCTGCACCTGACGGTCGGCGAGCGCGACCACATCTTCCGCCTGGCCGGGCACAACCCGCCGGCACGCGGATCCTCCAGCGACCACGTCAGCCCGGGCTTGCTGCGCATCTTCGACCGACTCCAGGACACGCCCGCCGAGATCGTCAGCGAAGTCGGGGAGACACTGCGGCAGACGCCCACCGGGGTGGCACTCCTGGGAAGCGCGTCGAATCGCGAGGGTCCTGCACGCAGCATCGGGTACCGGTGGTTCAGCGACCCCGCCGCGCGTGCGCCGTACCCGCCCGAGGAGCAGGCTCTGCTCTCCCGCGTATACGCGGCCGGCCTGCGTGAGCTCGTGACGCTCCGCGGCCCTGGATCGCGCGCCGCGGAGCTCGCCGAGCTGCTGCTCGCACAGAGTTCCGAATTCCGCCGGCTCTGGGACCTGCACGAGGTCGGTCTGCGGCCGCCTGACCTCAAGCGCTTCACGCACCCCGAGGTCGGAGAGCTGGAGCTGAACTGCCAGACGCTGATCGATCCGGATCAGTCGCATCGGCTGCTCGTCTACACCGCCGAGCCCGGCAGCACCAGCTACGAGAAGCTGCGCCTGCTGTCGGTGATCGGCGCGCAGTCGCTGGCCTGACCCTCCCCCGCACGCCTGCGCCCGAGGGGTGGATCGCGGGTCAGTGGATGAGGAGGCACTGCATCCTTCCGCGGGGCGGCGCGAGGGTGGTCTCATGACTACCGAACTTCAGATCCCCGACCTGACCGGCCGCCTCGCCGTCGTCACCGGCGCAAGCGACGGCATCGGGCGGGTGATCGCGACCCGACTCGCTGCCGCCGGCGCCGAGGTGGTGCTGCCCGTCCGCACGATCGCCAAGGGCGAGGCATCCGCAGATCTCATCCGCAGCCGGGTGCCGGGCGCCCGCGTGACCATCCGCGCACTCGACCTTTCGTCACTCGAGTCGGTTGCCGCCCTCGTGGACGCGCTCGCCGCCGAGGGCCGGCCGATCCAGCTGCTCGTCAACAATGCCGGGGTGATGACGCCGCCGGACCATCAGGCCACTCGCGACGGCTTCGAGTTGCAGTTCGGCACCAACCACCTGGGCCATTTCACACTGACCCTCGGGCTGCTGCCGCTACTGCGTGCAGGGCGCGCCCGGGTCACGCACCAGACCAGCGTGGCGGCACGCAGCGGTGGGATCAACTGGAGCGACCCGAACTGGGAACGCACGTACGACGGCATGAAGGCGTACGCCCAGTCGAAGATCGCCGTCGGACTCTTCGCCCGTGACCTCGACGCGCGCAGCCGCACCGAGGGATGGGGGGTGACCAGCAACCTGGCGCACCCGGGAGTCTCGCCCACCAATCTGCTCGCAGCGCAGCCCGCGATGGGCCGCGAACGGGCGACCGGCGCACGACGCCTGATCCAGCTGATGTCGCGCGTGGGGATCACGGGCACCGTGGACAGCGCGGCGCTGCCCGCCCTGCTGGCCGCAGCCGACGCGCACGCCGGCGGCGACGAATTCTACGGTCCGAAGCGCGTCATCGGGGGACCGCCGGTACGCCAGGACCTGTGGGCGCCGTTGCGCAGCATGGAGGATGCGCAACGGCTGTGGGACCTGTCGGCTCGACTCGTCGGCCCACGATTCGCACAGTCGTAGCCGCGGTGTGGCGATCCATCGAGCGCAGGCGACCCCGTAGCGACAGCTGGCCGAGCGCTCTACCGTGGACGGAGGTCGGCACACGGAGGGAGCGGCCGCATGAGCGATCGGTCGAAAGTCGTCGTCGAGATGTCGATGTCGCTGGACGGTTTCGTCGCGACGCCCGAGCATTCCACAGAACACGTGCACGCCTGGTACGACGGCGGGGAGGTCGCGGTGCAGATGCCGCACAGCGATCTCACGTTCCACGTCGATGAGGTCAGCGCCCCGATCGTGCGCGCCGCCTTCGAGCTCGGCGCGAACGTCACCGGGCGGGTGACCTTCGATGACGCCGAGGCGTGGGGCGGCGAGGATCCGATGGGGATCCCGAGCTTCATCGTCACCCATGAGGTGCCGGAGGAGTGGCGCGATTGCGAGAGCCCCTTCACCTTCGTGACGGACGGGGTCGAGAGCGCGATCCGCCAGGCCAAGGCCGCGGCGATCGGCGACAGGCCCGTCGGAGTGGCCGGTGGAGACATCGCCATGCAGTGCCTGCGACTCGGGCTGCTCGATGAGCTCTGGATCCATCTGACTCCCGTACTGCTCGGTCGCGGCATCCGCCTGTTCGATGAGCTCGACGGATCACCGGTTCAGCTCGAACAGCAGCGGGTCGTCGTGGGGACGGGCGTCACGCACCTCTTCTACGACGTGATCGGACCGGCTGAGTGAGGGCGATGAGATGGACCGATACGCACTTCCGCACGATCTGAGCGGCGAACCCGACCGTCTCGCCCTGATGTCGCAGATGCTCGACCCGCAGCTGTTCTTCCGCCTGCGGCAGATCGGCGTCGGGCAAGGGTGGCGCTGTCTCGAAGTCGGCGCGGGCAACGGCAGCGTCTCCCGATGGCTGGGCCAACAGGTCGGGGAGACCGGCTCGGTGATCGTCAGCGATCTCACGCCCGACCTGATCCGGGCAGTGGAGGCGCCCAACGTCGAGGTGAAGGCGATCGACGTGACCAGCGACGAACTCGGATCCGGGTACGACCTCGTGGTCGCGCGGGCTCTGCTGCACCATCTCCCGGGCCGCACGGCCGTCCTCGGCCGACTGGCTGAGGCGGTGGGGGAGGGCGGATGGCTCGTGCTGGAAGAGCCCGACTTCCATCCGGTGCTCGCAACCGACAATCCGGAACTGCGTGACTTCTGGGAGGGCTGGCTGGCATGGGCGGCGAGCGAGGACATCGACTATTTCGTCGGTCGTCGCATCGCTGCCCGCATGATCGCACTCGGCCTGCAAGACGTGCGGGCCTGGGGAGAGACGATCCTGTACCGCGGCGGCTCGCTCACCGCGCGCTACCTCTCCTCGACCATGCATGAGTTGCACGACCGCCTCCTGGCATCCGGCTTCATCTCTCCACGCGTCTGGGACGACGCGATGGCGCTGTTCGAGAACGAAGACTTCTGGAGCTGGCAGAACAGCTACGTCACGACGGTGGGCCGCCGAGCGGCCGGCCGCGGCCGGCGCGGCAGCTGAACGGTCACCCGCAGACCACCCTCCGGCAGCGCGACGATATCCAGCGCACCGTCGTGCGCGTCGGTGATGCTCTTCACGATCGCGAGTCCGAGGCCGACCCCGGTGTCGTCGGCGCGGATGCGCTCGGTGCCGCGCTGGAACGGTTCGGTCAGCGTGGCGACGAGCGGCGCTGGAAGGACGGGACCGGAATTCTCCACGGTCAGCACGGCCGCCTCGCGGCGTATCGCGGTCGTGACGGTCGCGACCCCACCGTCCGGACCGTTGTGCACGATCCCGTTGTGCAGGAGATTCGTGGTCAGCTGCAGCAGCAGCGCGGGCGATCCGACCGCCGGCGTGACATCCCCGTCGGTCTCGATGACCACGCGTCGCGCTTCGGCGAGCGGCAGAAGGGTCTCGGCTGCCTCCTCGGCCAGCAGCGACAGATCCACCGCCTCGCGCACGAACGCGCGCCGGTCGGTGCGACTCAGGACCAGCAGCGCCTCGGTGAGCTCGATGGCCCGCGCGTTCACCGCGTACAGCCGGTCCAGCAGCGGGTCGGGTCCGCGGTCGGCGTCGCTCCGCGCCACATCCAGCAGCGTCTGCGAGATCGCCAGGGGGGTGCGCAACTCGTGCGAGGCGTTCGCTGCGAAGCGCTGCTGCTCGGCGACGTGGGCCTCGAGGCGGGCGAGCATCGCGTCGAAGCTGTCGGCCAGTTCGCGGAACTCGTCGTCGGGGCCTTCGAGGTCGATCCGGTGCGAGAGCGACCCCTCCCCCACCTTGCGGGTCGCGGCGGTGATGCGCGCCAGCGGAGCCAGCATCCGGCCCGCCAGGATCCACCCGCCGACCAGCCCGAACACCAGCAGGAACACCAGCGCCCACGCTGCGGGCGGGACGAATGCCCGCACCAGGTCTCCGCGGTTGGGGATGAACGGTCCGTCGCCCGAGATCGGACCCGACGGCACGTAGCGCAACAGGAACACCCACACCACGGCGAGCAGGAGTCCGCCGGCCACCAGCAGGAAGCCCGCGTAGCTCAGGGTGAGCTTGACCCGGACGCTGAGCCCGCGCTCTCTGATCATGGGATGCTCGCCGCGGGCGCGGCATCCGTGTCCGCCGCGATCCGGTAGCCGACGCCCGGCACGGTCGCGATCACCCACGGCTCGCCGAGTCTCTTCCGAAGTGCCGAGACGGTGATGCGCACCGCGTTGGTGAACGGGTCGGCGTTCTCGTCCCACGCCCGCTCCAGCAGCTGCTCGGCGCTGACGATGCCGCCTTCGGCGGCGATCAGGACCTCCAGCACGGCGAACTGCTTGCGGGTGAGGGCGACGTACCTCCCGTCGCGGAAGACCTCGCGCCGGAACGGGTCGAGGCGCAGCCCCGCGATCTCGCGCACGGGCGGTCGGCTGTGCGCGCGCCGTCGGTCCAGAGCACGCAGCCGCAGGACGAGCTCGCGCAGCTCGAACGGCTTGGTCAGGTAGTCATCGGCTCCCAGCTCGAAGCCGGAGGCCTTGTCGTCGAGACGATCGGCGGCGGTCAGCATGAGGATCGGGATGCCGCTGCCCGAGGCGACAAGGTCTTCGGCGATCTCGTCGCCTGAAGGACCGGGGATGTCGCGGTCGAGGATCGCGATGTCATACGCGTTGATGCTCAGCAGTTCCCGCGCGGTATCGCCGTCGCCGGCGATGTCGGCGGCGATCGCTTCGAGGCGCAGCCCGTCGCGGATCGCCTCCGCCATGAAGGGCTCGTCCTCGACGATCAGCACACGCATGGGCTCCATGCTACGAAGCCGGCATATCGCGGGCGTATGCGATTGTGCATACGCTCCGGCAACAGCGCCTCGCCTGGAGTGGGTGCATGACGCAGACGACTCGGATACGCCCACGCCGGATCCTCGCCACCGGAGCGGCCACGGTCCTGATGGCCAGTGCCGCGATCGCGGGGATCGTCGCTTCGCAGGCGGCATCGTCGGGAGAGGCGCCGACGTTCTCCTCGACGGTGACCCCGGCGTTCGACGACGGGCCCCACCAAGGGTCACCTGGCGTACCGGGCGGTGCGGGTGGTCTCACCGAGGCGGACGGCATCCTGCCGGACGGGGTCGGCGTCTTCGATGGCGAGTACCCGGCCGTGGCGAATATCCACGCCGACCTGCTGAAGGCGGTGCGCGCGGCCGCCGATGATGCGTCGGCGGACGGCATCCGCTTCATCGTCAACAGCGGCTGGCGATCGGCGGCGTACCAGGATCAGCTGCTGCAGGATGCGCTCGCGCAGTACGGCTCCGAGTCGGAGGCGGCGCGGTGGGTGCTCACCGCGGAGACGTCAGCCCACGTGGCGGGCGATGCGATCGACATCGGGCCGGTCGATGCGCAGTCCTGGCTGTCGCAGTACGGCGCGGCCTACGGACTGTGCCAGACCTACGCGAACGAGATGTGGCATTTCGAGCTGCGACCCGAGGCGATCACCGACGGCTGCCCGGCGTCGTACTCCGATCCGACCGAGGATCCGAGGACGCAGCGATGACCGTCTACCGGGATGCCGCCATTCGGCCGCGGCACGTGCTGGTGACGGGAATGTTCGTCGCGTATCTGGCCCTGCTCGTGTGGCTCGTTCTCTTCAAGCTGCACGCACCGTACATCGGCGGCGCCGAGGATCGGACGCTCAAGCTCGTCCCGTTCGTGGCCGCCGACGGTCTCGGCTCGAACGCGCCTCGGGAGGTCCTGGCGAATCTCGTTCTCTTCGTGCCGTTCGGCATCCTGATGGGTCTGATCGCGCCGTCCTGGTCGTGGTGGAAGACGCTCGGCAGCGTGGCGCTGTTCAGCGCCGCGCTCGAGACCGCGCAGTGGGTTCTCGCGATCGGGGCAGCGGATCTGACCGACGTGATCGTCAACACCGCGGGCGGCGTGCTGGGGATGCTGCTGCTCGGACTGAGCCGCCTCGCGTTCGGACCGCGGGCCCGGGGCGCCTGGGCGGTGATCGTCGCGATCGGTCTGGTGGGCGCGGTCCTCGCGCTCGCGCTCTCGGCGTTGGATCCGGCTCCCGGCGGGCTCGCCCCGCTCAAGTTCGCAGCGGGGTGATCCCCTGCGCCTCCCGCGGGAATGTCGCGAGGTGCGGCGCGTTCGACTCCGACGGTTCCATTCCAGCTTCCCTTCGTCCGTGCGACCGGGCGGTCAACGCCCAGTGTGCCCGGTGGGGACGCCCCGCTGCGGATTTCAGGGAAGCCGGACGAGATCGCGCCGGGTCGCCACCGCGTGGTAGCCGTCGCGGACGACCTCGATAAGCGTCGCGGCGACCGCGGCGAGCACGACGACGGCGATGATGATGAGCAGGATGATTGCCATGACAGCCTCCGATGACGGGTTCTTCGTTGAACCCGACGTTCGTCTCTGAGGTAGCAGGAATGCATGGGGCACCTGCCGTATCCTCTGTGCGCTGCTCAGGGCGACGCGTGAGCCGACAGGTACGCCGCCTCGGTGCGGGTCGTCGCGCCGGTCTTGCGGAGGATGTTCGAGACGTGCACGCTCGCGGTCTTCGTGCTGATGAAGAGCTGCTCGGCGATCTGCCCGTTGCTCAGTCCCCGCGCGACCAGGTCGAGCACCTGCCGCTCGCGCTCGGTGAGGAGGGCGTCGAGGGATGCGGCATCCGCCGGCGCATCGCGGTGATCCGCGGTTGCCGCACCGACCCGACGCTCGAGCTCCGTCACGCTGTCGACGATGAGGCCCATGCCGATGGACTCGGCCCGGTCGCGCGCCGCGTGCGCCGCAGCGCGCGCGCCCGCGCGATCACCCGCGTTGGCGAGCGCTTCGGCGAGCCGGAACTGGGCATACGGCAGCAGTTGCGCCGGCGCGACGGCGTCTGCCGTCGCGGCGATGGCGATCTGCCAGAGCTCGGGATCCGTTCCGGTGCCGCGCGGGCCGCCCAGCTCGGCGTCCACGATCGCCGCGTAGGCAGGTGCTGTCGGCCAGACGCTCGCGGCGGAGAGCGCGATGCGGACGTCGCCTTCGAGTGCTCCACTCGACCGTGGCTCGCCGTTCGCATCCGACAGCGCTCTGCCCGTCACCCGCGCAGCGGCCAGCACACGCGCCGCGAGCGCCACGAGCGGAAGGTCGTAGGCGGCGAAGGGATGGCGTTCCGGTTCGATCAGCACGCGCACGTCAGACCACGCCGCCGCCGCGTCACCCCGCGCGAGCGCGAGCTCGCCGCTCACCAGCGCAAGGCCCAGCTGCGCCTGGGTGTCCAACCGGCTCTGCTGCCGCAGCGACGCGTCCCAGCCGCGCAGCAGCCGCTCCGCGAGCGGACGGTCGCCTGACCACAGCACGGCGTGCACCTTCAGTCGTCGCAGCGGCGCGCTGAAGCCGATGGGGGCATCCAGCTCGAGCGCGCGATCGAGCATCTCGTCAGCACGCTGCGTCTGTCCCAGTGCGTACAGCGGGCTGATGACGTTCGAGAGCAGCACCGCGCCCGAGGTGCGCTCCACACCGCGCTGCCTCGCCCGCTCGGCGCCCTCCTCGGCGGTGCGAACCGCCTCCTCGTAGCGCCCGAGCAGATTCAACGCGTCCGACTGGTTCACCCAGTAGCGCAGCCGCGCCGAATCGTTGCCGACCGCGTATTCGCGAGCGAGCGCGAGATCCGCGATGCCGGCCTCGATGTCGCCGCTGGCCAGTCGCGAGAAGCCGCGGATGTTGGATGCCACCGACATCCGCGCACGGTTGTCCACCGCACTCGCCTCGGCGAATGCGCCGTCGGCCATCTCGATCGCCGCATCGAAACGGGCGATGAGCATGAGACGTGCGGCCAGTTCACCGAGCACGTTCGCACGCAGCACGCTGGGCGGCTGCCCTTCCAGCACGGCGAGCGCCTGACGCAGCAGATCGATGGAGCCGATCTGGCCGATGTTCGCCAGATACGACGCCTTGTTGCGGAGCAGGAGCGCGTACGCCGCCGCGTCGGCGGGGTCGGAGAGCGCGATCGCCTCGTCGATCAGCAGGATCGCCCGCTCGCTCTCGCCCGCGTTGCGCAGCACGTAGGAGATCTCACCCAGGAGTTCCACCTTCGTCCGGCCGGCGAGCTCGACCGCATCCGAGACCTGCTCCCACAGCTCGAGAGCCCGCTCGCCCATCGTGGCGGCCGTCGCGAAGGCGAACGAGGACCTCGCCTGCTGGTAGGCGGCGAGGGATGCGATGAAGGCCTCTCGGACGTTGTGCGCGGCCATCCAGTGGTACGAGATCGCGGTGGCGTCGGCGCCACCCCCGCCGGACGGGACGGCGAGCGCCTGGGCATAGCGCGTATGGAAGCGCACCCGCTCGCCCGGCAGCAGCTGATCGTGGATCGCCTCGCGCACCAACGCGTGCCGGAACGCATAGGCGGTCCCGTCGACCACCAGGACGCTGGCGGCGATCGCCTCCCCTGCGGCGAGGTCGATCGCCTCGGCGGATTCGTCGCAGACCTCGACCAGGAGTTCGTGCTCGACCCGTACGCCCCCGGCCGCCAGCAGCCGCAGCATGCGCTGGGTCGGTTCGCCGAGCTGCTCGTAGCGGGCGAGGAGGATGTCGCGGAGCGAGTCCGGGAAGCTGTCGATGCTCCGCACGCCGCTGCAGCAGACGAGCTCTTCGACGAAGAACGGAACTCCCTCCGTCCGCACATACACCTGCGCGAGTTCGTCCTCGTCGGGAGGCGAGTCCAGAATCGCGGTCGCCATCTCGCGGACCTGCCGGCGGTCCAGGCGGGCCAGCTCGCGTCGCTCGACCCGCCGGTTCCGGTCGAGTTCGGGCAGCAGCGCCCGCAGCGCGCTCCCGCGACCGAGCTCGTCGCTGCGGAAGGTGAGCAGGATCAGCAGACGTGAGTCTTCGACGACCCTGATCAGAAAGCGCAGCAGGCCGAGGCTCTGCGGGTCGATCCAATGGAGGTCTTCGACCAGCAGTACGACGGGGCGCACCGCCGCCACATTCTCGAGGACTTCGGCAACGGCGTCGTACAGCCGGTCGGCACCACCGCGTACCGGCGCATTCGACTGATCACCGGCGCTCAGTTCGGGCAGGAGCAGGGCGAGCGCGTCGCGCGCCGGTCCCGATGCGTCGAAGAGCGCCGCCTCGCCCACCTCTTGAGCGAGGGAGCGGAGCGCCGCCAGGATCGGCGCATACGGCGGTGCGTCGCGATCGAAGTCGACGGACTGGCCCCGCAGCACGATCGCCTCGGGCGGCATCGACTGCAGGAACTCGGCCACGAGTCGGGTCTTGCCGATGCCCGCCTCGCCACCGATCAGCAGCGTCCGGGTCGAGCCCGAGACGATGTCGGCATAGGCGTCCTCGAGCGCCTCGAAGTCGGCCTGCCGGCCGACGAGCGAAGGGCTGACCGTGGCTCGCATGAGCCCATCGTTCCACGACCCTCCGACATATGGGTCGGAGGGTCGTGGTGCGTGCGAGCCCCCCGGAGCGGGCTCGATGAGGGTCATCAGGAGTGCAGCAGGCGGGGCGCTGCGGGCTGCTCCGTGTGGCGCAGGCGCTCGATGACGTTCCGCAGTCCGTGGCCGTGCGCTTCGGCGGTCTCCGGTTCGCGCTCCTGGGCGATCCGGCGGTACTCGAGCTCGCGGTTGAGCTGCTCATCGGCCGCCTGCTGCAGGTGGACGAATGTTCCTTCGCTGACGTACATGATCTCTCCTCAGGTCCGCTGTCCTGAGGAGAGACTGCTCGCTAAGGCATCGCACCCCCATCGGGAGGATGCCCTATCTTCGAGCCGGAGTCGACTCAGCTCGGCATCGGGAGCGATCGGGCGACGCCGGCGGCGGTGAAAGGAAGCGACGTCGGATCACGGTCCTCGGGCTGGTAGTCCAGGTCGCGGCTCAGCGCCGCGTCGAACCGTGCGGAGACCGCGCCAAACGGGAGCCACTGGACATACCGCTCATACGCTTCCGCGGGATCGGCGCTTCGCGCCACAGCATCGTCCTGCGTCGGGGAGACGAGCCGGGCGACCGCCCGGCACATGTGGTCGAATTCGGCGACGAGGGGGTCGACACCGGGCACGTCGTCCGGCGAACTGCGCACGGCGCCGAGCTGGCGCGCGAATTCAGCCGAGGACACCGGGGTCGGCGGAACGAGCGGAGGCAGGCGCAGCATCTCGGTCGTGATCCACCGGCGAGCGGCGGCCAGGGATTCCTCCAGGCGGAACAGCCCGGGCAGGCGCGAGACCGGGTACTCGCCGACCGGGAGACCCCACCGCAGCGCGCCGACGATCTGGCCGATCGAACCGAGGGCGAACGGAGCGGAGAACTGCTCGTCGCCGCTCTGGAAGAAGTAGGTGGTGCGGGTCTGCCGCAGCACGTCGCCGTACAGGTTCATGTCGCCCCACGTGTTCGTGAGGTACCGCTCGACGTCCGACGGCTCGCCGTTCGGGAAGAAGGGGTAGAGCGCGGCGAGTGGGGTGGCATCGCCCTCGCCAGGACGGGAGACGTCCGCGGACAGGGAGCGGAGCATCTGGATGCCGCTGAAGACGTTCAGCAGGAAGGCGACGATCATCGACAGGAGCACCACGGAGCTCAGGGATTCGAGGACGGTCAGGAAGTCGATCACCGGGTGCACCGCCGAGATGTCCTCCACGCCGACCGTCGAGAACTGGCCGATGCTCATGTAGAGCGCGCCCCAGAAGCCCTCGGGCGCGCCGCCGCGGATGTCGATCGCGCCCCACCCCATCGCGCCGTAGTAGATGAGCGCGTATCCGAGGATCACACCGGACAGCCAGGTGAGGATCACGCTCACCGTCACCAGGCCGGTCACCTGCCGAAGTGCCAGCTGCCGCCACCGGCGCGGGAGGCGGCGCGTCACGGTGCGCACGATCACCCAGGTCGCGCGGGCCACATGATTGACGACCAGTCCGCGCTCGTTGTAGTTGAGCACCGAGATGAAGGTGTCCACGATCGCGATCAGGATGATGACGATACCGAGCACGATCCAGACGACGTCCATCCCGCCAGCATAGAAGTGGCCGGAGATGGACTCGTGCCGTGCGGCTCCGGCGCCCTCGGGAGAGTCCACCTCACGCAGCGAGCATGCGACTGAACTCGTTGAAGGCGACCTCGGTTTCCTCGTCCCGCGCGGCGTCCTCCGGGCGCGCGTACGACGCGGCCCGCGCGATCACCACACCGGACGCGTCGTTGACATAGACGTACTGACCGTGAATGCCGCGAGCCATGATCGCCCCGGGAGCACGGCGCGAACTCCACCATTTGTAGCTGTAGGCGTAGTTCTCCAGGTGCGGGCCTAAACGCCCCCGCCGGAGATGATCCCGCTCGGGACGGTGGAAGCGCGCGATCCACTCCTCCGATACGATCCGGCGATCGTTCGCCACCCCGCCGCGCCGGACGAGGTCGCCGAAGCGGGCTATATCGCGAACTGTGGCGCAGAAGGCCGAACCGGCCAAGTGCTGTCGAGGTTGAAGGTGTGAGGTGTAGTAGTAGGCGTTCGACTCTGCACCCATGGGCTGCCACAGCACCTGCGAGTTCAGCTGCGCCAACGTCATCCCGCTCGCCGCCTCGAGCACCCAGCCCAGCACGGCGGAGTCGACCGAGGAGTAGCTGAAGCTCACGCCGGCCGGATGCTGGGTGCGCAACGTCCGAGCCATCTGCCGCGGATCTGCTTCGGCTACGGATCTTCGCCATCGATGGATCTCGCTCGTGGGATCGTCGAACGCCTCCGTGAAGGCGCTGCCACTGCTCATGTTGAGCAGATCGAAGAGGGTCGCGTCGTGGAAGGACGTGTGCGCGAATTCCGGCAGGTAGGTCACCACGCGCTCTGCGACGGAGGTTACGAGACCCTCATCGAGGGCGATACCCATCAGGACCGATGTCACGGCCTTCGTCACCGAGTACATGCGCAATCGCACGTCCGGCGCGGCGAACGCGCCCGGGTAGGCCTCATACACGAGCTCGCCGTCGCGGAGGATGGCGATCGCCGTGGTGTTCGTGCGCTCGATGAGATCATCGATGCTCCGCTCCACTCCGGCGAATCGATACCGCGGGCGCAGCGCCGGAGCCGCTGCGCTCCGATCCGCCGGCGACGCGGACGCGCGGACCGTTTCGACGGGGAACATCGTGTCGGTGTGCGCCAGCGACCATTCGAAGTGCCTCGGGTCCCCCGCGGAGGGATTCAGCACGGGCGGCCGACGCGCGTCATGGCCCGCCGCGCGGCGATCGACGGCAGCTCACCGGTCAAGGGTGCACATCCACTCGGTCCATCGAATTGTGCAGATGCGCGCGCATCGCCGCGCCGGCGGTCATCGCATCTCCGTTCGCAATCGCCCTGATCACGGCGCGATGCTCCTCCCATGCTCGGGCCAGCGCTGCGTCGTCTTCGCCGAGCCGAGCGGGAGGCACCATGATCGAGCCGGGACCGAGCGATTCGAGCGCGGCGACGAAATACCCGTTGCCGGTCGTGCGGGCGATCTCTCGGTGGAATTCCCAGTCCGCCTCGACAGCGGCGGCCGGACTCGACAGGTCCGCGCCATCGAGTATCGCTGTCAGCCGACGGACGTGGAGGGGCGACCGCCGACGAGCCGCCAGTGCGGCCGATTCGGACTCCAGCGACGCTCGGAACTCGAGCATCCCGGCGACATCGGTGCCAGCGACTGGCCAGGAAGCGGCGCCGGCCCGGGTCGGAATGGTCAGGACGAACGTGCCGCGCCCCTGTTCGGACCGCAGCACTCCCCTTGCTCTCAGACGCGAAATCGCCTCGCGGATGACCGTGCGGCTCACTCCGAACTCGACGGCCAGCCGGGTCTCGGGCGCGAGACGTGAACCTGGCGAGATCCGGTCACGTCGGATGAGAAGCAGCAGTTCCTCTGCAACCCGATCCGAGGCCCGGGCCTGCTCAGCACCCCCGTGGAAGCTCACCGGATCACCTCGTCCGCCACAGTCCACGCGTCAGAGCGTTCACTCAGGGTGAGGCCGATTCCGGGCCCTGTCGGCACGATCATTCTGCCGTTCGTGACCTCGACGGTCTCGTTGAACAGCGGCTCCAGCCAATCGAAGTGCTCGACCCACGGTTCGCTGGCGTGCGTGGCGGCGAGGTGGATGTGAAGCTCCATCGCGAAGTGCGGAGCCACCCCCACGCCGGCCTCGTCAGCCAGCGCGAGCAGGCGGAGGAACTGGGTCGTGCCACCCACGCGCGGCGCGTCCGGCTGGATGATGTCGGCCGCTCCGGCGTCGATGAAATCCCGGTGCTCACGCACACTGGTGAGCATCTCCCCCGTCGCGACAGGAGTGTCCAGGGCGCGCGCGAGCTCGGCGTGCCCACTGACGTCGTAGGCATCCAGGGGCTCCTCGATCCACACCAGATCGAATTCTTCGAGTGCGCGGCCCATTCTGAGCGCGGTCGGCCGGTCCCACTGCTGATTCGCATCGACCATGAGCGGCACGTGCGCGCCGAGCGCATCCCGCACGGCCCGCACGCGGTCGAGATCCTGGCGCGCGTCCGGATGACCGACCTTCACCTTGATTCCTCCGATGCCACCCTCGACGGCGGCGAGCGCGTTGTCGATGACGGCGCCGATCGGAGTGTGCAGGAACCCGCCTGACGTGTTGTAGCAGCGGACGGCGTCGTGGTGCGAGCCGATGAATCTGGCGAGCGACAGCCGTGATCGCTTGGCCTTCAAATCCCACAGCGCGTTGTCGATCGCGGCGATCGCCTGCGTTGCGATGCCGCTGCGACCCACGGAGGCGCCCGCCCAGACGAGCTGGAGCATGTTGCGCTGGATGTCGTTGGCGTCGAGCCCGATCAGGAGAGGTGCGATCTCGTGGGCATGGGCGAACTGCGCATCGCCGCCGGCTCGCTTGGAGTAGCTGAATCCCATTCCGGCGGCGCCGTCGGTGGTAAGCACCTCGGCGAACAGCAGCGCGACTTCCGTCATCGGCCGCTGCCGCCCGCTCAAGACCTTCGCGTCGCTCACGGGGACGCGGAGGGGCAATCGCACTGAGCGCAGACGAACCTGATCCACGGCGTCTGCAGAGCCGGTCGACGAGATGGGACGATTGGTCATACTCATACCTTATGGGTCATACCAATCAGGGGCTGGGAATGCTACCGTGGGAGTTGCACCTTGGTGTGTAACAGCGGAATCAGGCTGCCCACGTCGAAGTTCAGGCCGACTTGTCTGCCGACGCGGCTGGTCTCCGTGGAGGCGCCCGCTGATGGCAGGCTCGCGCAACGATGACCGTCTTGATCCCTCGTGGCCCGGCGACCGTGGCCCGCAGGGGTTCACTGCCTACCGACGGATATTGCGTCTCCCGGGCGCGGTCGGGTTCTTCGTCCCTGCGATCGTCGCCCGGCTGGGTGTGGCGGCGACCGGGATCGGCATGCTGTTCTCGGTCCATGGCTTCACCGGGTCCTACGCCTTCGCGGGTGCGGTGACCGGTGTGTTCGCGACCGCCGAGGCGATCGCGGGACCACAGGTCGGCAGACTGATCGACAGGTTCGGTCAAGGCCGGATCCTCCCTGCTGTCGCGGGCGCGCACCTGATGGCGATCGTCCTCACGATGTTCGCCGCAGCGAGTGGGAGCCTCGCCCTGTCGGTGCCGGCAGCCGTCTTCGCCGGTGCGACCGTCGCGCAGCCCGGAGCGCTCGCCGGCGCGCGCTGGGTGCACATCCTCCCGGAGCGCAGCGACCTTCGGGTCGCGTTCTCGCTCGAGGCAGCGGTGAACGACGCGGTGTTCATCATCGGTCCACCGGTTGTGACGGTGCTGAGCGGACTGGTCGCACCCTGGGCGGGCTCGGCCGTGGCGGCTGTGCTGCTCGTCGTGGGCTGCCTCGTGCTCGCGGCGCAGACCGCGACCGCCCCGTCACCAGCGGCGCGGTCGCCTCGCAGCGAAATCCGACCACACAGCCGGACCAACGGCCTGCGCTCACCCGCGTTCCTGGCGGCGGTCGGCGTCAACCTCGGTCTCGGATGCTTCTTCGGCGCCGCACCGATCCTCGTCACGGCGACGGCGACCGGCAACGGGATCCCCGCCATCGCCGGTTTCGTCCTGGCCGCCACGAGCGTCGCGAGCCTGGTGAGCGGACTGGTCTACGGAGCCTCAGCCAGCCGGCTCCGGCCCCAGGCCGTGCAGCTGACAGCCGCCGCGGTGCTGCTCAGCGCGCTGGTGCTCGCGGTCTTCTGGCCTTCGCTGCTCGGCCTCGCGGTCGCGGTCCTCATCGGTGGGATCGCGATCGCTCCACTGGTCGCGACCTCGTCGCAGATCGTCGAGGCCAGTATCGAGCGACGCGTGCTCACCCAGGGTCTGACCTGGATCAACACGGCATCCGCCGCCGGAGTCGGCATCTCGAGCGCTGCCGTCGGCTTCGCGATCGAAGCGGGCGGCCTCGTCCCGGCAACCGTGGTCGCGATGGGTCTGGTCGGCGTCGCCGTGGCAAGCGCGCTGGCCGGGTTCAGAGGGCCGCGATGACGTCGCGATGCCATGCGAGGAAGGCGTCCTGCATCTCGGTTCCGAACGAATGGGGCGCGTCCACCCAGCACGCGCGATAAGAGCCCTCCGCCCCGGCATCTCGGTAGCGCTCGCGCAGGCGCGTGTCCGCGGCGCGCATGCCCGCGACCGAGAACAGGTCGTCGGCGGTGGCGTAGCCGACGAACAGCGGTCGCGGCGCCCGCGCGGCCGCGATGTCGGGCCATTCGCCGGCGCGTCCGATGTGGGGGTTCAGCATCATCCACGTGTGCTCGTGGACGTAGCCGTCCACCATGGCATCGAAGGTGGACATCATCGACATGATCCCGACCGCCCGGACGTTGTCACTCAACGCGGACGCCAGGGCGGCGCGGGCGCCTCCGCCCGACATTCCCAGCACCGTGACGCCTCCGGCCGCGACACCGGGCCTGCCCGCAAGCACGTCGATCGCGAGCAGGTCCTCCCGGACGACGACCCCACCCCACGACGTTCCGAGCAGCCCGAGGGTCTTGGCCATCGCGTCCTCGTGGGGCGCGGCATGGATCTCATACGCAGCAGACTCGCCCAGCTCGTCGCCTCGGGCGGCGGCCTCGGCCAGTCTCAGTCGGGCGTATCGCTCGCTGCGTTGCGGCATCGTGTCGACCGATGCCCGGCGGCTCCCCCAGCCGAAGACATCGTGGACCAGGACGGCCATCCCCGAGCGGGCCAGCTCATTCGTCCAGGCTCGGTCTCCGTAGGCCTCGGAACGCAGGACGCGAACCGCCGGCGCGACTTCACCGGGACCATCGGCGATCTTCTCCTTGCCGTAGAACTTCACATCGCTGTGGCAGTGCATCGCGAGCGCGCCGGGGAGGGTCGACGCGTCGCCGGCCGGTCGCAGCAGCCACGCGTCGGTGTCGGGGCCGAACCCGACGTTCCAGCGGAGGTGGACGCCATCGACCCCGTCACGAGTCCAGGTCTCCCCTTCGGTCACGGCGACCGGCACGGTGAGGTCCGGAACGCCCAGCACATCGGACAGTGCGCCGGGAATGCGATCGGCCGCGAGCGAGGAGAAGGGATCCGGTCGCACGAGTTCGGCCAGACCCTCGATCCCCCGCAGATCGCGGCCGGACAGTGGTGCGTCGGAATCCCGCTTCACCGCCGCGCCCCGACGCTCTGCGAACTGGACCGCACGACGTCGAGCAGGTGCGCGACGATCTGCGCGAGCGCCTCGCGGGCGGCCAGCAGACCTGGGCGCGGGTCGGACTGTCCCTCGTGCGAGACCAGATGCTCGCGCAGCCTCCCGGTGAAGGCCACGTTGAGCGCGGTACCGATGTTGACCTTCGTGATGCCGCTGCGCACCGCGGCGGCCAGCTCGTCGTCCGGGACCCCCGATGAACCGTGCAGCACCAGCGGGACGTCCACGAGCGCACGGACCGCCTCGATCACATCCCGGTCGAGCCGGGTGGTCCGCTCCTGCTGTGCGTGGACACTGCCGACCGCGATGGCGAGGGCGTGCGCCCCGGTGTCTTCGACGAACGTTCGGGCCTCACCGGGATCAGTGCGGATCCCCGGCGCATGCGCCCCGCCCTTGCCCCCGATGGCGCCCAGTTCCGCCTCGAGCAGGATGCCTTCGCCTTCTGCCCACAGCACGGCTTCGCGCGTGGCGGCGACGTTGTCGCGGAAGTCCAGGTGTGACGCGTCGAACATGACAGAGGACGCGCCCTCGCGCGCCGCCGCTTTGCACAGTTCGAGTGACATCGAGTGGTCGAGGTGCAGCGACGCGCGTGCAGGAGATGACCCGATCGCGGCCGTCGCGGCGCGCAGGATCGGCGCGGGATCGCCGAGGTGGAACTGGATCGCGTTCTCGCTCACCTGAACGATGACCGGTCGGTCGGCATCGGCGGCGGCATGCAGCACCGCCTCGAGCTGCTCCAGCGTGATGATGTTGAAGGCCGCGATCCCCTCGCCGGCATTCGCCGCTTCGGTCAGCAGCGATCTCGTCGAGACGAGTGTCATGCGGTCAGCTCCTCGATGGTCACGGCGGGCAGAGAGCGGGAATAGAGGTCGTGGTCAACGTGGCCGGCGAGCGGATGCGCGACGGCGGCCGCGGAGAGCGCCACGGCATGCCGCACCGACTCGTAGAGCGGCCACTGCTCTTCGAGCCCGATCGCGAGTGCAGCGACAGCGGCATCACCCGCGCCGGTGGGATTGCCGTGTACGTCGCTGTGCGGGCGGGCGTGAAGAACCCGATCGCGAGACTGGAATCGGATGCCGTCGGCGCCGAGCGATGCGGCGATGCCACCCGCACCCAGATCGATCAAGTCGGCGATCCCGTCGTCGATGTTCGACCGGCCGGTTGCGGCCAGCAGTTCCTGCGCGTTCGGCTTGAGAATGTCCGCGCCCCCGCGTGCCGCCTCCAGCAGCGCGTCGCCCGTCGCGTCGACGATGACCACGCCGCCCGCATCGTGGACAGCCCGGACGATGCGGGCGTACACATCGACCGGCACGCCTGCGGGCACCGAACCCGACGCGACGACGACACGGTGCGACCGGGCGAGGCGCAGCATCCGTTCCTGTGCCACGTCCCAACCGACCACGAGCGCGTCACCGCGTTCGTTGAAGATCGTCGAGGTGTGCGCGTCGACGACGTTCATCGTTCGCCGTGACTCGCCGCCGACGTCGACCAGGTCCTCGGACAGTCCGCAGCGACGAAGGTCATCGCGGATCGCGGCGCCCGTCGTCCCTGCGATCAGCCCGGTGATGGTCGCGGTGCGACCGAGGCTGCAGACCACACGAGCGACGTTGATGCCTTTGCCACCGGCCTGCGCGGTCGCCTTCTGCACGACGTGACTCTCCCCGCGCTGCAGTGCGGCGACCTCGTAGGTGACATCCAGCGCAGCGTTGAGCGTGATCGTGAGCACGGTGTCAGCCGACCAGTCGGCCCGCGCGGTAGACGCGCTCGAGGAGGAGATCAGCGCCGAGGACGACCAGATCCGCGCGTCGGCCGATCTGGATCGAGCCGACGTCTCCGTCGATCCCCAGCACCTGGGCGGGCAGCCGCGATGCCGCGGCGCTGGCCTCGGTGATGGGGATGCCGATCTGCACGGCTCGGCGGACGGCGTCGGTCATGGTGATCGAGCTCCCAGCGAGGGAGTGCGCGCCCGGCGACCAGGCGCGACCGTCGCGCACTTCGATCGTGGAGCCCTGCAACACGAAGTCGCCGTCGCCCAGCCCGGCCGCGGCCATGGCGTCCGTCACCAGGAGGACGCGATCGCGAGCCTGGGAGAAGACCCACCGGACCATGTCAGGATGCACATGGAATCCGTCGTTGATGATCTCCACGACGCAGTCCGGGTCCATCAGCGCGGCGACCGCACCGCCGGGCGCACGGTGGTGGATCGGTGGCATGCCATTGAAGAGATGGGTGATGTACCCCTGGCGACCGCTCAGCGCGGCGACCATCTCTTCGACCGACGCGGAGGTGTGACCGAAGGCGACCACCACCCCGCGGTCATCCAGATGGGCGATCATCTCGTCGGCGCCCGCCGACTCGGGCGCAAGCGTGACTGTGCGGATCCATCCCTGAGCCGCATCGAGGATCACGTTCAGAGCATCGAGGTCGGGCTCGCGGAGCGACCTGACATCGTGCGCACCGCGATGCGCGGCTGACAGGAAGGGCCCTTCGAGGTGGATGCCGACCATGTCGCCGGACTCGCAGACCGGAACCAGGTCACGACATTGGGCGGCGAGTCGTTCGATGGAGGCGGACGATACGCTCGCAAGCATCGATGTCGTGCCGCCGGAACGGTGTGCGTCGACCACCGTGCGCGCGGCGGTCGCACCCTCCGTGAAGGCGGCACCTCCGCCGCCGTGTACGTGAAGGTCGATGAAACCGGGGAGGACCCAGTCACCCTCGAGCGACTCGGCTCCGCGCGGAGCGTCCCCGGCGCCCACAGCGGCGATACGACCCTCGGTCGCAGCGAGCCATCCGCGGTCGATGACGCCGTCCGGCGTGACGATGCGCGCGTCGCTGAGCAGGACATCGCCGAGCATGACTTCCCTCCGCCGGTCGGTCACCTCGCCAGCTCCCAAGCGCGCAGCCCGGCCCCGACAGCCCCCGCGAGGTCGCGGTGGAATGCACCGACGACAGCGGTGGAGGCCGATCCGCGTTGCGCCAGGTGCAGACGAAGCGGCCCGAGCAGCGTTTCGCCCGCAAGCGACAGTCCGCCGCCGATCACGATGAGATCGAGGTCGAGAATCTGGTCCGCGGCACTCAACGACGCTGCGAGCGCATCGATCGCGTCGCCCCAGACCTCTGCGGCGACGCGGTCGCCCGCCCCTGCGCGCGCGATGACCTCCGCCGCGCCGTCGACCGGGGCGTCGGCGTCGCGGATTCGGGCGTTGTAGCGCGACCGGATCGCTGAGGCGGAGGCGATCGACTCCAGGCATCCGCTTCGTCCGCACATGCACGGTTGGGTGCTCCCACCGGCGGGGATGTGGCCGATCTCGCCCGCGCGGTTGTTCGGCCCCGCGCGAACGACGCCGTCGAGCACGATCGCCGCGCCGACCCCGGTGCCGATCGGCACGAACAGCGTCGACGAGGCGCCTCGGGCCGACCCGGAGTACGATTCGGCGCGGGCACCGGCGCGGACATCCTGACTGATCGCGACCGGAAGCTGCGTCCGATCGCGAAAGCGCGCGGCGAGGTCGACATCCCGCCAGCCGAGGTTCTCGGAGTGGATCGCGAGGCCGGTCCGTTCATCGACGAGTCCTGGAACGGCGAGACCGATCGCGACGGGACGGATCCCCGCCGGCGTCTGACGGGCGCCATCGATGGCCAGGTCGACGATCGCGTCGATGGTGTCCGATGGGTCATCGCGCGCTGGAGTCGGTATGACCCACTCGCTCAGAAGCCGACCCTCGGGATCCTGCCAGTGCGCCTTGATGCGCGTACCGCCGACGTCGACCGCCAGGACTGCCTCGAGCATCGGTCAGCGAGTCGCCAGGGTCACCGCGCGCGTCAGGCTGCGGGGGTGGTCGGGGTCGAGCCCACGATCAGAGGCGAGGTCAACGGCCAGGCGCTGGATGCGCAGAAGATCGACGAGCGGATCGCTGAGCGTTTCGACGAACAGCGCACCAGTGTTCGCAACGTCCTCGGCCAGACCCGAGGGCGCGCTGCCGAGCGACCAGACGACGCGGCCGGGCTGCGCGATGCTGATGGGCCCATGGCGGTACTCCAACGCGGGATACGACTCCGTCCACAGCTGCGATGCTTCGCGGAGCTTGAGCGCGGCCTCGTTCGCGATGCCGACGCTCCATCCGCGGCCGATGAAGGTGAATTGATCGGATGCCCGAAGCTGCGGGTCCAGCGGCTCATCAACGGCAGCGCGGGCTGCATCGATGACGTCGGACACGTCTTCGCCCAGTGACGAACGCAGTGCCATGAGCGCGGTTGTCGCGAATCGTGTCTGCACGACGGACTGCTCGTCCGCCCAGTCCAAGGTCACCGCGTGGGGAACCAGGGAAGCCAGCGCTGCATCGCGATCTGCGGTCAGTGCCATCACGCGGGGGCTGCTCGAGCGAAGCGACTCGACCAGGTCGAGGATCTCGGTGGTCGTCCCGGACCGACTGATGACGAGCACGGCGTCGTAGTCGCGCATCGCCAGCGCATGCTCGCTCGCCGCGAAAGCGTCGGTGATGCCGGCGCCGCTGTTCTCGCGAAGCCACGCGTAGGACTGAGCGACGAACCAGGAGGTGCCGCAGCCGATCACGGCGACGCGCTCCCCGCGCATGGGAAGATCACGGAATCGTGATGCCAGATCGGTCGCGCGCCACCAGCTGTCGGGCTGGCTCGCGATTTCTGCAGCGACGTAACTGATGATCGGTTCCTTTCGTAGAACGTACCCACACGATGCAGGAAGTTGCGCGTAAAGTCAATATTCCGTGCAGATATGTGCAAACAGGGCGGCAAAACATCCTCGTACGTGCACAGCTTGCGCTCTATGCTGAAAGGGACACGAGGGGATACGAGTGAACCGCACAGACCGCTGGGGGCGCATCCTCGAGACGATCGCCGCCGACGGCTCGGTTCAGGTGGAATCCCTCGCCGAGACGTTGGACGTCTCTGCGGCGACGATCCGCCGCGATCTGGACGAGCTCGCCCAGCAGCAGATGGTGGTCCGAACCCGGGGCGGGGCGGTGTCCCATTCCGTGTCCTACGACCTGCCGCTTCGCTACAAGTCCTCGCGTCAGGCGTCCGAGAAGCAGCGGATCGCCGCCGCGGCGGCAGAGTTGGTCGCTGACGGTTCTGTCGTGGGCATCAACGGCGGCACCACGACGACCGAGGTCGCCCGGGCTCTGGCGGCCCGGGCGGGTGAGCCTGACCTCTACGGACGCAGCCTGACCATCGTCACCAATGCCCTGAACATCGCGAGCGAGCTCGCCGTACGAACCAACATCAAGATCGTCTCCACCGGCGGTGTGCCGCATCCGCATTCCTACGAGCTGATCGGCCCATACGCCCGTCACGTTCTGGAACAGGTCCACGTGGACATCGCGATCGTGGGCGTGGACGCGGTCGACCCCGTCCACGGACTGACCGGGCACAACGAGGATGAGTCGATCATCAACAGCCTCATGGTCGAGCGGGCGCGCACCGTCGTCGTCGTCGCCGACCGCACGAAGCTCGGAATGCGGTCGTTCTCGCGGATCTGCGGCATCGACGCAGTCGACGTTCTCGTGACAGATGACGAGGCTTCATCAGAGCTTGTCGACCGCTTCCGCTCTGCCGGCGTACGCGTCATCTGCGCCTGACGCCCTTCGCATCGCCCAGCACGGCGAAGTTTGCACACTTTTGCATAAAATTGTTGACAGTGTGCTCGTTTGTGCTTCAACATGGCGTAAAGCGTGCAGTAAACGTCAATTGAGCGCAGGGAGAACGAAATGGTGGCTTCGCCCATCCCCGAGGAAAAGGCGCCGCTCCGCGTAGCCGTTATCGGCTACGGGGTTCGGGGTCGCGACCTCGCACGATGGGCCGAGAACGTTTCGACGCCGGCGTCGCTCATCGGCATCGTGGAGCACTCGGAACGGTGCCGGAGGGATGCTCGCGCCGACTTCGGCGAGTCGGTCGCGATTCTGACCGACCACTACGATCTGAGCAGCGCCGATGTCGACGCTGTCATCGTCGCCACGCCCGATGACACTCACGCCGCCATCGCGATCGACCTGCTCGAACGGGGCATCCCGATCTACCTCGAGAAGCCGATCGCGACCACCGTCGTGGACGCCGACGCCATCCTGGACACCGCAGCGCGAACCGGCACGCGGATCTACGTCGGCCACAATATGCGCCACACCCCGATGGCACGCGTGATGAAAGACGTCATCAGCAGCGGCGAGATCGGCGAGGTACGAGGAATCTGGTGCCGGCACTTCGTCGGGCACGGCGGGGACTACTACTTCAAGGACTGGCATGCCGACCGCGCCCGATCGACCGGACTGCTGCTGCAGAAGGCCGCGCACGACATCGACTTCATGCACTGGCTCGCTGACTCGTATACCGATCGCGTCGTCGGGATGGGCGACCTTCTCGTCTACGGTCGCATCGCCGACCGACGGGACAGGGCGGGGGAGCGGATGAAGGAGTGGTTCTCACTCGACAACTGGCCGCCGCTCGCGCAGACCGGCCTGAATCCCGTCGTCGACGTCGAAGACCTGTCGATGGTTCTGATGCGGCTCGAGTCCGGGGCGATGGCGAGCTACCAGCAGTGTCACTTCACTCCCGACTACTGGCGCAACTTCACCGTCATCGGCACCGAAGGCCGAGCGGAGAATTTCGGCGACAGCGGCGATGGTGTCGTCAGGGTCTGGAAGCAGCGCTCCGGGTACAACCCGACGGGCGACGCCGAGTACGCGTTCACCGGAGCCGGTTTCGGTCACGACTCGGCCGACCACGACTGCGTCGACGAGTTCCTCCGGTTCGTCGCATCGGGTGCCGCGCCGGTCACCTCGGTCGTCGGCGGCCGTCAGGCCGTCGCGGTGGGCGTTTCCGCGACGCACTCGCTCCGCGACGGCTCCGCGCCTCAGGACATTCCGCCCATCGACCCGGATGTCTCGCGCTACTTCGAACACGGACAGCACAAGATCCTCCACAGCGCTGACCGCTGAGTTCCGACCTGCACCACCCGACCCGAATCACCTGAACACAAGGAGACACAGTCATGAGAGGTAAATTCGCTGCGGCCGCACTCGGCTCCGCGATGCTCGTCGCCCTGACCGGATGCGCCGGAGCCGCACCAGGCACGGACGACTCCGCCGACGGCGAGCTCAGCGGCGAACTCACGTACGCGATCTGGGATGAGCGACAGCAGCCGGCGATGGAGGCGATGGCCGCCGCATTCACCGAGCAGCATCCCGATGTCAGCATTTCCGTCGAGGTGACTCCTTTCAGCCAATACTGGACGAAGCTGCAGACGCAGGGCTCGGCCAAGGAGCTGCCAGACGTCTTCTGGATGAACGGCCCGAACGCCAAGGTCTACGCACCGAGCGGGCTCCTCGAGCCGATCGACGCGCTCGTCGAGAGCGGCGAGGTGGACCCGTCGAACTACCCCGAAGCCCTTAACGAGCTGTACACGTTGGACGGAACTCAGTGGGGCGTTCCGAAAGACTTCGACACGATCGGCGTCTGGTACAACACCGCTCTGCTCGCGAAGGCAGGCGTGGCCGAGCCCACCGCCGACTGGACATGGGACGACTTCGCCGTCGCCGCACAGACTGTCAGCGACACCCTCGCGGCCGAGGGCACCTACGGCGTGGTCGCCGAGCTGACCGGCCAGCAGAGCTACTACGACACCATCTTCCAGGCCGGCGGGTACGTCATCTCGGACGACATGAAGAAGTCCGGCTATGACGATCCGAAGACGATTGCCGGGTTGCAGTACTGGACGGATCTCATCGCCTCCGGGGCGTCCCCGTCCGTCCAGCAGCTCTCAGACACCCTCCCGAACCAGTGGTTCACGTCCGGCAAGGCGGCGTTCTACTGGGCCGGCAGCTGGCTGGCGAGCGAAATCGCGGCATCACCCGTTGCCGCCGATGTGAAGACCGCGCCTATGCCCGTCGAGGAAAAGGCAGCAACCGTGATCCACGGTGTGGCCAACGTCATCGCAGCAGACGGCAAGAACAAGGCAGCCGCCGCTGCCTTCCAGGCGTACCTCGGCTCAGAGGATGCCGCTCTGATCTCGGCCGACATGCGCGCGGCGATTCCGGCTTTCAACGGCACGCAGCAGGCCTGGGTGGACTCCGAGCCGACGTTCGGACTGCAGATGTTCCTCGACGCGACCGAGTACGCGGTGCCCGACCCCGAGTCGTACAACACGACAGCGTGGCGCGAGCTCGAATACGAACTGCTGCCGCAGGCCTTCTCGGGCGAACGACCCACTGAAGAGGTCGCCAAGGAACTGGCCGAGCGGATGAACGAACTCCTGGCGGAAGAGTGAGCTCACCGAAGCTGAAGTCGCGGCCGGGGGGCGTTTCTCGCCCACCCGGCCGCGGCCGCGGCGGCAGTCCTGCCCGAGGCCGCCGCGACGGGCTGCTGTGGGGCTGGGTGTTCGCGGCGCCGGCTGTGCTGGGGTTGACGGTCTTCTACGTCTGGCCCCTCCTGCAGACCGCCTACTTCAGCTTCACCGAGTGGGGGGTCTTCGGAGGCTCGACCTGGGTCGGGACCGCGAACTACGAGAAGCTGTTCAGTGACCCCACCGTCGTCACGTCGATTCTGAACACCGTCGGCTATACGCTCATCGTCCTGCTCGGCGTCCCGATCGCCGTCGTCGCCGCCAGCCTCATCAACCGGCCGGGCCTGCGGTTCGCACAGCTATACCGTGTGCTGTTCTTCATGCCGTACGTGGCGATGCCGGTCGCGGTCGCCCTCGTATGGCGGCTGATGTTCAATGGCGACTTCGGGATCATCAACGCCGCGCTTGCGACGGTCGGCGTCGACGGGCCCTACTGGACCTCGACCCCGGGGCTCGCACTGGTCGCCCTGGGCATCGTGGGGCTGTGGACCTCGATCGGCTTCAACATGATCATCATCAGCTCTGGCCTCTCTGCTATCCCCCAGGAGCTGTACGAGGCCGCTCAGCTGGACGGCGCCGGTGGCATCCGCATCTTCTTCTCCGTGACGGTGCCGCTGCTCGCCCCGACCCTCTTCTTCGTCGTGGTCATCACCACCATCAATGCGTTCCAGGTCTTCGATCTGCTCTTCGCCCTGATGGGAACTGCGAATCCTGCGATGGCGCAGACGCAGACCTTGATCTACTTCTTCTACTCGGAGGCCTTCGTGGCGAACGACAAAGGCTATGGCGCGGCGATAGCAGTCTTGATCCTGGTCGTCATCGGCGCCGTCACTGCGGTGCAATTCCGTCTGCAGAAGCGGTGGGCGACCATTGACTGAGTCGACCATCCTCTCACCGAGCGCACCGGGCGTGCCCGGCATCCCGACCGGCGTGGTCGCGCCCCCTGCGCCGCGCCCGCCTCGCGCGTCGCGATCCCCGCGGGCCGGCACGGTTTTCACCCACGTGTTCCTCGTGGTAGGTGGGCTGATCATGGTCTTCCCGTTCGTCTGGCAGGTCCTGATGTCCCTGTCGACGAACTCTCAGGTGATGAGCGTTCCGCCCACCTTCTGGCCGGGAGAGCTCCAGTTCGGCAACTTCGCAGAGGTGTTCGAGAAGATTCCGTTCTTCAACCAGCTGTGGGTGTCGATCCTCATCACGGGCCTGCGCACACTGGGCCAGCTCATCCTCTGCACTCTTGCCGGGTACGCGTTCGCACGTATGCCGTTCCGGGGCAAGAACATCGTGTTCGCGATCGTCCTGTCGTTGCTGATGGTCCCGCCGCAGATCTACCTCATCCCTCAGTACCTGATCATCCAAGACCTCGGTCTGCTGAACACCGCGTTCGGCGTCGCCCTGCCCGGCTTCTTCAGCGCCTTCGGCATCTTCCTCATGCGCCAGGCCTTCGTCGGCCTGCCCTATGAGCTGGAGGAGGCCGCCAGGCTGGACGGGGCGAATCCTTTGCAGACGTTCTTTCGCGTGATGCTTCCGCTCGTGGGCCCCAGTCTCAGCGCGCTGATCATCATCACTGTCCTGTGGTCGTGGAACGACCTGCTGTGGCCACTCGTGGTGGCCACGCGAGCAAAAGACATGCCATTGTCCGTAGGGCTGGCGACACTCCAGGGCCAGTTCTCCACCGATTACTCCGTGCTGATGGCGGCGAGTCTGCTCGCTACCCTGCCGGTCCTGATCCTGTTCCTCGTGTTGCAGAAGAGAGTGGTCCAAGGCCTCGCGTTCTCCGGGATGAAGGGGTAACGCCCCCCGCGGGAGCATCCGAGCGCATCGTCGTTCAAAGGCACGGGGTGACGCCTCTCGACTCCGTGCCGCCGGTCACATCGCTTGCGCCTCTTGAGGGGAGCGCCGACCCTATGGCAGGTTGCCTGTCATGATCACCCGCCGGCTTCGTCTGCTGCTCGCGTGTTCCGCCGTCACGGCTGCCGCGCTCATCTCCTCCTGCACCGCAAGTGACCTGAGCGACGACCCGACGTCGAGCGCGTCGGCCCCGAGTCCTCTGCAGATGCCGGAAGAGGAGGCTGTCGACGAGTTCTCACCTCTGATCGTCTCGAGCGTCGCGGGCGATCCCGTGCCGGTGCGGGGGACGGATGGGCTCTACCACCTGGTGTACGAGTTGCAGATCTTGAACTCGTCACCACGACCAGCAGCGATCAGCAGCATCACCTCCTCCGCCGGCGGCGACGAGATCTCCATGATGACCAGCGCCGACGTCATCGCGCGCACCCTGCCGATCGGCGACTATCCGTTCCCTCCCGAAGCGATGTCTGAGATCCCGGCGGGAACGACCGCCGTGGTCCTGATGGATACGACTTTCGAGTCTCGCGACGCGGTTCCCGGCCAGATCGATCATGAGCTCACCGCGACGTTCGGTGAGGTGCGTTCCGGGCAGGCGAACTACGCCACCCTCTTCCCGACCGAAGCGACCGCCCATGCGACGACCCGGATCGGCGCAGGAGACCCGGTCGTGGTCGGGCCACCATTGACCGGTGCGGACTGGGTCGCAGTCAACGCATGCTGCAGCCTGTCCCCGCACCGCGGGACGATGATCCCGATCGGGGGACGGATCAACGCCGCGGAGCGGTATGCGATCGACTGGTCCCGATTCGACCTCAGCCGGCCTCTCGTCGAAAACGGCGAACAATCGACGTTCGCCGGCGACCCCACCGTCAACGCGAACTACTACACGTACGACCAGCCGGTTCTCGCCGTCGCCGAAGGAGAGGTCGCGGTCGTCGTCGATGACCTCCCCGACGCCGAGCCGCACGTCCTCCAGGAGGGCCTTCCGCTGAGCGAGTACGGCGGCAACCACATCGTGCTGAAGATCGCCGACGGCGTCTACGCGTTCTACGCGCACCTCAAGCCCGGCTCGGTGACCGTGCAGGTCGGCGACCACGTCCGCCTCGGAGACGAGATCGCCCGCACCGGGAACAGCGGCAACACCACCGAGTCCCACCTCCACTTCCACCTCATGGACGGGACCGCGCCGCTGACCGCGACCAACCTGCCCTTCGAGATCAGCTCCTTCACCATGCAGGGAAACGGCAACGAGGACGGCAGCGAATTCGTCCTGGACCGGGGGCAGCGGGAGAACGAACTCCCCCTCATCCTCTCCGGCATCGGCTTCCCCGACTGAGAGAGTCTCCGAGCCCGCCTGCGGAGCCGATGCGCATTGCCCGGCGGCCCGGCCCCTGTCAACACCTTCCTCATCGACCCCGGGGCGGATTGGGTAGGACAGTGCCCCGATCGCCTGCTCAGACCAAGGAATGCCTGCACTGCGGGCGTCCGTTCGCGGACCGCAAGCGCTGGGCGTCCCGCGGACAGTGGGAGGCAGTGCACTACTGCTCCGTGAAGTGTCGAGCGGCGGCTCGCCGCGCGAGGGGCCCGGCGTGAACGCAGCGCTCGTCCTGGCTACGCAACAGTTCGCTGAACACCCAGCCCTCGAGGATCCCGACATCGACGAGATCTTCATCGTGGAATCGCCAGGGCGGTTCCGACGCCTGCCATACCACCAGCACAAGATCGTGCTTCTGCTCGCCGCCACGCGACACAGCGTGGAGCGCTGGCGGGCGGAAGGCAGAACCGTTCGGCACGTGCGCCTCGACGACGACCTTTCGTTCGCAGCCGGCGTCGGCCGCCTTGTCGAAAAGCACCATCCCGACGGCCTGGCGTGGATGAGTGCGACCGATCGGGGTGTCGACGAACGGCTGCACCGGCTCTGCGATCAGCTCGGGCTCCGCTCCAAGACCTATCCCGACAACCTGTTCCTCACGAGCGAAGCCGAGAGTGACCGCTGGTTTCTCGAGCACTCGGGCGCACGAATGGAGGACTTCTATCGATGGCAGCGCCGCCGGACCGGCATCCTGATGGAGAAAGGCAAGCCCGCAGGCAGACGATGGAACTTCGATGAGGACAATCGGCATCCGCTGCCGAAGGTCGGCCTCGACATCCCGGCAGCGCCGCACGAAGCGCCCGACCAGATCACCAGGGAGGTGATGGCCGAGGTAGAGCGACGGTTCTCCGACCATCCCGGTCGGGCTGCGGACTTCTGGCTTCCGGTGGCACCGGAATCAGCGCGTGCATGGCTGGATCACTTCGTCCAGGAGCGTCTGCTCGAGTTCGGCCGCTACGAGGATGCGATGGCGGCGGATGAGCACGTCCTGTTCCACTCCGTCATCTCGCCTCTTCTCAACATCGGCCTGCTCACCGTGGACGAGGTCATCGACAGCGTCAGCCGACACGGTGAGGCACCGCTCGCCTCGGTGGAGGGGTTCATCCGGCAGGTGATCGGGTGGCGGGAGTACATGCGCGGCATGTATCGAGCGCATCCCGAACTCGAGCACGTCAACGCGTTGGGGCTGAGCAGACGACTCGAGGGATGGTGGTACACCAACGACGGCGTCCCAGCGGAGGTACCGCGACCGGTGCGGACCGTCCTTGACCGGGTGCACCGATGGGGATACGCCCACCACATCGAGCGGCTGATGGTGCTGAGCAATTGGATGCTGCTGCAGGGCTACGCGCCAGGCGAGGTGAATCGCTGGTTCCTCTCGCTCTTCGTCGACGCATACGACTGGGTCATGGTCCCGAACGTCATGGGGATGGGCCAATACGCCGACGGCGGCCTCGTCGGCACCAAGCCATACATCTCGGGCGGCGCCTACCTGCAGAAGATGGGCTCCTGGTGGAACTCAGCGCAGGAGGCGAAAGACTCGGCATACACCGAGGCCTACTGGGCGTTCCTCGACCGGCACGAGGAGCAGCTTGTGGGAAACCCGCGGCTCTCGCTCCCTCTGGCGCAGATGCGCACGCGTCGCGGCGAGTGAAGCGCCACCTCGGCCTGGGCGAGCGTGAGAGAAGCCCCGCGATCCCAGTGTTTACAAGGGATCTCGGGGCTTCTGAGCTGGCGGTGACGGTGGTGTCTGGGTTCACGACATCGTTGACACCTGATCGCTTGGTGGTGGTCGTGATTGGTGACGGGTGAGTCGCGTCATAGGCGACGGGACGTTCGTGGTGATCGTTGACGGGTGAGTCGCGTCATCGTTGACAGCGTCGCAGCGCCGACGATGCGGTGGTGAAGCCGAAGAACCTCGTCATCGTCCGCGCCGTTCGCGAGCAGGGCCTCAGTCATGCTGAAGCCGCCGCTCGGTTCGGCGTCACCCGCCAATGGGTCCATGCACTCGTCACCCGTTACGACACCGACGGCCCCGACGGGGTCGCCCCGCGTTCCCGGGCCCCACGCACGCGACCCGGCGCGACACCGGCCGCGATCCGCGAACGGGTCATCGCTCTGCGCGTCCAGCTGACCGCGAACGGTGCCGACGCGGGACCGGCGACGATCGCGTGGCATCTCGAGCAGGAAGGACGCCCAGCCCCATCGACGTCGACGATCCGTCGCATCCTCCACGCCGAGGGGCTCGTCATCCCCGCACCATCCAAACGCCCCCGCAGCTCCTACATCCGGTTCGAAGCGGACCTGCCCAACGAGTGCTGGCAAGCCGACATCACCCACTGGTACCTCACCGACGGCACCCGGGTCGAGATCCTCGACTTCCTCGACGACCACTCCCGGCTCCTACTCGACATCCGAGCCGCGCCCGCGTTCACCGGTCCCATGGTTGTCACCGCGATGACCGACCTGATCAGCCAATACGGGCCACCCCTGTCCACACTCACGGACAACGGACTCGTGTTCACCACCCGCCTGGCCCGCCACAAAGGCGCCCGCGGCGGGTTCGAGAAACTCCTCGCCGTCCACGGCATCACCCAGAAGAACGGCCGCCCCGGGCACCCTCAAACCCAGGGGAAGATCGAACGCTTCCACCAGACCCTGAAACGCTGGCTCACCGCCCGCCCCCACCCGGCAACCATCGCCGACCTGCAACTCCTGCTGACCCAGTTCCAGACCTGGTACAACACGCAGCGCCCGCACCGTTCGATCGGCCGACGCACCCCCGAGCAGGCCTACACGGCCCTGCCGAAAGCGACCCCGACCGGGCCGGCCCGATCCGAATGGCGCTCCCGCACCGACAAAGTCGACCGCGACGGGAAAGTCACCCTCCGCTACGCCGGGAAACTCCGCCACCTCGGCATCGGCAAAGCCCACGCCGGCACCCCCGTGCTCCTCCTCATCCACGACCGCGACGTCGTCACCAGCAACGCGAACACCGGCGAAATCATCGCCGAACACACCATCGACCCCAACCGCGACTACCAACCCCGGAAACCGTGAACCGCCCCGTCAACGATGACGCGACTCACCAGGCAAACGTCACCGCCAACCCACCGAACCCAACAAAAAGTCCTGAGCCGCGCACCGTTCGTAAACGATGACGCGACTCAGGACACTGGCGGTGACGGTGGGATTTGAACCCACGGTAGGGGGTTACCCTACACAACTTTTCGAGAGTTGCACCTTCGGCCGCTCGGACACGTCACCGTCGAATAGCTTACGACACGCCGCGCGGGCGCGCGAACTCGCCCGCGCTGCGCACACCGGCATCCGTCACGAGCTTCAACCGCCGAGATATCGGTGCACCGCCGAGATCACGACCGATCCCTCCCCGACCGCCGAGGCGACCCTCTTGACCGAACTGCGACGCGTGTCGCCCACTGCGAACAGCCCGGGTACGGAGGACTCCAGTGCACCCGGCACCGCACGCCCGGCCCACGGTTCCGGTGCGTCCTCGTCCGCCTCGGAGGTCCCCGTGAACACGTACCCCCACTGATCGCGCAGTACCTCGGGCGGCAGCCATTCGGTGTGCGGCCGTGCGCCGATCGTGATGAACAGGGCCTCGCACGCCAACGATCTCCGCTCACCAGTGGCGGTGTTCTCGACCTCGATGCTGGCGAGCCGCTCGTCCCGCGCGTCGGCCGAGGCATCCACCACCCGCGTCTCCGGCACGATCTGCACCCCGAGCGCCTCCAGCTGCTCGATGAGGTACGCCGACATGCTCGCCGCCAGGGACGCTCCCCGCACGAGGAGCGAGACCGATGCCGCGTACCTGGCCAGATGCAGCGCGGCCTGCCCGGCCGAATTGCCGCCGCCGACGACGCACACCGACCTGCCCTGCTGAGCCTTGGCCTCGACGGAGGAAGCGCCGTAGAAGACGGATGCCCCGACGAAACGTCGCAGCCCGGGTGCCCGCAATCGGCGATACGAGACACCGCTCGCGAGCACGACCGCGCGAGCGCGGACGAGATCGCCGGGCGCAACCGCAAGCCCGAAGTCGTCACCGATCTCGAGCCCGGTGACGGTGCGCGAGTGGGCGAAGCCCGCACCGAACACCCACGCCTGCTGATACGCGCGACTGGCCAGATCGTCACCGCTGACACCACGAGGGAACCCCAGGTAGTTGCGGATCAGCGAGCTCGACACGGCCTGGCCGCCGAGCGCCGAACCCTCCAGCACGAGTGTCGACAGCCCCTCGGACGCGGCGTAGACCGCGGCCGCGAGACCCGCCGGGCCGGCTCCGACGATCGCGACGTCGACGGTGTCGCTCGGCAGCTCGGTGCTCAGGCCCTGGGAACGGGCGACCTCCGCATCGTCGGGGTCGACGAGCATCCGGCCGTCCACGGTGCGAACCAGAGGCACGCCGCGATAGGCGGTCCCGCTTTCCGATAGCACGCCGACCGCGAGGGCCGACGCGGGATCCGCGACGGTCACCGCCACTCCCTGGTGCGTGAGCATTGCCCGGAGGAGATGCGTCCGCGGCGCGTGCTCCTCGCCGATCACCATCGCGCCGCGGCGACCACCCGCCACCGCGCGCCACTCCCGCAGGAACTCCGTGACCGTCGCGTGGAAGTCCTCGTCGGCTGCCCCGCCCGGCCGCACGACGTAATAGTCGATCTGCAACCGCGACATCAGCTCGAGCACGCGCTCGGCGGTCGCGGCATCCGCCCACGTTCCCCAGCCGAGCAGCAATCCGCGCCGCGCATCCGGGAAGATCCGCCGCGCACGACCGAACACCGTTTCGCCGTCGGCGTCCGGCGACGGGTCGGCCGCGAGGAACAGCGCGAGGGTCCGCGCGTCGGTCGCGAGGCGATCGATCGCATCGCGGACATCGGAACCCGCGGGCACGATGTCGTAGTCGCGGCCGTACCGCCGATGCAGCGCGTCCGCGACCGATCCGGCAGGCGCCGCCTGCACCTCGTCCGCCACCAGGATCACCGGCAGCGTCGTTTCGGACTGAGCCATCGTCCCCACCGCGCGGCGGAGGACCGGCCGCCGCAGCACCGGATTTTACTCGCCGGTCGCAGCGGGCGCCATGGCGTTCAGCCCGCCGATGCGGCGCTCACTGGGCCTGCGCGGCGGCTCCTGCGATCAGGTCCACGACCCGCTCAGGCTCATCGATGCCGACCGAGAAGACGTAGGTCGCGGTGAAGCCCGTGTCGGCGATCTCGCGGACGGTCGCCGCGACCGAGTCGACGGTCGACTCGGGATTCACGCCGATCATGGCGGTCTTCTCGATGTCGTCGTAGTCACGGCCGACGTCCGCGCAGTGGCCGCGCAGCACCTCGAGCTTACGCGCCGACTCGGGCGAGAAGCCGATGTTGCAGGCATCCGCGTACTGGGCGACCATGCGCAGCGTCTTCTTCTCTCCGCTGCCGCCGATCATCAGATACGGATGCGGCTGCGTCAGACTCTGCGGCGCATTCAGCGTGCGCCCGAGCTGCCAGATCGCGCCGTCATACGGCTCCTCGGACTCCGACCACATCTGCAGGCAGATCTGGATCGTCTCCTCGAGCTGGCGGAACCGCTCGGCCACCGGCGGGAACACAAACCCGAGACCGGCCGACTCCTGCTCGTTCCACGCCGCGCCGATGCCGAGCCCGACACGGCCGCCGGAGAGGACGTTCAACGTCGTGACCTGCTTCGCGAGCAGCGCCGGCTCACGGTAGATGACCCCGGTCACGAGCGTGTGCAGCAATGCCTTCTCAGTGTGCGCCGCGATGAACCCGAGCGTCGCGTACGCCTCGAGCATCTCGTGGCTCTCCGGACCGATGCCCGGCAGCTGCCAGAAATGGTCCATCACCGTGATGCGCTGGATGCCGGCGGCCTCCGCATTGCGGACGTGCGCGGCGAGGGCCGGCCCGAGCTGGGTGGGTCCGGTGCGCCAGGTGAAGTCGGCGACGTGCAGTCCGAAGTCCATGCGGATGCCCTCCATGAGAATGATCGGATGCGACATCCGATCATTCCCTCAGGCTACGACCGCCGCGACCCCGCCCGGGCCGCCCGGCACAGGACTAGGTTGGCGGAGTGAGCCTCACCCTCGAGCCCCAGCAGCGCCTGGTCGTGGCGATCGCCGCGCTCGCCTCCTTCGTGGCCTTCCTCGACGGGACGGTCGTCAACGTCGCCCTCCCCGCCATCAGCGAGGAGCTCGGCGGCGGCCTGGTCACCCAGCAGTGGGTGGTCGACGCGTACCTGATCACCCTCAGTGCCCTGATCCTGCTGGCCGGCTCGGTCAGCGACGCCTACGGGCGCATCCTGGTGATGCGCATCGGCCTCATCGGCTTCGGCATCGCATCGCTCGCGATCGCCCTCGCCCCGACCCCGCTGATCCTCATCATCGGTCGCGCGCTGCAAGGCGCCGCGGGCGCGTTCCTCGTACCGAGTTCGCTCGCACTGATCACCTCGACGATCCGCGGACCGCGCCAGGGCAAGGCGATCGGCATGTGGACCGCGCTGACGACGACCGCGATGCTGGTCGGACCGGTCCTGGGCGGACTCTTCGTCGACTTCCTGTCGTGGCGCTACGTCTTCGTGATCAACGTGATCCCGATCGCCATCACCCTCTGGCTGCTGACACGCCTCACCGCCCACGACGACCGCAAGCCACACGTCCACATCGACTGGCTGGGCGGCGCGATGTGCACGTTCGGGCTCGGCGCGGCCGTCTACGCGCTGATCGAGCAGCCCAACTTCGGGTGGTTCTCGCCCGCCATCTGGATTCCGCTCGTCGCCGGCATCCTCCTGTTCGTGGGGTTCATCATCCGTCAGCGCACCGTCCACGACCCCGTCCTGCCGCTGGGCCTCTTCAAGATCCGCAACTTCTGGACCGGCAATGTCGCCACCTTCTTCATCTACGCCGCGCTGTCGCTCAACGGCTTCGTCGTCGCGGTGTATCTGCAGCAGGGCGCCGGGCTGCCGGCGACGCTGGCCGGCCTGGCGAGCATTCCGGTGACGATCCTGATGGTGCTGCTGAGCTCGCGGATGGGCGCGCTCGCGGGCAAATGGGGTCCGCGGCTGTTCATGACGATCGGGCCGATCGTGATGGGAATCGGGGCGCTGCTGCTGCTGAGCGTGCAGGACGACTTCAACTACTGGCTGCAGGTCCTGCCGAGCATGATCGTCTTCGGACTCGGCCTGGCGACGACCGTGTCACCCCTGACCACCGCGATCCTCGGCGCGGTCGACACGAGCCGGTCGGGCATCGCCTCCGCGGTCAACAACGCGGTCTCCCGTGTCGCCGGACTCCTGGTCATCGCGATGCTCGCGGCGATCCTCGGCGGCGCGCTGGACCTGGCCGGCTTCCACCGTGCGGCGATCTTCACCGCGGGGCTGCTCGCGCTGGGTGGTGTGGTCTCCTTCCTCGGGATTCGCAACCGGATGCCGCAGCCCGACGACGCCGCGACATCCGAGGCGCCGGCGGCCCCGGCATCCTGATCGGCGTGGCTGACAGACTGAGTCCATGGCTGTCATCGAGAACTCGAAACTCACCGTCGTCGGCGCGGGAAGCGTCGGCTCGAGCGCCGCGTACGCGGCGCTGATCCGCGGATCTGCCCGCCACGTCGCGCTGTACGACATCGCGACCGCGAAGGTCGAAGCCGAGGTGCTCGACCTCGCCCACGGCACGCAGTTCACCGGGTCGAGCGACATCATCGGCGGCAGCGACATCTCCGTGGTGGAGGGCTCGCACGTCGTCGTCATCACCGCAGGCGCGAAGCAGAATCCGGGGCAGAGCCGGATCGAGCTGGCCGGGGTGAACGCGGGCATCCTGAAGACGATGCTGCCTCAGCTGCTCGAGGTCGCCCCTGACGCCGTCTACGTCATCGTCACCAACCCCTGCGACGTGCTGACGGTCCTCGCGCAGGAGGAGACCGGGCTGCCGCCCGAGCGCATCTTCGCCTCCGGAACCGTGCTGGACACCTCCCGCCTGCGCTGGAAGCTCGGCGAGCGCGCGGGCGTGTCGACCTCGAGCGTGCACGCCTACATCGTGGGCGAGCACGGCGACACGGAGTTCCCGCTGTGGTCGCGCGCGACGATCGGCACCGTGCCGATCCTGGACTGGGAGACGCCGGGCCACCCGCCGATGTCGCAGGACGAACTGGATTCCATCGCGATCGACGTGCGCGACGCTGCATACAAGGTGATTCAGGGCAAGGGCGCGACCAACTACGCGATCGGGCTCTCCAGCGCACGGATCGTCGAGGCGATCCTGGGCGACGAGCACGCCGTGATGCCGGTGAGCACGGTGTTGCGCGACTTCCACGGGCTCGACGGCGTCGCGTTGTCGGTGCCCTCGATCGTGAGCGCGGCAGGTGCCGTCCCGATCCGCGAGACGAGCTTCTCGGGTGACGAGCTGGAACTGCTGCACCGCTCGGCCGCGGCACTGCGCGAGGTCGCCGACTCGCTGCGCTGAGACGTCGTCAGCGCGCGGACTCGCAGAGCCGGATGTCGGCACGGCTGATGTCGCACGTCGCGGTTAGCCTGAACGCATGGCCACCCGACGACCGAGCACGACCGCGCCGTTCCGGTGCACCGAATGCGGGTGGACGACCCTGAAGTGGGCGGGGCGCTGCGGCGCGTGCCAGCAGTGGGGCACCGTCGTCGAGGCCGCCGAGCAGACCGGCATCCTGCGTGCGATCTCCCCGGTGCAGCCGACCTCCGACCGGGTCGCGCGGCCGATCACCGAGCTGACGACGGCCGATGCACCGCGCCGCACCACCGGCGTCGGGGAGTTCGACCGGGTGCTCGGCGGCGGCATCGTCCCCGGCGCTGCGATCCTGCTCTCCGGCGAGCCCGGCGTCGGCAAGTCGACCCTGCTGCTGGAGGTCGCGGCATCCAGTGCGAAGGTCGGGCGCCGCGTGCTGTATGCCAGCGCCGAGGAGTCGACCGCGCAGGTCCGGCTGCGCGCGGAGCGCACCGGCGCGCTGCATGACGAGCTGTATCTGGCAGCCGAGACAGACCTCGCCACGATCCTCGGGCACATCGACCAGGTGAAGCCCGAGCTGGTCATCGTCGACTCCGTGCAGACCGTGTCATCGTCCCTCTCGGAGGGGATGGCCGGGCATCCGAGTCAGGTGCGGGAGGTGGCATCCACACTCATCCGCATCGCGAAGGACCGCGGCATCCCCGTCATCCTCGTGGGTCACGTCACGAAGGACGGCTCGATCGCCGGCCCGCGCATCCTCGAGCACCTCGTCGACGTGGTGTGCCACTTCGAAGGCGACCGGCAGACCTCGCTGCGCTTCGTGCGCGCGCTCAAGAACCGCTTCGGCCCGACGGACGAAGTCGGATGCTTCGACATGACCGGCTCCGGCATCACCGAGGTGCCCGATCCCAGCCAGCTGTTCCTCGGGCACGGCAGCAAGGAGCCGGGGACGTGTGTGGCCATCGCGCTGGAGGGCCGTCGGGCCATGCCCGTCGAGGTCCAGGCGCTCACGATCGCGACCAAGGCCCCGAACCCGCGACGGATCGTGAACGGGGTCGACTCGGCGCGCGTGGCGATGGTGCTCGCGGTGCTCGAGAAGCGCTGCAAGGTCGTCACGTCCGACCACGACGTGTACGTGTCGACCGTCGGCGGCGTGCGGTTCACCGAGCCGGCGGCCGACCTGGCGATCGCGCTGGCCGTCGCTGGATCGGTGCGCAACTTCTCCATGCCGAAGGGTTTCGCCGCGATCGGAGAGCTCAGCCTGGCCGGTGAGATCCGGCCGGTGACGCAGACGCCGCAACGACGGAGCGAGGCCGCGCGGCTCGGCTACCACCAGCTGATCGACGACCGGTCGCAGACCCTCAGCGGCGCGCTGACCGACGTCAAGACGCGAGCCCGGCCGGGGCCCGGCGAGGACGTTCCGGAGTTCTAGCGTCTCGGGTGCGACGGTTCTCAGGCGTCCAGCGCGGCGATCACGTCGGCCGGCGTGGACTGCATCGGATGCGGTCCCGCGATGTCGAAGAACACCGTCGTGATCTCGTCCGCGTGCGCCGAGAGGAATGCGCGCAGGGCGGTGGGCGACTGGAGCGCGACCGCGGGCGGCAGCGTCTCGGGCTTGTGCGCGGCGTCGCTGAAGAGCAGGAGGGCGACGTCGCCGGTGCGCGGGTCGCGGTAGGTCCAGACCTCGCCGACATCGAGGGGGTTGTCGCGATCGCCCGGCGCGACGAGCGGGACGACGGTCGGGCCGTGCCGCAGGGCGAACGCGACCGCGGCGATGTCCTGGGTCTGCAGGGCGTCGGTGAGCCCGGTGTTGCGGAACTCCAGGGGCTCGGAGTTCTTGCCGCCCTTGCGCTTCGCCCGCTTCTTGCCCGATGCCATCCCTCCAGCGTAAACGGCCGGGCGCTCGAGCCCGTCAGGCCAGGAAGCCGCGCGGGCGCTCGAGCCCGTCAGGCCAGGAAGCCGCGCAGGAGCGCCTCCGAGCCGGCGAGGTGTTCGAGGATCGCCCCCTCCGCAGCATCCGCTCGTCCCGCCAGGATCGCCGTCACGATCCGCTCGTGCTGCGCGTTCGAGTGCTCGATGTTCCGCGGCAGGAGCGGGAAGGTGTCCAGCCACGCGTTCACCCGGGCGCGGTTCTCGGCCGCGAGGGCGACGAGCGAGGGGATGCCGGCCACCTCGGCGATCGTCAGATGCAGCAGTGTGTCGAGCCGGCGGTACTCGGCTTCGCTCGCCGCCGAGGCCGCCTCGTGTCGCGCCCACAGGTCGTCGCGCACCTCGGGGGCGAGGGTTCGGCCGGCGGCCGCGCGAGCGGCGCCGGCTTCAAGGACGCGCCGGAGACCGAGGACGTCTTCCAGTTCCTCGGCGGGAACGATCCCGAGTTCGGGGGGCTGCGGAAGCGGATCCGCGACGAACGTGCCGCCGTACCTGCCACGCCGCCGGACGAGGTAGCCGGTGTCGGCGAGCTCACGGATCGCCTCGCGCACCGTGTCGCGGCTCACGGCGTACCGGGCGGCGAGATCGCGCTCGGCCGGCAGTGACTCCCCCGGCGCGACGACGCCGAGCCGGACGGTCTGGACCAGACGCGCGACGGTGTCCTCGAGGGCGTTGCCCTCGCGGACCGGGCGGTAGACCGCCCGGCGGACCTCGTGCAGCGGCGCCTCGGTCACGCGCCGACTCCCGCCGCGCCAGCGGGGGGAGTCGGCGCGGCCGCGCGCGGCTGGAACCCCGTCCTTGCGGTGTGCCGTGTCATAACTCCTCCTGAGCTGTGCGCACCGAGGCCGACACGCCGGGAATCCCGCCTTGAAGGGCCGCTGCGAGGAGGAGTTATGACACGCATCGGGTCTCAGAGCGGCGTGACGTAGGCGTTCGTGATGCCGCCGTCCACGACGAAGGCGGTCGCGGTGACGAACGACGCGTCGTCGGAGGCGAGGAAGGCGACGGCCGCGGCGAGTTCGTCGGGCTCGGCGAACCGGCCCATCGGCACGTGCACCAGCCGGCGCTGCGCGCGCTCGGGGTCTTTGGCGAACAGCTCCTGCAGGAGCGGCGTGTTGACCGGTCCAGGGCAGAGAGCGTTGACCCGGATCCCCTGGCGCCCGAACTGGACGCCGAGCTCGCGGGTCATCGCCAGAACCCCACCCTTGGAGGCCGTGTACGAGATCTGCGACGTCGCCGATCCGAGCAGGGCGACGAACGACGCCGTGTTGATGATGGACCCCCGGCCGGCCGGCACCATGTGCCGCAGTGCCGCGCGCGAGCAGAGGTAGACGCTCTTGAGGTTGACGTCCTGCACGCGATCCCAGGCCGGAAGCTCGGTCGTCTCGATCGAGTCGTCGTCGGCCGGTGAGATGCCCGCGTTGTTGAAGGCGATGTCCAGTCGGCCGAACTCGGCGGCGACCCCGTCGAAGACCTCGTTGACGAGTGCCTCGTCGGCGACATCGAGCCGGCGGAAGACGCCGCCCACCTCGGATGCCGCGGTCTCACCGGTGACCGGATCGAGGTCGGCGATCACGACGAACGCACCCTCGGCCGCGAAGCGGCGAGCGGTGGCCAGTCCGATGCCCGAGGCGCCGCCGGTGATGATCGCCACCCGGTCCTTCAGTCGCTGTGTCAGGTCCATGGCATTCCTCCGGTGCGTGTGCGGGTGTCCAGCGCGCGAGACTTCGCGGATGTCCGTTTTCGAGCTTGAGATCGTGACATTTGCGAAGTCTCGCGGGGAAGGGCGAGCGGATGCCGCGTCACGACGCGTCCGTCGCGGGAGAGGTCGAGCGGGTGCCGCGTCACGACGCGACTCTCGCGGGAAAGGGCGAGCGGATGCCGCGTCACGACGCGTCCGTCGCGAAGAAGACGTTCTTCGTCTCGGTGAAATGCTCGGCGGCGTCGGGGCCGAGCTCCCGACCCAGGCCCGAGGCCTTCATCCCGCCGAACGGCGTCCAGTACCGCACCGACGAGTGCGAGTTGACCGACAGCACGCCGCTCTTGACGCCCCGCGCGACGCGGACTGCCCGACCGAGGTTCTCGGTCCAGATCGAGCCGGCCAGGCCGTAGATCGTGTCGTTCGCGAGCCGGATGCCGTCGGCCTCATCGTCGAACGGCAGCACCGCGACGACGGGTCCGAAGACCTCCTCCTGCGCGATCCGGTCGCCGGGCTCGGCGAGCACGACGGTCGGCGCGAACCAGAATCCGTCCCCGTCAGGCGCGGAGCCGCGGAACGCCACGTTCGCCCCGTCGAGGAACCCCCCGACCGTATCGCGGTGCGCGGCCGAGATGAGCGGGCCCATGTCGGTGTCCTCCTTCGCCGGGTCGCCCACCCGCCACGCGGCGACGGCGGGCTCGAGCAGCTCGAGGAACCGGTCGTACACCGACCGCTGCACGAGAATCCGGCTGCGTGCGCAGCAGTCCTGGCCGGCGTTGTCGAACACGGCGCCGGGCGCGGCGGCCGCCGCCTTCTCGAGGTCGGCGTCGTCGAAGATCACGTTGGCGCTCTTGCCGCCGAGTTCGAGGGTGACGGGCTTGAGCGCGCGGGCGCAGCCGGCCGCGACATCCGTCCCCACCGCCGTCGACCCGGTGAAGACGACTTTGCGGACGTCGGGATGCGAGACGAACCGTTGTCCGACGACGGATCCCGACCCGGTCACGACCTGGAACAGCCCATCGGGCAGTCCCGCCTCCATTGCCAGCTGCCCGAGCCGGACGCCGGTCAGCGGCGTCAGCTCGGCGGGCTTGATGATCACCGCATTGCCCGCGGCGAGCGCCGGCGCGAAGCCCCACGATGCGATCGTCATCGGGAAGTTCCACGGCACGATGATCCCGACGACGCCGTACGGCTCGTGGAAGGTCACGTCGAGTCCGCCGGCGACCGGGATCTGCTGCCCCGAGAGCCGCTCGGGCGCGCCCGCGGAGAAGTTCAGGACCTGCGCGACGTGCGAGGCCTCCCAGCGGGCGGAGCCGATCGGATGCCCTGAATTGAGCACCTCGAGCTGTGCGAGCTCCTCGACGTGCGCTTCCACGACGCGCGCGAATGAGCGCAGCGCATCGGCCCGGGCGACCGGGGCGAGCGCGGCCCACGACCGCTGCGCCGACACCGCCCGTGCGATCGCGTCGTCGACCTCGTCGATCGACGCGCGGGAGACCTCGCGGATGGCCGCGCCGGTCGCCGGGTTGATGACGGTGAACGAGGTCACGCGTTCACCCCCGAACGCTCGCCGGCGTAGATGGAGGCTTCGGCCACCAGCCCGGCGAACAGCCGCCGGTCGGCGGAGTTCTCTTCGGGGTGCCACTGGACGCCGACGACATACCCGTCACCGGTCGACTCGAACGCCTGCACGAGTCCGTCATCGGTCCGCGCGGTCGCGACCAGGCCATCGCCGAGCTGGTCCACGCCCTGATGGTGGTAGCTGTGCACGCCGAAGTCGCCGTCGCCGAGCATCGCGGAAAGGCTCGTCCCCGGCTGCACCGCGACGGTGTTCTCGGCGAAGACACCGCCGCCGACGCGATACCGCTCGGTGCCGAGCACCTCGGGAAGGTGCTGATGCAGCGTGCCGCCGCGGGCGACGTTCACCAGCTGCAGACCCCTGCAGATCGCCAGGACGGGCATCCGTCGCTCTTCCGCTCCGCGGAACAGCGCGAGCTCCCACGCGTCGCGGTCGGGGCGGGCTGGGTCGGTGAGCGGATGCCGCGGAGCCCCGTACAGCTCGGGCTGCACGTCGAGCCCGCCGGTGAGGATCAACCCGTCGAGCCCGTCGAGGACCGCGGATGCGGCATCCGACGAGGCCGGCTGCGGCGGCAGCAGCACGGCGATGCCGCCGGAGGCCGTCACCGCGTCGAAGTACTGCTGCGGGAGGAACGCGGCGCGGACGTCCCACACACCCTGCTTGGCCTGTTCGAGGTAGGTCGTGAGGCCGATGACCGGATGCCGGCGGTGCGACCCTTCGACGAGCTCGGGGACGGGACCTGTCGACGCCTCAGAGTCGTTCGAAACCACGGATGCGCTCCCAATCGGTGACGGCGGCGTCGTAGGCTTCGACCTCGATCCGCGCCTGGTTCAGATAGTGCTCGACCATCTCGTCGCCGAAGGCGGCGCGGGCGATGCTCGACTCGCCGAAGAGTCGCGCGGCCTCGCGCAGCGTCGTCGGGAGGTGCTCGACGTCGGACGAGTACGCGTTCCCGGCCAGCGGCTCGGGCATCGGCAGCTCGTTCTCCACGCCGTACAGGCCGCCGGCGATGATCGCCGCGGTCGCCAGATACGGGTTCACGTCGCCACCCGGCACGCGGTTCTCCGGCCGGAGCGACTGGCCGCGGCCGATCACCCGGAGCGCGCACGTGCGGTTGTCCAGGCCCCAGGCGACGCCGGTCGGGGCGAAGGAACCCTTCGCGTACCGCTTGTACGAGTTGATGGTGGGCGCATACAGCAGCGTGAATTCGCGCAGCGTGGTGAGGATGCCGGCGATCCAGTGCTCCATGAAGGGGCTGAACCCGTAGGCGCCGTCACCGGCCATCACCGGCTCGCCGTCCTTCGAGCGCACCGACAGATGGATGTGGCAGCTGTTGCCCTCGCGCTCGTTGAACTTCGCCATGAAGCTGAGCGACTTGCCGTGATTCTCGGCGATCGCCTTCGCGCCGCTCTTGTAGATGGTGTGCTGGTCGGCGGTCTCGAGCACCTCGGCGTAGCGGAACGCGATCTCCTGCTGGCCGAGGTTGCACTCGCCCTTCACGCCCTCGCAGTACATGCCGGCTGCGTCCATCGAGAGGCGGATGTCGCGCAGCAGCGGCTCCAGCCGGCCCGAGGCCAGCAGGTCGTAATCGACGTTGTAGTCGGTGGACGGGGTCAGGTCGCGATAGCCCTTGGCCCAGGCATCCCGGTACGTGTCATCGAAGACGAGGAACTCCAGCTCGGTCCCGGAATAGGCGACCAGGTCGCGCTCGGCCAGCCGGTCGCGCTGGTGCTGCAGGATCGCGCGCGGCGACTGGGCGACCCGCTCGCCGCTCTCCCAGGCGAGATCGGCGATCACGAGGGCGGAGCCCGGAAGCCACGGGATCCGACGGAGGGTCGAGGGGTCCGAGACGAGCATCATGTCGCCGTACCCGTTCTCCCAGCTGGACATCGTGTAGCCGTCGACCGTGTTCATGTCGACGTCGACCGAGAGGAGGTAGTTGCAGGCTTCGGCGCCGTGCGGCAGCACCTCTTCCTGGAACAGCCGCGCCGAGACGCGCTTGCCGACGAGGCGACCCTGCGCATCGGCGAACGCCACCACGACGGTGTCGATCTCGCCGGCCGCGATGGCCACCTCGAGTTCCGAGACGCTGAGGTTTCCCGGCATCCGGCACCTTCTTTCGCATTGCGCAGAGCGCGTCGAGAGCGCGGGTCGGTCGGCCCGCGCTCCGGTCCACTGTAACGAGAATGTTCGCTCCAAAGGTAGACACAGCCCACCTTTAGCCAGCACAATCATGCGCAAGGCGCAGCCCCCGCGCCGCACCCGAGCGCACGGAGGATCGATGTCTCAAGCGAGCAACAGCACCTCGAGAAGTGAGTCCGCGAAGGTCGCGGGAGCGACCTATACACGAGCCGGAGACGGCTACTTCGAGAAGCGCACCCTGAAGCGCTCCGCCGGCGTCTGGGGGCTGTGGGGCCTCGCCGTCGCCGCCGTCATCTCGGGCGACTTCTCCGGCTGGAACTTCGGCATCGACTTCGCCGGGTTCGGTGGCATGCTGATCGCCTTCGTGATCCTGGTCGCGATGTACTACGGCATGATCTTCTCGATCGGCGAGATGGCGGCAGCCATGCCGCACACCGGCGGCGCGTATTCGTTCGCACGGTCCGCGATGGGACCGTGGGGCGGCCTCATCACCGGCGCCGCCGAGACCATCGAGTATGTGGCGACGACCGCGGTGATCGTCTACTTCTCCGCTTCCTACGCCAACGCGATCACGAGCGAACTGCTCGGATTCGACCTGTCGCCGAGCGGGGCGAACATGATGTGGGTCTGGTACGTCGTGCTGTACCTGGCCTTCGTGCTACTGAACGCGTCGGGCGCGTCGATCTCGTTCACGTTCGCGATCGTCGTCTCGATCATCTCGATCGGCATCATCGTGGTCTTCTCGGTGATGGCCGTCGCCTCCGGCGCGTTCCAGTGGGGCAACCTGTGGGACATCGTCCCCGATCCCGGCCAGACCGAGTTCCTGCCGCACGGCGTGCTGCCGATCCTGTTCGCCCTGCCGTTCGCGATGTGGTTCTTCCTCGGCATCGAAGAGCTCCCGCTCGCGGCAGAGGAGTCGCACAACCCCGTCCGCGACATCCCCAAGGCGGGCTTCTGGGCCCGCGGCACGCTGATCGTCACCGGCCTGCTGGTGCTGTTCCTGAACACCGGCGTCATCGGCGCGGAGGCGACCGGCGTGGCGGGCGAGCCGCTGCTGGACGGCTTCCGCGCGATCGTCGGCGACGAGGTCGCCGCGGTCCTGGCTCTGCTCGCCCTCGTCGGCCTGCTGGCATCCCTGCAGGGCATCATGTTCGCCTACGGCCGCAACATGTACTCGCTCTCCCGCGCGGGGTACTACCCGCGGTTCCTCTCGCTCACCGGCAAGCGCCAGACTCCGTGGGTCGCGCTGCTGGTCGGCGCGGTCATCGGGTTCGTCGCACTGGTCGTGCTGGACCTGCTCGCCGCCGTCAACGAGGGCGCCGGGGCGGTCGCCGGTGCGATCGTGCTGAACATCGCGGTGTGGGGCGCGGTGCTGGCCTACCTGCTGCAGATGGTCTCGTTCATCATCCTGCGCCGGAAGTTCCCGAACGCATCGCGGCCGTACCGCAGCCCGTGGGGCATCCCGGGAGCCGTGATCGCAGCGGCGATCTCCGCGCTGATCTTCGTCGGGTTCCTGCTGAACCCGACCTTCCTGCCGGCGATCATCGCGATCGGCATCGTCTACGTCGTGATCCTCATCGGCTTCGCGCTGTTCTTCCGTCACCGGCTCGTGCTCTCGCCCGAAGAGGAGTACGCCCTCTCCGGCGGAACCCACGGCGACCCGCAGGCCGAAGGGTACGACGCGATGGAGACCGAGGTGTTCGGCGACACCAGATAGCGCTCGGCAGGGGGAACGGGGTCGGAGCGGTGTGGGGGACGCTCCGGCCCCGCACTGCGTCGGCCTAGTAGAGGAGCAGCTGGGCGGCCTGCGTCGAGCGGATGCCGCCGATCTCCACGCTCAGGTTGTACGACGCGCCGCCACCGGGCGCGACCTGCCGGTCGGTCGACCCGCAGGAGTCCACCGACGAACGGGTGCGATCCCACGCGAGGGGCGCCGCGCTCGAGACGGACTGCCCGGCCGCCAGCAGCACGACCATGTCGCTGGGTTCCGTCTGGCAATCTGTCGAGCGCCACCAGACGTCGTCACCGCTCTTGATCGTGAAGACCTGGCTGCTCGTCCCGACGTTGATCGAGCAGTCCTCGTCGCCGTTGTTCGTCAGCTGAATGGACAGCTGCGGGTTCTGCCCTGATCCGTAGGTCTCCGAATCGGTGATCGGCTCGACGGTGACGTCTTTCGCGACGCACGGCGTGGCGGTCGGCGTCTGCTGCGCGGTGGGTGTGGCCTCAGGAGCATCGGCCGCGGCATCCGCTCCTGTTCCATCGGCGGCGGGTGTCGTCGAACCGGGCACCGGCAGCTCGGAGACCGGCGCGCTCGTCCGCGACGTCGTCGGAGCGGGCGTCGATCCGGTCACCGCTGCACGCCACGGCTGCGCGATCAGCAGCCACACCAGGGCGATGACCGCGAGCAGCCCGACGATCAGGACGATGCGCCGCCGACGGTACACGGCGGGGGAATGGCGCCGGCGCGGGGGTTCACTGCTCATGCATTCAGGCTAAGCCGGGCCGTTCGCGCTCGGGAGTCGGCGCGCCCCACAGCGGACGGCTTCAGGGCGTTTCCTCACGATCGGCGTGTGCGGAGTCCGTCCAGCGCGACGGTCAGCACATCGCGCGCCAGTTGCGCCGGATCCTCCGCACCCGCCGGGCGGTACCACTCCACGATCGAGTTGACCATTCCGAACAGGAGGCGGGTGGCGAGGGATGCCTCGACGTCGGCGCGCACGGATCCCTCCAGCTGCGCGGCACTCACGATCTCGGTCACCTTCTCATCGAAGGCGCGGCGGCGGGCGAGGGCGCTGCGCTCGACCTCGCTGTTGCCGCGCACTCGCAGCAGCAGGGTGACATACGGCAACCGGTCGACCAGGACCTGCACCGCGCGGTCGAGCACGTAGCCCAGCCGATCCCCCGGCGTCCCGGAGACGGCGTCCGGTTCGAGGAGCACCCCCTCCAGCCCGCCGAGCGCCTGATCGAGCGCGCTGCTGAGCAGCTGCTCCTTCGAGGTGAAGTGGTGGTACATCGCCGACTTCGACAGACCGAGCCGCTCGGCCAGCAGCGCGACGGAGGTCGCGTCGTAGCCGTGCTCGATGAAGGTCGTCACCGCGACCTCGAGGATCTGCCTCTGGTCGTAGCCGGGGCGTCCGCGTCGCGCGGCGACGGGCGCGGGAAGGTCGGTCACGCTCCCAGTGTGTCATCGCGGTCGCGATGCGCGAGCGGGGGCGCGCGTTTCCTGAACGATCGGTAAGGTATTGCCCGTGGACGAACGAGCAGCGGTCGGCATCCTCCCGAGTTTCGTGCGGGGATCGTGGTGGACACCGGTCGAGGCAGCGGATGCCGCGGACGTGCGCGATGCGACCACCGGCGATCTCGTGGCGAGGGTCAGCACGAGCGGCCTCGACCTGGCGGCCGCGCTCGAGTACGGCCGCACCGCGGGGCAGGCGAGCATCGGCGCGCTCACGTTCCACGAGCGAGCGATGCTGCTCAAGCAGTTCGCGGTCGTGCTCACCGAGCGCAAAGACGAGCTGTACGCGCTGTCGGCACGCTCCGGCGCGACCAAGGCCGACTCGTGGGTCGACATCGACGGCGGTATCGGGGTGCTGTTCTCGTACTCGGGCAAAGCGCGGCGCGAGATGCCGAACTCGCGCGTCTACCTGGACGGGCCTGTCGAAGTCCTGTCCAAGGACGGCTCATTCCTCGGGAGGCATATCCACACCCGGCTGCCCGGTGTCGCCGTGCAGATCAACGCCTTCAATTTTCCGGTGTGGGGTTCGCTGGAGAAGTTCGCCCCGGCGTTCCTGGCCGGCATGCCGACCCTGGTCAAGCCAGCGACGCCCACCGGCTACCTCGCCGAGGCGTTCGTGCGGATCCTCGTCGAGTCCGGCCTGCTGCCTGAGGGATCCCTGCAGCTGGTGAGCGGGAGTGTGCCGACGCTTTTCGAGCACCTGCGCCTCGGCGACCTGGTCGCCTTCACCGGCAGCGCATCCACGGCAGCGCACCTGCGCGCGCACGAGTGCGTGCAGACCGGCGGCGTGCGCTTCACCAGCGAGACGGACTCGATCAACGCCTCGGTCCTGGGCCCGGATGCGGTCGTCGGCACGCCGGAGTTCGATGCCTACATCCGACAGCTCGTCACCGAGCTGACGTCGAAGGCGGGACAGAAGTGCACCGCGATCCGACGCGCGATCGTCCCCTCGGAAGCCGCCGACGCGGTGATCGCGGCAGTGCGGGACCGGATCGCCGAGCGTATCGTGCTGGGCGATCCGCGCGCAGGGGGCGTCACGATGGGACCCCTCGCCTCCCTCGGCCAACGCAGGGACGTCCTCGCGCAGGTGGCGAAGCTCGAGGCCGCGGGCGGAGTGCTCGTGATCGGGTCGACCGCGGAGCCGGAGGTCACGCGGGCCGACGGGTCCACGGGTCCCGCCCCAGACGGCGCGTTCCTGTCGCCGATGCTGATCCGATTCGAGGATGCCTCGGCGGACGCGGTCCACGAGATCGAGGCGTTCGGCCCGGTCGCCTCATTGCTGACCTACGACGACGTCGAGGAGGCCGGCGACCTCGTCGCTCGCGGCGGTGGATCCCTCGTCACCAGCGTCGCGACCCACGACCCCGAGGTCGCGCTCACGCTGTTGACGCGCATCGCCGCACTGAACGGCCGGGTGCTGCTGCTCGATCGCGATGGCGCACGGTCCTCCACCGGCCACGGTTCGCCCCTGCCGACGCTCGTCCACGGCGGTCCGGGTCGCGCCGGCGGCGGCGAGGAACTCGGGGGCATCCGCGCGGTCCTGCACCACATGCAGCGCACCGCGGTGCAGGGCTCCCCCGACATGCTGACCGCGTTGACCGGGGTGTGGCACGCCGGCGCCACGGCGAACGGCGACGGGCAGCATCCGTTCCGGAAGTCGCTCGCCGAACTGCGCATCGGCGACCAGCTCGCCTCAGCATCGCGCAAGGTCTCGCTCCAGGACATCGAGACGTTCGCATCCTTCACCGGCGACACCTTCTATGCGCACATGGACGAAGAGGCTGCCGCGGCCAACCCGTTCTTCCCCGGTCGTGTCGCGCACGGGTACCTGCTGGTGTCGTGGGCGGCGGGGCTGTTCGTGGACCCGGACCCCGGGCCGGTGCTGGCCAACTACGGGTTGGAGAACCTGCGCTTCGTCACGCCCGTCTCTCCTGGCGACCGCATCCGGGTGCAGCTGACCGCCAAGCAGATCACGCCGCGTGAGAGCGACGAGTACGGCGAGGTGCGGTGGGACGCCGTGATCCGCAACCAGGACGACGAGACGGTGGCGACCTACGACGTCCTGACGCTCGTGCAGAAGGCGCTCACGACTGCCTAGGGCGTGTCGGCGCGATCGATCACCGGACGCGGCCGGTCCGTCGCCAGCGAGCGCCCGCGCATCTCCGCCACGACGGTCCCGGACTCATCGGTCACGGTCACGTCGTACAGACCGGAGCGACCTGCCCGCGACCTGCGCACCGCCGTCGCCGTCAACGTCTGCCCGGCGGTCGTCGACGCCAGGAACGTGATGTCCGCGCCCTGGGCGACCGTCACGCGCTCATCCTCGTTGCACGCGATGGCGAACGCCGTATCGGCGAGCGCGAACACCAGCCCGCCGTGGGTGATCGCGAACCCGTTCAGCATGTCGTCTCGCACCGGCATCCGCACCACCGCCCGGCCCGGCTCGTCGGTCTCGACGACCATGCCCAACGCGGCCGAGGCGCTGTCGCGTTCCATCATCGCTTTCATCGGGCGCTCCATGTCTGCCATAATAACTAAACGATCGTTCTGTAAAGGATCGGAGTCGACGATGACCCAAGAACCCTCCGTCGAGGAAGCGCGCTTCGACGCGCTGATCGCCGCGGATTCGCGCGTCGAGCCACGTGACTGGATGCCGGACGCGTACCGGCGCACGCTCATCCGTCAGATCTCGCAGCACGCGCACTCCGAGATCATCGGCATGCAGCCCGAGGGCAACTGGATCACCCGCGCGCCGAGCCTGAAGCGCAAGGCGATCCTGATGGCGAAGGTGCAGGACGAAGCCGGTCACGGCCTGTACCTGTATTCCGCCGCGCAGACCCTCGGCATCACCCGCGATGAGATGACCGATCAGCTGATCGCCGGCACGGCGAAGTACTCGTCGATCTTCAACTACCCGACGCCGACGTGGGCCGATATGGGCGCGATCGGGTGGCTGGTCGACGGCGCCGCGATCTGCAACCAGGTGCCGCTGTGCCGCGCCTCGTACGGACCCTACGGCCGCGCGATGGTGCGCATCTGCAAGGAGGAGTCGTTCCACCAACGACAGGGGTTCGAGATCCTGCTCACGCTGATGCAGGGGACGCCCGCGCAGCGGGAGATGGCGCAGGACGCGGTGAACCGCTGGTACTGGCCATCGCTGATGATGTTCGGGCCCCCCGATGACCAGTCGCCGAACTCCGCGCAGTCGACCGCGTGGAAGATCAAGCGGTTCTCGAACGACGAGCTGCGGCAGAGATTCATCGGGATGCTGGTGCCGCAGGCAGCGGCGCTGAGGATCGAGCTTCCGGACCCGAACCTGCGCTGGAACGAAGATGCGCAGCGGTACGACACGAGCGAGATCGACTGGACCGAGTTCTTCGAGGTGCTCGCCGGGCGCGGACCGATGAACGCCGAGCGCCTGCGCGCCCGACGCGAAGCGCACGAGGACGGGGCCTGGGTGCGCGATGCCGCCGCCGAATACGCGCGCAAGCAGAGCCTTCGGGCGGTGGCGTGATGTCGGAGACATGGCCCCTCTGGGAGGTCTTCGTCCGCGCCGATCGAGGCCTCAGCCACGTGCACGCCGGATCCCTGCACGCCCCCGATGCCGACATGGCGGTGCGCAACGCCCGCGATCTGTACACGCGGCGCGGTGAGGGCACCTCGATCTGGGTGGTCCCGGCCGACGCGATCTCGGCGAGCGATCCCGACGCGAAGGGCGCGTTCTTCGAGAGCCCGGCGGGCAAGAACTACCGGCACGCCGTCTACTACACGGCCTCGGAGGGGGTCCCGCACCTATGAGCGTCACGAACTCGGGTTTGGGGCGCGTCCCGTCCGTTGGGGCGGACGATGTCCGCCCCAACGGACGTATCGCGCCCCGATCCGGGGCTGACGGGATGCCGGAGCACACCGGCGCGCACGGCTCGGTCACCGTCGACGAGGTCGCCCTCACCGCCGAACTCTCCGGTGACGCCGACGCGATCGCCACACCCGATGTCGCCGAGTACGCGCTGTGGCTCGGCGATGACGCCCTGATCCTCTCGCAGCAGCTCGGCTGGTGGATCGCCCGCGCGCCCGAACTCGAGGAGGACGTCGCGCTCGGCAACATCGCCCTCGACCTGCTGGGTCACGCGCGCTCGCTGCTCCGGTATGCCGGCACCGCCGACGGACGATCCGAGGATGACCTCGCGTACTTCCGAGATGAGCCCGATTTCCGATGCGCCTGGATCATCGAGCAGCCCAACGGCGATTTCGCACAGACGATCGCCCGCCAGCTCATCGCCTCGACCTACATGTTCGAGCTGTATTCGGCGCTTTGTACGTCCAGCGATGCGACTCTCGCAGCGATCGCGGAGAAATCGCTCAAGGAGGTCGACTACCACCGCGACCACGCCGTCCAGTGGACACTGCGGCTGGCCGGCGGCACCGACGAATCACGGCGCCGCATGCTCCGCGCGATCTCGGCGGTCTGGCCGTACGCCGACGAGCTCTTCCGCGACGAGCCGCTGATCGACCGCCTGGACGGCATCGCGGTGCGCCCCTCGACACTTCGCGCCGGGTTCGACGCCGTGATCGCCGCGGTGCTCGACGAGGCCGACGTCGAGCTGCCGAGTGGTTTCGTCTCGGCCGGCGGCGGGCGCCGCGGCATCCATTTCTCGACCCTGGGGTATGTGCTCGCGCAGATGCAGGTGCTCGCCCGGCAGCATCCGGGAGCGACATGGTGATGACGACCATCTCCCAGCAGGGTCAGGGGCTGCGCCGCTCGCGGGCGGAGGCGTGGACGGTCGCCGCCACCGTGACCGATCCCGAGGTGCCGGTGCTCACCATCGAGGATCTCGGCGTCCTGCGCGACGTCGCCGTCGACGGCGATCGCGTGATCGTCACCCTCACTCCGACTTACAGCGGATGCCCGGCGCTGGAGACGATGCGCGACGACGTCGTCCTTGCGCTCACGAGCGCCGGCTACGAGACGGTGGAGGTGCGCACGACGCTGTCCCCCGCGTGGACGACGGATTGGATGACGGATGCCGGCAAGCGCAAGCTCACCGCCTACGGCATCGCCCCTCCGACCGGCCGGTCGCGCGTCGGATCCGGGCCGATCCGGCTTCGCATCGCGGTGAAGTGTCCGCGCTGCGGGTCGCTCGATACGCGGGAGATCGCCCCGTTCGGCTCGACCTCGTGCAAGGCGCTCTACGAGTGCCGCGCGTGCCTGGAACCATTCGACTTCTTCAAGGTGCTGTGATGGCGACACTCACCCGTCGGCGGGCGCGGTTCCATGAACTGGCGGTCGCAGAGGTCCGGCCGCTCACCGCGGAGAGCATCGAAGTGACGTTCGCGGTGCCGCCCGAGCTGCAGGACGAGTACGACTACCGGCCCGGCCAGTACGTCGCGCTGCGCGCGCGGGTCGATGGTCACGAGGTGCGCCGGAGCTACTCGATCTGCCGGCCGCCGGTGCGCGGCTCGATCGCAGTCGGCATCAAGCGCGACCTCGGCGGCCTGTTCTCGGTGTGGGCGCACGAGAACCTCGAGCCCGGCGACCGTATCGACGTGATGAGCCCCGAGGGCGGGTTCACCTCGAACCTCCCCGATCTCGCGCACGCGCACCTCGTGGGCATCGCAGCCGGTTCGGGGATCACGCCGATGATGTCGGTCGCGGCATCCGTCCTGTCTTCCTCGCCCACCGCCCGCTTCACGCTCGTCTACACGAATCGGTCGACGCAGGACGTGATGTTCCTCGAGGAGTTGGCCGACCTGAAGGACCGCTATCCGGCGCGGCTCGCGCTGCACCATGTGCTCTCCCGCGAGCAGCGCGCCGCGCCGCTCCTGTCGGGGCGGATCGACGCCGAGAAGCTCGAGGCGATCCTCGATCATGTGGTGCAGCCTGACTCGGTGACCGAATGGTTCCTCTGCGGCCCGTTCGAGCTGGTCGCGCTGTGCCGCGACACGCTGGAGCGGCGGGGGGTGCCGGCGAGCAGCATCCGCTTCGAGCTCTTCACGACGGATGCCGACGGCCCCCGCGTCGACCGCGGCCGCCCGGTGGAGGCTCGGCCGGGCGACGAGATGTACACGGTCGATTTCACGCTGGACGGGCTCTCGTCGACGGCCCGATCGCCGGTCGCGGCGAACGAGCCGATTCTGGATGCCGCGCTGCGCGTGCGTGGCGATGTGCCGTTCGCGTGCGCGGGTGGAGTCTGCGGCACATGCCGCGCGCGGGTGGTCGAGGGCGCGGTGCGCATGACGCAGAACTTCGCGCTCGAGCCCGACGAACTCGAGCGCGGCTACGTGCTGACCTGTCAGTCCCATCCGACGACCGAGCGGGTCGTCGTGGACTACGACGTCTAGGAGTAGCGCGTGATCGAGCTCACCATCGCCGATGACGTCGCGCACGTCGTCCTGCGCGCGCCCGAGAAGCGCAACGCGCTCGACGAGGCGGCACTGGCCGAACTCGGCGCCGCGTACGACGAAGCGGCGGCCGCCGGCGTCCGCGCCCTCGTCCTTCGCGGCGAGGGTCGCGCGTTCTGCGCGGGCCGGGACATCTCGGCCGTCGATCCGCGCGATGACGACGTGATCGGCTATCTGGGCGGACTGGTCAGCCCGCTCCTGCAGCGCATGGCCGCCTTCCCCGCCCCGACGTTCGCCGCCGCGCAGGGCGCGTGCCTCGGCGTCGGGCTCGGGCTGCTGATCGCCACGGATGTCGTCTACGTCGCCGAGGACGCGAAGATCGGCTCACCGTTCGCCGCGCTCGGTGCGACGCTCGACTCCGGCGGACACGCGCTGTTCCTCGAACGGCTCGGAGCCCACAAGACCCTCGATCTCATCTATACCGGCCGGCTGATGACCGGCGCCGAGGCCGTGCAGTCAGGACTGTTCTCGCAGGTGTTCCCGCCCGGCGAGCTGCTGGCTGCGACGGTCGACGCAGCGACTCGCGCGGCGTCCGGCGCGACCGCGGCGTTCCTGGCGAGCAAGGCGCTGATCGCGCGCATCCGCGACGAGCGCCTGGCCCTGTGGGACTCGGTGGAGATCGAGAACGCCGCCCAGGCCGCGCTCTGCGACACCGACGACTACCGCGAGGGCTTCGCCGCCTTCCAGGCCAAGCGCCCGCCGCACTTCACGGGCCGCTGAGTCGCGCCCCGGGACTGCTCCCCCGTCGCCAACCGTCCCTCCCCGGCGCGACGACGGACGGTTCGCGACAGGGGAGCAGTCCGGGCGGAGTTCAGAGCTGCTTGAGCATCCGGGTGTTGCCGAGCGTGTTCGGCTTCACGTGCGCGAGATCGAGGAACTCCGCGATGCCCTCGTCGGGGCTGCGCACCAGCTGCGAATACACGTCCGGATCGACGACCTGCTCGCCGATCGGCGTGAAGCCGCGGCGTGTGAAGAACTCCACCTCGAACGTCAGGCAGAACAGGCGGCTCAAGCCGAGCCCGCGGGCGTTGGTCTCGAGCGTCTCGACGATCGCGCGGCCGACGCCGTGGTGGAGCCACTCATCGGCGACGATCAGCGTGCGCACCTCGCCGAGGTCCTCCCACATCACGTGGAGCGCACCGCACCCGACGAGCCGGCCGGTCTCGTCTTCGGCGACGACGAACTGCTGCACCGCTTCGTACAGGACCACCAGGTCCTTCCCGAGCAGGATGCGCCGCTGGACGAACGGCTCGAGCAGCGATTGGATGCCGCGGACGTCCGCGCTGCGCGCTGCTCTGACCCGGTACTCGCTCACGTCTTCAAGCCTAGAGCCGTCGCCGCGTGGCCGGTGCCCGTCACCTCGTCAGGAAGAACTGCCGGAGAGGCCGTCGACACAGCCAGTCCGGCCGGTTGTTCCTGAGTTCTGAACAGGGTCGCGCCGGAGACGACGGAGAGGCGGATGCCGCAGCATCCGCCCCTCCGTCGTCTTGGTGTCCGAGCCTGCCCAGAGGGGCTAGTCGCCGCTCGCGATCGCCAGGTCCGGCGTGGACGCGATCTCGCCGGCCACGACACCGACCGCGACCTTGTCGCCGCGCGGAGCCGTGTCGAACACGAACTCGCCGCCCTGCACATCGACCTTCACGTGGTCGCCGGGGTTGAGCTCGCCGTGCAGGATCTTCTCCGACAGGCGGTCTTCGATCTCACGCTGCATGGCGCGGCGCAGCGGACGGGCACCGAGCGTCGGGTCGAACCCGATGTCGATGAGCTTGTCCTTCGCGGAATCCGACAGCTCCACCGTCATGTCGCGGTCCAGCAGACGCTCGCTGAGACGCTTCGTGAACAGGCCGACGATCTGGCGCAGCTCGTCCTTGTTCAGCTGCGGGAAGACGATGACATCGTCGACACGGTTGAGGAACTCGGGCTTGAAGTTGCGCTTGAGCTCTTCGTCGACCTTGCCCTTCATCCGCTCGTACGAGGTCGCCGCGTTGCCTTCGACCTGGAACCCGACGGGCCCGCCGGCGATCGCCGAGGATCCGAGGTTGGTCGTCATGATGATGACCGTGTTCTTGAAGTCGATGACCCGGCCCTGTCCGTCGGTCAGGCGACCCTCTTCGAGGATCTGCAGGAGCGAGTTGAAGATGTCCGGGTGCGCCTTCTCGATCTCGTCGAAGAGCACGACCGAGAACGGCTTGCGGCGCACCTTCTCGGTGAGCTGACCGCCCTCTTCGAACCCGACGAATCCCGGAGGGGCGCCGAACAGCCGCGACACGGTGTGCTTCTCGCCGAACTCCGACATGTCCAGCGCGATCAGTGCGGTCTCGTCGTCGAAGAGGAACTCCGCGAGCGCCTTGGCCAGCTCGGTCTTCCCGACGCCCGTGGGTCCGGCGAAGATGAACGAGCCCGACGGACGCTTCGGGTCCTTGAGGCCGGCACGCTGGCGGCGGATCGTGCGCGACAGCGCCGCGATCGCCTCCTCCTGGCCGATGACGCGCTGGTGCAGCGCCTTCTCCATGAAGACGAGCCGCGAGGACTCCTCCTCGGTCAGTTTGAAGACCGGGATGCCGGTGGCCTGCGCGAGCACCTCCGCGATCAGCCCTTCGTCGACGACCGCGTGGGTCGCGACGTCGCCCGACTTCCACTGCTTCTCCAGGCGCAGGCGCTCGGCGAGCAGGGACTTCTCCTCGTCGCGCAGTGATGCGGCCTTTTCGAAGTCCTGGTCCTCGGAGGCCTGCTCCTTCTGCTGACGCACGTTCGCGATCTTGTCGTCGAACTCGCGCAGCTCCGGCGGGCTCGACAGGATCGACAGGCGCAGGCGGGCGCCGGCCTCGTCGATCAGGTCGATCGCCTTGTCGGGCAGGAAGCGGTCGCTCACGTACCGGTCGGCCAGATTCGCGGCGGCCACGATCGCGCCGTCGGTGATCTGCACCTTGTGGTGCGCCTCGTAGCGGTCGCGCAGCCCCTTCAGGATGTTGATCGCGTGGGGCAGGCTCGGCTCGGCGACCTGGATCGGCTGGAAGCGACGCTCGAGCGCAGCATCCTTCTCGAAGTGCTTGCGGTACTCGTCCAGGGTGGTCGCACCGATCGTCTGCAGCTCACCGCGTGCCAGCAGGGGCTTCAGAATGGATGCCGCGTCGATGGCGCCCTCGGCGGCACCGGCGCCCACCAGCGTGTGGATCTCGTCGATGAAGACGATGATGTCGCCGCGGGTGCGGATCTCCTTCGTGACCTTCTTCAGGCGCTCCTCGAAGTCACCGCGGTAGCGGGAACCGGCGATGAGCGAGCCGAGGTCGAGCGAGTAGACCTGCTTGTCCTTCAGCGTCTCGGGCACGTCGTTCTTGACGATCGCCTGGGCCAGGCCCTCGACGACGGCGGTCTTGCCGACGCCGGGCTCGCCGATCAGGACGGGGTTGTTCTTGGAGCGGCGCGACAGGATCTGCATGACGCGCTCGATCTCCTTCTCGCGCCCGATCACCGGGTCGAGCTTGTTGTCGCGCGCGGCCTGCGTCAGGTTGCGGCCGAACTGGTCGAGCACCGCGGATCCGCCCTGGGCGGCCTGGCCGGACTCGTTCGCCGCACCGCTGACGGCGGCCGGCTCCTTGCCCTGGTAGCCCGAGAGGAGCTGGATGACCTGCTGGCGTACCTTGTTCAGGTCGGCGCCCAGCTTCACGAGGACCTGGGCGGCGACGCCCTCGCCCTCGCGGATGAGGCCGAGCAGGATGTGCTCGGTGCCGATGTAGTTGTGGCCGAGCTGCAGCGCCTCGCGCAGCGACAGCTCGAGCACCTTCTTGGCGCGCGGCGTGAACGGGATGTGACCCGTCGGCTGCTGCTGGCCCTGACCGATGATGTCCTGCACCTGCTCGCGCACGGCGTCGAGCGAGATGCCGAGGGATTCCAGTGCCTTGGCGGCGACCCCCTCGCCCTCGTGGATCAGACCGAGCAGGATGTGCTCGGTGCCGATGTAGTTGTGGTTGAGCATCTTCGCCTCTTCTTGGGCGAGCACAACCACACGACGGGCACGGTCCGTGAATCTCTCGAACATCATTCATTCCTCCGGCACTGGGCCAACGGCGCGCGTTTGACGCGTTGTAACGAGGGTAACGAGGGGATGGATGCCGCAAGCCGGTGTTCGCCATGGGCATAGTGCCGCGGGCGGTGCCGGTTCACGGGAGCGCGGGGGTTGACAGCATCCACATATCGTCTATCGTTATTATCGATAGTCGTTGGTAACGAGAATCGATAAGGAGCAGATCATGACCGATGCACCAGTGCTTTCCAAGAGCGATCGAGCCGGCATGTACCTCTACGTCGGCATCGGCGCGATCGCCGTCGTCGCGGTGATCTGGCAGGTGATCGCCCGCCTGATCGAGGTCGCGCCGGGGCGCGGCATCCCGGTCCTCGTGCCGTTCGACGGCGAGAACGCACCCCTGCCGATCGGCCCGGGAGGCAGCGCGATCGACGTCGCGGTCGACCAGGCCACCGTGACCGTGCAGGAACCGGCGGCGGCCACCCTGTTCGCCCTGTGGGCGCAGCCGATCGTGATCGGACTCGCGCTGTGCGCCGGCATCGTGCTCGCATCGCTGTTCTGCCTGCGCCTCGCGCGCGGCAAGGCGTTCCAGCGCGGCACTGCGCGCCTGGTCTACACGGCCGTCGTGGTGCTGGCCGTCGGATGGTTCGCCGGCTCCATCCTGACGTCCATGACCGTGAACGGCGCTCTGTCGGCGGTGAGCGACTACGGCTACGACGGCACGCGGTTCCAGACCGACTGGGTTCCGATCTTCGCGCTGCTGGTGCTGACGGCGATCGGGTCGGCGTTCCAGATCGGCGAACGCCTGCAGCGCGACACCGAGGGGCTGGTGTGAGCCCCGTCGAGGAGGACGGCCCGAGCGGTGTGCACTGCCGCCTCGACGAGCTGCTGGAGGAGCGCGGCATGACCCTGACCCGCCTGGCGAACATCGTCGGGGTCTCGGTGGTGAACCTCTCGGTGCTGAAGAACGACCGCGCGCGGGCGATCCGCTACTCGACGCTCTCGGCGATCTGCCGGGCGCTGGACTGCGAGATCGGCGACCTGCTGGTGCGCGCCGACCTGCGGTAGCCCGCGCTTCCAGCGCCGGCCGCCGGCGTCGGAAGCGTGCCGGCGCCGGCGCCGGGTCCCGCCCCAGCGTGCCGGCGTTCCGGGGCCTGCGCCGGCGTGTCGCCGTTCCGGGACGCCTTCGCTATCGTTCATTTGCCTCAGAACGCGACTTCGGCCGGCGTGCCGCCGTTCCGGGACGCCTTCGCTATCGTTCATTTGCCACAGAACGCGACTTCGGCCGGCGTGTGCACGCAATCCGAGGCAACTCAACGACACGGGCCGGCGATTCGTTTGCCTCACAATGCGGTCTTCATGCGTTGCTGATCGCGTTCTGAGGCAAACGAACCGCGGATGACGACCGGTCGAGGAGACCGCCGCGGCTCGCTGCGGCCGCAGAATACGCGGCTCGCGCTCGGGCGACGAAGTTCGCGCGCTGCGCGCGAAGGTCCGACTTCGTGACGCGGATGATGCGCCATCCGAGCGATGTCAGCATCTCGTACCTCCTGATGTCCGATGCCCACTGCTCGGGATCGATGAGATGCTGCTCACCCTCATACTCGAAGCCCAGCAGCAGCTCGGGAAATGCGAGGTCGATCAACGCGACGATCGACCCGCCGACGAGAACCGGGAAGTTGAGCTCCGGCTCCGGGAGTCGCGCGTCTGTCAGCACAAGCCGCGTCTGCGTCTCTTTCCGCGACCGGGAGCGTGTGCGAATCAGCGGGAGAGCCTCCCGTAGCGCCCGAACGCCGGGCCGCCGTCCCACGTCCACGGCCGCGGTCAGCTCGCCGATCGTCGCGAGTGCGGGTGGGTCGTCGGACCGCATCGGCTCCCGCACGAAGCCGTCGCCGAGCGCGACGAGATCATCCCGACCCAGGATCGGGCCCATCATCGCCCAGGTGGTCGCGGGACTCGTGAGACGCAGCCCCGTGGCGGGGTCGGTGCGCACACTTCCCCATCCAGCGCGGATCGAGCGGCCGCGAACCCCGCGACCGCGCGCTGCGCGTGCGGGCAGGATGACGCCGACGTCGACCGGACGCTCGGTGAACCCGTCCTCATTCGACGGCACCTGGAAGGCGTAGAACGGCAAGGGTGCGCCCCACAGCACTGCCGCGGCGACCAGGCAGAAGAACTCCGCGGATCGCATCGCCGGTGAGTATTCGAGGGCGCGCCGTCGCACGGAATCCTCCATCGTCTCAATCGCAGGCATCTCGCCCGCGCGCGTGCCGTGGTACGGGGAGCGGAGATCCGACGCGCGCAAGCGCGACGGGGACACACCGAGCAGGCGCGCTTGCGCCGCAAGGAACGGCATCGTCAACGGTGCGGGAAGGGGACTGGGTTTCATCCGACGAACGTGGCACGGTGGACAGTCAGCGCGCGCCGCAGCATCCGCTTCTGTGAACGATCGTGTTCTCCACAGCCTCAGCAGTGCCGAGGGCATCGGCGTTGACTTGCCTCAGAATGCGCGGCACCGCTCCGGCGGGCCGCGAACCGGGGCAAATGAACGGCCGTGGATGAAGTTCAGTTGCCTCAGACTTCGCTACGGGCAGCGATCAGACAGCCATCCGAGGCAAATGAGCGACGGATGCCGCAACCCGGCCCGCGGCGAGGGTCACACGTGCCGGCGCGCAGATGCGCGCACCGCGCGCTGCTAGTTCGAGCCGTAGATCGGCACCCGCACGCTGTCGAACTCGGCGCTGCCGGCGAGGATCAGCGACACGTCGCTGTCCTCCTCCAGCCCGTCGACGACGGCGACGGCAGCGCGCGGGGCCATGTCCATCGTGCAGACCTGGTCGGCGGGCGGCGTCACGAAGGTCACGGTGACCTCAGCGGGGCCGGTCGCCGCGACATCCTGGATCACCGGTGCGCACGAGGAAGAACCCCACGTGAGCAGGACGAACTCGCCGTCCTCGTCGGTCCATCCGGCGCTGGGCAGGTAGTCGGTGGTGCCGCCTCCGGCGAGCCCGTCGACGCCGTCCAGCTCGGCGGTGCCGGCGAAGTTGTCGCCGCCCACGGTGATGGCGAGGTCCTTCGAAGGATCGACGCCCTCCGGCGCGTCCACCAGCGTCACCCGAGGCACCAGGTCCCGCGTGCAGGGGGTGGTCTCCTCGGGCTCGACGAGCGTCACCGAGAGCGAGCCGTCCGCCTCGAGCTGCGCGTCCTCGGCCGCGGGCACACAGGTCGAGCTGCCCTGGGTCACGAGGCCGATCAGGCGTCCGTCATCGAGCCAGGCCGCGGTGATCTCCGCGTCGGTGCTCGACTCCGATGCGCCGGGCGTCGCCGCCGTCCCGCCGGACGAGGATGCGCAGCCGGCGAGGGCTCCGCCGAGGAGAAGGGCGACGCCGAGACCGGCCAGGAGTGAGGGGGTGCGACGATCCATGAGCGTGCGGCCTTCCGAATGCGGTGTGCAGGGGGCGAGGGTGGTGCGCCGGATGCGCGGAAACCGCATCGACAGAACCATCATGGCGCGCACCGCTGAGCGATGACGGAGAGATCGGTAACGCCCCGATCACAATGCGAGAAGGGTCCCCGGAAAGCGCGCAGATCGCGCGACCCGCGGCATCCGCACCGTCCTACTGCAACGCAGACGTCAGACGCGCCAGGTTGTCCAGCACGGTCGAGCGAAGCGGCTGCTTCTCCCACTCCTCGAGCGTGAGCTGCCGGCTGAGGGCTCGATAGGATGCCTCGACCTCGCGCATCTCGCTGACGAACTCCTCGCCGCGAACGAGCATCGAGATCTCCATGTTCAGACCGAACGAGCGCATGTCCATGTTGCTGGAGCCGATGATGGCGACCTCGTCGTCGATCGTCATCGACTTGCTGTGCAGGATGTACGGGCGCCGGTACATCCAGATGTGCACGCCCGCGCGCAGCAGCGCCTCGTAGTAGCTGCGCTGCGCGTGGTAGACCATCGCCTGGTCGCCCTCTTCCGAGACGAACAGTTCGACGTGGATGCCGCGCTGGCACGCGGTCGTGATCGCCAGGAGCAGCGCCTCATCCGGGACGAAGTACGGGCTGACGATGATGATCTTGCGCTGCGCGGCGTAGAGGAGCCCGGCGAACAGCTTGAGATTGTTCTCGAACTCGAACCCCGGTCCGGAGGGGATGATCTGGCAGTCCAAGTCGCCCGGTCCGGTCTTCACGTCGAAGAGATCGATCTCGTCCGTGAGCACCTCGTCCGTCTCGCTGTACCAGTCGCTGAGGAAGACGGCGTTGACGGATGCCACGACCGGCCCCTCGAAGCGGGCCATCAGATCCACCCAGTGCAGACCGCGTTTGATGTTCTTCTTGAGGTTGTAGGTCGAGTCGGTGACGTTCTGCGATCCGGTGAACGCGACGCGTCCGTCCACGACGAGGAGCTTGCGGTGATTGCGCAGATCGGGGCGCTGGTACTTCCCCTTGAACGGCTGCACCGGCAGCATCAGATGCCATTCCGCGCCCATCGCGTCAAGGCGCCTGAGGGTCTTCTTGTAGAACGGCTTGCCACGGTTCGCCCAGTGGTCCAGCAGCACGCGCACCGTGACTCCGCGCGCGGCGACCTCCTCCATCGCCCGGAAGAAGTTGTCGGTGGATGCGTCGCTCTGCAGGATGTAGAACTCGACGTGCACGTACCGCTCGGCCGCGCGGATCGAGGTCGCCATGGAGTCGAGGCTCTGCTGATAATCCGACGTCAGGTGCGCCTCGTTGTCGCCGGCGAGCGGCATTGCACCCAGGTTGCGGTTGAGCGTCACCAGCGACGTGAACCACTCGGGTGCGTGCGGGCGCAGGGTGCCGAAGTCCAGCGACTCGCTCGTGTCGTGGATGTACGCGTTGATCCGTTCCTGCTTGCGGCGGCGCTTGCGGGGCAGCCGCGGGGTCCCGATGAGCAGGAACAGGAAGACGCCGATGAATGGGATGAAGTAGATGGCCAGCAGCCAGGCCATCGCGGCCGTAGGACGGCGGTTGCGCGGCACGACGATGATCGCGGTGACGCGGATCACCAGGTCGGTGAGGAACACCAGGATGACCCACCAGGAAGGGTCGAAGGTGATCGTCATTCCTGGCCTCCCCGGGGCTGAGCGTCCTCCCCACCCTAGTGGGGATGCCCTCAGCGCTCCGGAGCCGCCGGCACCGGAGGAAGTCCGCGCTTGGCGCGCTCCTCCGCTTCGATGCGCGCGTACACGCGACGCTCGGTGCGATCCGATCGCAGGATGCTGCGCAGGATGAAGAAGAACAGACCGCTGACGACGATCGTGGGCAGCAGCGACCAGAAGACCGCGACCCAGTACTCGTCCATGCCTCAAGAATACGCGCCCGAGGATGCGGTTTCGGCCGGTGGTGGGAACGTTCCTCCCCACGCCTGCGGGTTCGCCGATCCCTCCACAGGTGCCGCATCTCGCGCGGATATCCCCAGACAGAGGAGGCAGTCTCCGGCGCGACGGTCGGGCAGGCATCGTCGGTGCATGACGACGATCATCAAAGCCGCCGGCGCGGCGCAGTTCCTCTCCCTCATCCCGCGCATGCTGGGCTATCGGCCGACGCAGAGCGTCGTGATGGTCCCCTTCGACGGTTCGCGCAGCCTCGGCGCGATGCGGATCGACCTGCCCGCGGCATCCGAATTCGATGAGATCGACCGCATCGCGGCCACACTGCTGGGTATGGTGTGCCGGCTGCCGGACGCGAACGGCCTCGCCATCATCACGTACACCGATGCCGGGTTCGCGGAGGGAGGGATGCCGCATCGCAGCCTCTCCGAAGCCCTCCAGCGCCGCGCGGAGGACTGCGGAATCCATGTGAACGACGTCCTGTGCGTCGGCGCGGACGCCTGGGGATCGCAGTTCGACCCGCTCTGCCCGCAGTTCGGGCGGCCCCTCGAGGAGCTGCAGGACGAGCCCGAGGGCGCGTCGCACCTGAACATCGCTGCGGGCGACCAGGCGGCGGGCGCGGAGCTGCCCGAGGTCGATCCCGAGGAGAGCGCGCGAACGGCTCGCGCCCTGCGTTCGCTGCAGGACGCCGTGGAGCTGGTCTGCGGACCCGCCGTCGACGCCGAATCCGCCGCGACGGAGCACACCGGCGACGAGGCAACCGCCGATGACCGCAGGGTCGACCCGCAGGCGCTCGCCGCGGTCTGCGCGCTCGACGACCTGCCCACGCTGTTCGAGAGCGCGATGGGGTGGGATGCCGCGCACCTCTCGCCCTTCGACGCGGCGGCGCTCCTGTGGTGCCTCTCCCGGCCCGCGCTGCGCGACATCGCGCTCGTGCAGTGGTGCGGCGGGCTGGCCTCGGGCGATGAGGCCCTCGACGCGCAGCTGCGATGGGAGTCGGGCGAGGAGTATCCGACCCATCTGGCCATGCGGATGTGGGGAGAGGGCGAGCGGCCGGATCCCGACCGGCTCGAAGCTGCGCTCGCCCTCTCCCGACGGATCGCCGCTGCCGCGCCGCGGTCCCTGCGGGCGGGTCCGCTCGCGACCTGCGGATGGCTGGCGTGGGCGCTGGGCCGCTCGACGCACGCCGAGCGGTACGTCGTCGCCGCCTGCGAGATCGAGCCGGAGCACGGGCTCGCTGAGATCGTGCGCTCGTTCGTGCATGCCGGGCACCTGCCCGACTGGGCGTTCCGGCCGCGGTGACCGATCTCACTGCAGCGGGGGTCGATGGCCCGTCGAGCGGCGCTACTTCACGAGCGGGAACAGAATCGTCTCGCGGATGCCGAGACCCGTGATCGCCATCAGCAGCCGGTCGATCCCCATGCCGAGACCGCCCGACGGCGGCATCCCGTGCTCGAGCGCCCGGAGGAACTCCTCGTCGACCCGCATCGCCTCGACATCGCCCCGTGCGGCGAGCTTCGCCTGCTCGGTGAACCGCTCGCGCTGGATGACCGGATCCACGAGCTCGGAGTATCCCGTGGCCAGCTCGAACCCACGCACGTAGAGGTCCCACTTCTCCACGACGCCCGGGATGGAACGGTGCTCGCGCACCAGCGGGCTGGTGTCGAGCGGGAAGTCCATGACGAACGTCGGCCGGGTGAGGTCGCCCTTGACGAAGTACTCCCACAGCTCCTCGACGTACTTGCCGTGGGTCGGCTGCGGCGGGTCGTCGATGTCGGCGAGCGCAGCCAGCGCGCGCAGCTCCTCGACCGAGGTGTCGGGTGAGATGGGCGTAAGCGGTTCCGCCTCGGTCCACCAGGTCCCGACCGCCTCGTTGAGCGAGTCGTACATCGAAATGCGGTCCCACTCACCCCCGAGGTCGAACTCGGTGCCGTCGGCCCACGTGACCGTGGTCGACCCGGTGACCGCGATCGCCGCGTTCTGCACGAGCTCCTGGGTCAGGTCGGCGATCCCGTGATAGTCGGAGTAGGCCTCGTAGGACTCGAGCATCGCGAACTCGGGGCTGTGCGTGGAGTCAGCGCCCTCGTTGCGGAAGTTGCGGTTGATCTCGAACACCCGGTCGAGGCCGCCGACGACCGCGCGCTTGAGGAACAGCTCCGGGGCGATGCGCAGGTAGAGCTCGGTGTCGAACGCGTTGGAGCGGGTCACGAACGGGCGGGCCGACGCGCCGCCGTGCTGCACCTGGAGCATCGGCGTCTCAACCTCGATGTATCCGCGATCGGCGAACGTCTGCCGAAGGGATGCGTTCACCTTGGCGCGCGCGCGGACGGTGTCGCGCGCCTGCTCGCGCACGATGAGGTCGAGGTAGCGGCTGCGCACCCGGTTCTCTTCGCTCAGTTCGTTGTGCAGGTTCGGCAGGGGCAGGATCGCCTTGGCCGCGATCGCCCAGTCCGAGGCCAGAATCGACAGCTCACCGCGGCGGCTGGAGATGACCTCGCCGCTCACGAACACGTGATCGCCGAGGTCGACCAGGTCCTTCCAGTCCTGCAGCGACTCCTCGCCGACCGAGGCCAGCGACACCATGGCCTGGATGCGGCTGCCGTCGCCCGCCTGCAGGGTGGCGAAGCACAGCTTGCCCGTGTTACGGCTGGAGACCACGCGTCCGGCGACGCCGACGACGACACCGGTCTCCGCGCCCGCTTCGAGCTCGCCGAAACGCTCGCGCACGCGCGGAATCGAGTCGGTGACCGGCACCCCGACGGGGTAGGCGCCGCCCGCGGCATCCGTCCGCTCCGCGATCAGCCGCTCGCGCTTGGCAAGACGTACGGCCTTCTGCTCGGACACTTCTGCAAGCTCAGCGCGGAGAGCGTCCTCGTCGGCGGACTCGGTCGCGTCGGCGGACTCGGTCGCGTCGGCGGGCGCGGTCGCGTCGGCGGGCGCGGTCGCGTCGGCGGGCTCGGTCGCGTCGGCGGGCGCGGGGGTATTGCTCATCGGTCGGGCTCCTCGGAAGTCCCGGCAAGTCTATCGGCGCACGCCTGGACGCCCCTCTGCGCGGCGGGCCGCGCACGCGCTGCGGTTCTGCGCGCGCGTACGCGCTGCGGTACTCCACGCGCGCTGCGATTCTGGCTCGGCCCCGGGCCCGTACCCCCGCGCGGCTGTTTCCTGCTCGCGCGGCGCAAATCGGTGCCGCGCGAGCAGGAAACTGTAGCGCGGGCCACCGGGGCCGCCGCGCGATCAGGAAAAAGCAGCGCAAGCAGCCGGGCCGGGCGCGCACACCCCCCACCCCCGCAGCCGAGCCCGGCCGGGCGCGCGCACCCCCGAGCCGCGGCCCGCGCCTCATCCGTCGAGCGGGTCGATCAATCCGTCGAGCGGGTCGATGGGGCCCATCGGGCCGGCCTCGGAGAGCGCGTGATCGACGGTGGAATGGATCAGCGACGAGAGGAAGCGCCCCGGGTTGGGCACGCCGGCCTCCGCGAGCAGCGACGTCGACTGCCGCACGATCGACTGCGAGAACGCTGTGGCGATCTCCAGCGCTTCGGCGTAGGCGGGACGGTCGGCCTCGGCGACGACCACCGGCTCGCAGCCGAGTTCGACGGCGAGCGCCTGCGCGATCGGCAGCACCGGAGCCGGCGCGGTCACGGCGGCATACGAGTGGGCCAGCGAGCGCAGGTCCATGGACGTGCCCGTGAACGCGAGGGCCGGATGCACCGCCAGCGGGATCGCCCCGCGCGACGCTGCCGGGGCCAGCACGTCCGTGCCGTACGCGGCATCGGTGTGCAGCAGGAGCTGGCCGACCTGCCATGCGCCCAGATCGGCGAGTCCGCTCACGAGGCCGGCGAGCTCGTCGTGCGGCACCGCGATGATCACGAGCTCGCTGCGCCGGATCACCTCGAGCACATCGAGCACGGGAACGCCCGGCAGGACAGCCGCCACGCGCTCGTCATCGGAGCCGCTCGTGATGCCGACGATCGCGTGACCGGCACCGCCCAGCGCCGCGCCAACGACGGGACCGACGCGGCCGGCGCCGATGATGCCGATGCCCAGGCGTCCGTCGCGCCTCATGGGGTGGGCTCCGACTGCTCGGCCGGCCCCTCGACAGGCTCGGGGACCGGAGCGACCTCGCCCGCCCACCGATGACTCCGATCGCCCGCCGTCGCCGTCACCACGGCCGCTTCGACATGCTCGAACAGGTCCAGCGCCGCGTCGCGATCCAGGATGCCGATGCTCCCGGACACGCGACCTGTGATCGTGTGCGCGCGGATCCCGGCCACGGCGAGCCGCCGGTCGACAGGGCCCTGGTGGATCCCGATGCTCTGCATGCGCGCCATCGGGAAGATCGCGAGCGAACGCCAGATCGCCCCGCGCCGCAGGAACAGCACGTCAGGGGCGAGGAGGAACCCGTTGCGCTTCCAAGACAGGGGACGAAACAGCCAGGCGCGTCGTGGCGTGTTCGTGTAGATGTCTTCTGCCGCCGGTCCGAGCAGCCCCTGCTCGAACACCATCGGCCACTCGTTCTCGGGCAGATCGGGCAGGAGCAGCCGGAGGACGCGCTCGACGTCGGTGCGCGTGCCGACCGGCAGCACCGTCGTGAACTGATCGGCGTTGGCGTCTGCCAGGCCTCGACCCGACAGCCGGTTGACGGTGATCTCCCACCAGCCGAACGGTCGCCACAGGATCGACTGCGTCACCTGGACCGCGTGCACGCGACCCGGCGGAAGGATCTCGGTCACCGTCGTGAAGAGTCCGAAGGTGATCCGCACCCCGCTCGGCGTCGGCGCGATCGAGTAGCGCAGGGCGCGGGTGATGGTGCGCACCCAGTACGTGCCGAACCCGATCACAGCGGGAACGAGACTGAACAGGACCCACGGGGTGCCTGCGATCGCGCCCCACACGATGAAGGCGATGATCGCGAGCAGCGCCACCGTCGATCCGCTCAGGAGCCGGGATGCCACGAGCCGCCCGACGGGGATGTGCACGACCGACTCGGGCTCATCCACCGGCTCCTCGGCGCCCGTGATCAGCCCGTTGATGCCGGCGCTGACGACGGATGCGGCTGCCGAGACACGCGAGGTGCCGTGCCGCGCGGCATCCGCTCGCGCTGCGTCGTCGAGCCTTCGGCCCGAAGCCAGTCTCAGGATGTCGGCCCGCACCTGCTCGGCGTTGAGCGTGGAGAGGTATTCGAGCTTGACGTTGGAGTCCAGTCCCGCGCCGACGACCTCGAGCTTGGCCATCCCGAGCAGGCGGGCGACCATCGGCCGGGTGAGGTTGACGCCCTGCACCCGGTCCAGCGGCGCCCGTCGGTGGGTGCGGAAGAGCACACCGCTTCGCACCTCGACGTCGTCGCCGGTGATGCGGAACGTGTGGAACCGCCACGAGAGGTAGAAGACCCCGATCAGCAGCAGCAGGACACCGAGGACGGCCAGGAGCGCGACGACGTACAGGTTGTTGGCGACGATCCAGTTGATCGGGTCGCCGTTTTCCAGCTGGTCGATCTCGACTTCGTACTCGTCGTCCAGCCACGGCAGGAACAGGTAGACGAGCCGGTCCCGGAGGTTCGCCACGACGATGCCGACGATCACGAGGAGGAAGAGCCCGCCGCGCAGCAACGGGGTGAGCGGGTGGAGGCGGTGCCACTCCCCGTCGCTGAGCGGTGACCGGGCTCCCGGAAGCAGACCAGGCGGAGTGGTGTCGGGAGGGACCGCTGCCGCGTCGGTCACAGTCCCGTCCGGCGGGTCTCGGAGACATCCACGAGTGTGTCGCGGAGGTTCTCGGCCGCCTGCTGCGTCAGCCCGGGGATGACGACACCGGTCGATGCGGCAGCGGTGACGAGCTTGAGCTGCGCGATGCCGAATCCGCGGTCCAGCGGCCCGTGGGTGATGTCGACCAGCTGCATGCGGCCGTAGGGGACCGCCACCACGCGCTGCCACAGGATGCCGCGGCGGAAGACGAGATCGTCGTGGCGCAGCTGGTACCCGTATGCGCGGGCCTGCCGCGGAGTGATGATCAGCGTCCACGCCATCATCACCAGGAAGATGCCGCCGGGGATCCACACCCACCACTGGTGCCACACCAGCGAAACGACCAGGGCGGCCGCGAGCCCCAGCAGGAACGCGGCACCCGTCGAGATCAGCTGGACCCACACGTACTGCTTGGCCAGCTGGTGCCACGTTCCGTCGCCCAGCGGCAGCCGATTCGCCGACCGAGGCTCGAGGATCGCGTCGTACGTGTCGCGATCGAGCACGTCCGGGCTCGATGTCAGCGGAGCCGCATCACGTGCCGACGGCTCCAGGCCCTGCGGGTCCGGGCTGTTCGTCATCGTCGTCCTTCCGGATCGTGCAGAGGTGTTCGGCGTAGAGTCCCGCGGCCACCAGCGCTGCGCCGCAGACCACCGTCGCGATGATGGGTCCCAACGAGCCTATCGACGGCGACACCGGTCGGGTCAGCAGGAAGATCGTGAGCCCTCCGCCGAACCCGCCGACGACGGCGCCGACGATGCTCGAGGCCTTCGACAGGATGGCGACCCGAAGCGCCCAGAAGGGGTTGACCGGGGCGATCTTCCCGCGCGTGGCGCGACGGATCGGCAGGGCGAGCGCGACCACGATCGCGCCGAGCAGCGCGAGGAAGATCGGCAGCGTGATCGTGGGATTGAACGTCGCGCGTCCGCCCGCGGTCAGGGCTTGGTCGAGAAGGAAGCCTCCGGCGATGCCGATCGCTGCGGCCAGGAGCAGGATACCGGGACCCGTGCGTCTCACGCGGACTCCCCGTCATCGCGCTGGAGCGCCGCGAGCAGCTCGTCGATCCGGCCGGCGCCCGCAAGCTCGGCGTCGGGATCGATCGAGAGCCAGGGGATCAGCACGAAGTCGCGCTCGCCGGCCCGGGGATGCGGCAGCAGCAGCGCGGGATCGTCGCTGCGCACGTCGCCGTAGACGATGAGGTCGAGATCCAGCGTGCGATCCTCCCACCCCGGATCCGAGGCCGAGCGGACCGCGGCGCGTTCGCGTCGGTAACGTGCCTCGATCGCGTGCAGGTACGCCAGCAGCACCGTCGGCGCCAGCCGCGTGGTGACGATCGCCACCGCGTTGAGGTAGGCCGGGGCCGCGGCATCCGGCCCATCGGGCTTCATCGCGATCGTCTCGATTGCCGCTGATGCCAGGACGTCATCGGTCAGCGGCAGGCGGCCGAGGTCGGCGACCGCGTGCCCGAGCGTCGCCGCGCGATCGCCGAGGTTCGCGCCGAGCGCGATGACCGCCCGGACGGAGGCGCGGGTCTCGGGAGCGGGAGCCCCGTCCGCCCCGTGTGCGAGTCGACGGCTCATGATGAGGGCTCCTCTTCCGCGTCCCGCGAGCGACGGATCGTGACCGCCACATCGGTGAACGGCAGATCGATCGGCGCATCGGGCTTGTGCACCGTGACGGCCACCGTGTGCACCGGCTGGTCGGTCAGCAGCTCATCGGCGATGCGCTGCGCGAGCGTCTCGATCAGGTTGACCGGCTCACCCCCGACGATGGCGGCGATGCGCTCGGCGACCTCTCCGTAATGGACGGTGTCGGCGACGTCGTCGCTGCGTGCTGCGGCCGCGGTGCTGACGGAGAGGGTCGCATCCACGACGAAGATCTGGCCGTGGTGACGCTCGTGCTCGAACACGCCGTGGCGCCCGAAAACGCGGAGTCCGGTCAGGGTGATCTCATCCATGGCGTCCCTCAGCCTTCCCACCGTGCAGCGATCACGAGCGCATCGCGCGTCGCGGGCACGTCGTGCACCCGGACCGCCCAGGCGCCCGCTTGGGCGCTGAGGACGCTGGTGACGGCCGTCGCCAGATCGCGACGGGATTCGGATGCCGGTGCGCCGTCGTCCTGGACATCCTGCAGCGCGTCGGCGAGGAACCCCTTGCGACTCGTGCCGACCAGCACGCGATGGCCGAGGCCGACGATCCTGGACAGCGCGCGCAGCACCGCCCAATTCTGATCGCCCTTCTTGCCGAAGCCGATACCCGGATCGAGGATGACGCGCGACGGTGCGATGCCGGCGGCCGCGGCGGCATCCACCCGCAGCGCGAGCTCGGTCACCACCTCGCGCACGACGTCGTCGTAGTCGGCGCGCGCGTACATCTGCGCGGAGTGGCCGCGCCAGTGCCCGAGCACGATGTCGGCCTCGGTCGCCGCCATCGCCCCCAGCAGGTCGGGGTCGGCCAGGCCGCCCGACACGTCGTTCACGACGCGGGCGCCCGCCTCCACGGCGGCCAGCGCGGTGGAGGCGTTCATCGTGTCGACGCTGACCAGCACCTCTGCCTCGGCGAGTCTGCGGACGACCGGGAGCACGCGCTCCTGCTCGAGGGCGGGCGCGACGCGCTCGGCACCCGGCCGCGTGGATTCACCGCCCACGTCGATCAGCATCGCGCCCTGCGACCGCAGCAGCAGCCCCCGCTCGATCGCCGCGTCGGTGGCCTGATAGCGACCGCCGTCACTGAATGAGTCGGGGGTCACGTTGAGGATCCCCATGATCTGCGTACGCATGACTCAGCCGTTCCCCAGCGTCCGCGATGCGCCCAGCAGCGCGATCAGCTCCGCGCGAGCGGCGGGTTCGGCCAGCTCGCCGCGCGCCGCGATGGTGACGGTCGAGGCCTCGGATTGCTGGTCACCGCGCATGGTGACGCACTCGTGGCTGGCTTCCAGCACGACCAGCACGCCGCGGGTGTCGAGCGAGCCCGCGATCGTGTCGGCGATCTGCTCCCCGAGGCGCTCCTGCACCTGCGGACGCGCCGCCAGGATGTCGACGACCTTCGGCAGCGCGCCGAGGCCGACGACCTGCTCGCCTGGCAGATAGGCGATGTGCGCGTGACCGCGGAAAGGCAGCAGGTGGTGCTCGCAGACGGAGCGGAAGCGGATGTCGCGCAGCATCACCGCCCCGGAGGGCAGGGTATCCGGCGCCGGCCCGCGGGAGACCGAGATGGTGTGGGCGAGCGGGGCAGCGGCATCCGTCCCCACACCCGAGAAGAACTCGGCGTAGGCGTCCGCGACGCGCTGCGGCGTGAGCTTCAGTCCCGGGCGTTCGGGATCCTCCCCGATCGCCGCCAGCAGCTCGCGCACGAGCGCGGCGACGCGATCACGGTCGACGGGCACGCCCCGAGCCTACGCGGTCGCGGGTCGCGCCTGCCCGGTGGGCCGACGCTTGGGCGCCTTCTCGGCTGCGGTCTGCTCTGCTTCGACCGAGGCCGCAAGGCCCGCCTCGGCGCGACGCTTCGGCACCTCGACGGGCGGCTGGTGCGAGACCGGACGCTCGTTGCTGGAGAGCCACTGGGGGCGCGGCGGCAGGCGCTTGACGTCCTTGAAGATCTCGGCCAGCTCGAGGTGGTCCAGCGTCTCCTTCTCGAGGAGCTCCAGAGCCAGGCGGTCCAGCACTTCGCGGTTGTCGTTGATGACCTGGTAGGCCTCGTTGTGCGCCTGCTCGATGAGCGCGCGCACCTCGACGTCGATGCGCTCGGCGATCTTCTCGCTGAACTCGCGGCCGTGACCCATGTCGCGGCCCATGAAGACCTCGCCGCTGGCGGAGCCGAGCTTGACCGGACCGACCTCGTTGGTCATGCCGTACTCGGTGACCATCTTGCGGGCGATGCCGGTGGCCTTCTCGATGTCGTTGCTCGCACCGGTGGTCGGGTCGTGAAAGACGATCTCCTCGGCGACGCGTCCGCCCATGGCGTAGGTCAGCTGGTCCTGGAGCTCGTTGCGGGTGATCGAGTACTTGTCATCCAGCGGCAGCACCATCGTGTAGCCCAGCGCCTTGCCGCGCGGCAGGATCGTCACCTTCGTGACGGGGTCGGTGTTGTTCATCGCCGCCGCCGCGAGTGCGTGTCCGCCCTCGTGGTACGCGGTGATCAGCTTCTCCTTGTCGCGCATCACACGCGTCCGGCGCTGGGGGCCGGCGATCACGCGGTCGATGGCCTCGTCGAGGGCTCGGTTGTCGATGAGCTGCGCGTTCGAGCGTGCGGTCAGCAGGGCGGCCTCGTTCAACACGTTCGCGAGGTCGGCACCGGTGAAGCCGGGCGTCTTTCGCGCGACGACCTCGAGGTCGACGCCGTCCGCGAGCGGCTTGCCGCGACCGTGGACCTCGAGGATGCGCTTGCGGCCCTTGAGGTCGGGCGCGTCCACGCCGATCTGACGATCGAAGCGACCGGGACGAAGCAGCGCCGGGTCGAGGATGTCGGGGCGGTTGGTCGCCGCGATGACGATGACGTTGACCTTCGGGTCGAAGCCGTCCATCTCGACGAGCATCTGGTTCAGCGTCTGCTCGCGCTCGTCGTGACCGCCGCCCATGCCGGCGCCGCGGTGGCGGCCGACGGCGTCGATCTCGTCGATGAAGATGATCGCGGGGCTGGATTCCTTCGCCTGGTTGAACAGGTCGCGTACGCGGCTCGCGCCGACGCCGACGAACATCTCGACGAAGTCCGAACCTGAGATCGAGTAGAAGGGCACTCCCGCCTCGCCGGCGACGGCGCGGGCGAGCAGGGTCTTTCCGGTTCCGGGAGGGCCGTACAGCAGCACGCCCTTCGGGATGCGGGCGCCGACGGCCTGGAAGCGCGCCGGGTCCTTCAGGAAGTCCTTGATCTCCTGCATCTCTTCGATCGCCTCATCGGAGCCGGCGACGTCGTCGAATGTGACGGTCGGGCTCTCCTTGCTCACGAGTTTCGCGCGGGACTTGCCGAACTGCATGACCTTGCTGCCCCCGCCCTGCGCGGAGGAGAGCAGGAACCAGAACAGGACTCCGAGGAGCAGCAGCGGGAGCATCAGCGAGATGAAACCGTCGAACCAGCTCGGGCGCGGAACGGCGTCGTTGAACCCGTCGGCGGGGTCGGCCGCGTTGATCGCGTCGACGACCTCGCTGGCACGGGCACCGACGTAGTAGAACTGCACGTCGGACGCGCCTTCGTAGGGCTTGGACAGCTTCATGTCGACGCGCTGGTCGCCGTCGGTGTTGAGGACCTCGGTCACGGTTCCGCCGTCGAGCAGCTTCAGCCCCTCCTGCGTGGAGATCTGCTTGGCGCCGCCGAGGCTTGAGATGAGTGAGAACCCGACGATCAGGAAGATACCGATCAACAGCACATAGAAGAGCGGGTTCCGAGTGATCTTCTTGAAGTCCATGGTGCGTTCAGGCTATAACGCGGCGCCTATGGGCAGACTGTGCATTCGCCGACGGCGTACAGCCGTCAGCTGTAGACGTGCGGCGCCAGCACTGCGACGTCGCGCAGATTGCGGTACTCGTCGGCGTAGTCCAGGCCGTAGCCGACCACGAATTCGTTCGGGATGTCGAACCCGACGTATCTGCAGTCGACCTGCACCTTCGCGGCATCCGGCTTGCGAAGCAGTGCGAACACCTCGATCGAGAGCGCACCGCGCGACGCGAAATTCTCCAGCAGCCAGCTGAGGGTGAGTCCGGAGTCGATGATGTCCTCGACGATCAGCACATGCTTGTCGTGCAGGTCGGTGTCGAGGTCCTTGCGGATCTGGACCACGCCGCTGGACTTCGTGCCGGCCCCGTACGAGGAGACGGCCATCCAGTCCATCGGCACACTGCTCGGAAGCGCCCGCGAAAAGTCCGCCATCACCATCACGGCGCCCTTGAGGACCCCGACCAGAAGCAGGTCCTTGCCGGCATAGTCGACGGCGACCTGCGCGGCGATCTCCTCGAGCTTGGCGAGGATCTCCTCCTCGGTCACGAGGACGGTGGTCAGATCGCTCTGGATCTCGGCGGCGCGCATGCTGAGAAGTCTAGGCTCGCGACGGCCGTGCCCACGCGGGCGATTCGCCGCTCAGGACTTTCCGGCCTTGGCCGGGGAGACCTGCGACCACACCGCCTTCCAGAGCGTCGCGTACGCACGAGCTGCCTCGCTCGAGGGCGCCGAAGCGCCCACGGGCACGCGCTCGTAGCCCATCCGCTCGACGACCACGCTGTGCGGCACGGCCACGTCGATCACCTCGGGCTCGACGGCGGCGAGGTTCTCGATCGCCGCGCGATGGGCGGTCTTGCGACGATCGACCATCGAGAGGAACGCGAGGACCGCGGGCGGATGCTTCTCGGCCCTGACGATGTCGCGCACCTGCTCAAGCGAACGCGCCGACAGCGGCGAGGGGACCAGGGGCAGCACGACCACGTCGGCCGCGCGGATGACGTTCTGGGCGAGCAGCGATGAACCCGGCGGGCAGTCCAGCACGATCACGTCGTAGTCGCCCGAAAGCGAACCGAGCGCCCTGTCGATGCGCCCCTCGGAGTGCTTGGCCTGGTCGAGCACGAGCTCGAGGTCGCGGTAGCTCTCGTCGCCTGGCAGCACATCCAGCCCCGGCACCCCGGTCGCCCGGACCGCATCGGCGATCTTCGACCGACCCTGCAGGAGCGCCTCGGCGCCGCCGCGCAGCTTCGGCTTCACATCGAGGAGGAAGGTTGCCGAGCCCTGCGGGTCGAGGTCCCAGAGCAGCACGCGGTGCTTGCTCGCTGCCTCCCACGCCAGGTTGACGGCGGTCGTCGACTTGCCCACGCCGCCTTTGACGCTGTACACCGCGATGACCTTCATGGCCTCACCCTACGCAGGCGGGTGATCCGTCGCCGCACGCGCGGTGAACGCGATCCGACCCGCTTCGCGGCGTGCGCGGCATCCCGGCAGGTCGATCGGCCCCTGTCCCGACCAGTCGGTCGCGAGACGGGCGACCTCGAGCGTCTGCGAGCGCGTGAGGCTCGCACCGAACTCCGCCTCGACGACGTGGCGGATGATCCGGTGCCGCAGGGCGGCAGGATTGGCTGCAAGGGCGGGCACCGACACGGAGATGCCGGCTTCGGCGTGCTCGACGAGATCCTCGATGGTCTCCTCGATCATCTCGTCGAAGGCCTCCGCGTCCTCGCGCAGCTGAGCGGCGGTGCGCGCCAGCGCCTCGGCGATGCCGGGGCCGAGTTCGTCCTCGAGCACCGGCAGCACGTGTTCGCGCACCCGCGCGCGGGCGAACCGCGGATCGCGGTTGTGCGGGTCGTCCCAGACATCGAGTCCTTGGGCGGCGCAGGCGGCTCGCGTCGTCGCCCGCCGCACCTCGAGCAGCGGACGCAGCAGCAAGACGCCCTCAGCGTCGGTCTCCGGTGCCATGCCCTGCAGGCTCGCGGCGCCGGAGCCGCGCGCCAGGCCCAGCAGCACCGTCTCGGCCTGATCGTCGAGGGTGTGGGCGACGAAGATCGCGACGGCACCGGCCTCGCGGGCGGCGTGCCGGAGCGCGACGTAGCGGGCCTGCCGGGCAGCCGCCTCGGGGCCGCCGTCCACGGCGACATCGACCCGCACGACCCGCGCCTCGAGTCCGAGATCGGTCGCGGCTCGAGCGGCGCTCCGCGCCACGGCATCCGATCCGTCCTGCAGGCCGTGGTCCACAGTGACGGCGACCGCGTGCAGCCCGAGTTTCGGGGCCTCGAACGCCACGGCGGCGGCCAGCGCGAGGGAATCGGCGCCGCCGGACAGCCCGACGATGACGCTTGAACCCGCCGGAAGCGGGCTCAGCGCGCGGCGCACGGCGAGGCGGACCTCGGCGACGGTGGGATCCAGGCTCGGTCGGGTGTCCACGGCCCCACGGTACAGGCGGCCACCTGTGTCATAACTCCTCCTGGGCGCTGATCGAACGACCGCCGATCCGCCGAACGCGGCGGCGGCAGGCACAGCGCAGGCGGAGTTATGACACCCACACCCGCCCAGTAGGCTGGTTCGCGGCATCCCACACCCTCTTTCTAGGAGCACACGCATGGCACACGACGCCGTCATCGAGATCCCGCGCGGCAGCCGCGTCAAGTACGAGGTCGACCACGGCACGGGTCGCGTCTTCCTCGACCGCGTGCTGTTCACGCCGATGGGCTACCCCGCCGATTACGGGTTCTTCGAGAACACGCTCGGCGAGGACGGCGACCCGCTGGACGTGCTGGTCCTGCTCGATGTCACGCTCTTCCCGGGCGTCATGGTCAGCGTCCGCCCGGTGGGCGTGCTGAAGATGAAGGACGAGGCCGGCGGAGACGACAAGCTCGTCGCGGTCCTGACCAAGGACCCCCGCTGGAGCCACATCCAGGACCTCGAGGACATCCCGGAGTACACCAAGAAGGAGATCGAGCACTTCTTCGAGCACTACAAGGACCTCGAGCCCAACAAGTGGGTCAAGGTCGACCAGTGGGGCGACAAGGCCGAGGCCGAGCGACTGCTCGCCGAATCGATCGTCCGCTTCGCCGAGCACGAGGGCGAGACCAAGACCCAGGGTGAGGGCGTCGCGCCCAAGACCGTCTGAGCGGGAAGCGATGCGAGGGGCGGATGCTGCGGCATCCGCCCTTCTCATGGGTTCAGCGGATCAGAGCCAGACGCCGCGGTCGGCCATGAAGTAGTACGGGTCGACGGTGCGTCCGTTGACATAGACCTCGAAGTGCAGGTGGCAGCCGAAGGAGTTGCCGGTCTGGCCAGTGCCTGCGATCAGCTGACCGGCGTTGACCCACTGCCCCCAGCCGACGTAGAACCCGCCGTAGGAGATGTGCGCGTAGCCGGTGGCGATGCCGCCGCCGTGGTCGATCTTGATGTAGTTGCCGTAGCCGCCGTTCTCGCCGGCGTAGACGACGGTGCCGGCCTGTGCGGCGTAGATGCCCGACCAGCAGGCCTGGCCGAGGTCGGTGCCTTCGTGGTATCCGCTGGAGCAGTAGCCGTTGCCGCACTGCACGTAGCGGGGACCGTAGCCCGACGAGACTCCGCCGGAACCGGGTCGCGCCCAGCCTGAGCCGCCGACGGATCCGCCGCCACCGCCGCCCCCGCCACCACCACCGCCGCCCCCGCCACCTGCGGCGGCAGCTGCAGCAGCTGCTTCGGCGGCGCGCTGGTCCGCGAGCGCGCGCTCGGCAGCCTTGCGCTGCTCTTCGGCGATGCGTGCGGCCTCGACGCCGGCCTGGTAGTCGGCGACGGTCTTGGCCGTGGTGTCCTGCAGCAATGCCAGCTGCGCCTGCAGCGTCGCGAGGTTGGCGGTCTGCGCATCGAGGGCGACCTGTGCGGCGTTGGCGGCCTCCTGGGCGGCGGCCATCTTCTGCTCGGCCTCCTGCTGCAGGCGGTCGCGCTCGTTGCGTGCGAGGACGGCCTGATCGCTGAGGCTCTGCGCCGAGTCGCGCGCCGTGACCGCGCTCGCGTAGACCGCCTTGTTGCGCTCGAAGAGCTTGTCCATCGTGCCGAGGCGCGCGAGGAGGTCGTCGGTGGTGGCGGCGGAGCCGGCGAAGAACAGCTCCATCGAGGTGTCATCGCCGCCGTTGCGGTACAGCTGGGCGGCGAGGCGCCCAGCCTTGTTCGCCGAGTCGACCGCGAGTGCGGCCTGCTCGTCGGCCTGCGACTGGAGCGTGTCGGCGCGACGGGATGCTGCGAAGAACGCCTGCTGGGCCTCGTAGAACGCATCCGAGGCGACTTTCGCCGCCTCTTTGGTGCGGGCGACCTCGTCGTTCAGGCTCTGGATGAGCCCCTGGATCTTGGAGACCTCGGCGGCCTTGGCCGACTCGTTCGCCTTGGCCGCCTCCACGTCGTCCCACGACGGGTAGTCGGCCGCGAAGGCGGCGGGGAGCATCGGTCCGCCGATCGCCGCGAGCCCGATGACACCGAGCACCCCGACGCCGAGGGCGCCGCGACGGCTCAGCGAGGGCCAGAGCGCGCGCTGCTCGCGAGGAGTCGGCGCGCAGCCGCACTCGTCGGGGGCTTGCTCGGAGTCCACGGTTCCTCCATCGGCGAAGTCAACTTCCATCACACTAGCAACTCGAGTCACACGCGCAACGGTTTGTGCGTTTTCATCCTGGCCCTTCTGGGCGGGACGCGCACCTGTTCATTGCACCCTGTCGCCCGGTGATCGCCTCGCAGACGCGCCCGCCCTGCGCCGATCGGTCCGCGCACTCGAGTACCTTTCGTTTGCCTCGGGTTGTCGGCCCGCAGCATCCGACCGCGCATCCCGAGGCAACTGAACCGAGACCTTGCGTCACATCGCGCTGCGCGCGCGCCCTGCGCCGATCGGTCCGCCCACCCCGGCACCTTTGTTTGCCTCGGCCTGTCGGCCCGCAGCATCCGACCGCGCATCCCGAGGCAACTGAACCGAGACCTTGCACGTTCACTTGCCTCACATCGCGCTGCGCGCCAGCCCTGCGCCGATCGGTCCGCCCACCCCGGCACCTTTGTTTGCCTCGGCCTGTCGGCCCGCAGCATCCGACCGCGCATCCCGAGGCAACTGAACCGAGACCTTGCACGTTCACTTGCCTCACATCGCGCTGCGCGCCAGCCCTGCGCCGATCGGTCCGCCCACCTGGGCACCTTTGTTTGCCTCGGCCTGTCGGCCCGCAGCATCCGACCGCGCATCCCGAGGCAACTGAACCGAGACCTTGCACGTTCACTTGCCTCACATCGCGCTGCGCGCCAGCGCGAGACCGCGATCCGAGGCAAGCAAGATCGTGCGCGGCGGCCGAACCCGCGTTCCGGCGCTGCGCTCGGGTGCCGCGCGATCGTCGCTACGGCCGCGCTCACGACCGCGCTCACGCGCCCGCCCTGCGCCGATTGGCGGATCCGCAGTGGATTGCGTATGCTTGAGCGTCGGCAAGCGTGAACTTTCGGGTTCACTCGGCCCCATCGTTTAGTGGCCTAGGACGCCGCCCTTTCACGGCGGTAGCACGGGTTCGAATCCCGTTGGGGTCACTTCTCGACACTCACAACTGAATATGCATGGCCCTGTAGCGCAGTTGGTTAGCGTGCCGCCCTGTCACGGCGGAGGTCGCGGGTTCAAGTCCCGTCAGGGTCGCTCTGAGCGACGGGCCCTTTCTTGGAGAGGGCCTTTCGTTTAGGACGCGGCGTGAGGTCCCGATTCATCGGGAAACGGATGCCGCGTGGCTCTGTAGCTCAGTTGGTAGAGCGCACGACTGAAAATCGTGAGGTCACGGGATCGACGCCCGTCGGAGCCACTGGCCCTTCTTCAGGCTTCTACTGGAGGAGGGCCTTTTCCTCTGCCCGGCCGGCTCAGTCCAGCTCGGGACGCACGATCGAGATCGCGGCCGTCAGCGGGTGTGCGAGTTCGGCGGGATCCGGCGCCTCGAGGATCAGGAACAGTCCCCCGTAGGCCGGCAGACGCAGCCCGAAGCTGTTGAGGTCGTCGACGTGCGCCAGCGTCTCGCCGGTCGCCGCGTCGATCACCCTGCTGCGTGGGACGAGCGACTCCGAACGGACGGTGCCCTCCACCGGCTCTCCGAGGAAGTTTAGCGCGGTGATCTGCAGTGGTGCGTCCTCGCGTCGCGCGTCGCCGCCGTCCAGACGGTGCACCATGACGAGCATGCTCGGGTGTCCGACCGCGGGGATGTCGACCTGCGTCGCCGTGGCGATCTCGTGCTCGCGGCGCACCGAGATGACCTCCCGAAGACCGGCCAGGAACGAGTCGCTGCGCTCGAGCTGAGCCGGCAGCGACCCGTAGAGCGAACGTGCGCGCGGGATGCCGGCGCTGGAGCGTTCCGCCCCCGGGTTCGCGTCCAGCAGATCGTGCGCCCCGCGCTCGACCCACCGCGTGTCGCCTGAGGCGATCAGCGCGCGGACCTCGTCGCGCGGAAGCGTGAGCGTTCCGGTCAGGTCCCACCCGGAAAGCGCGAAGACCCCGGGCTGCCAGGCATTGTACTTCGCCAGCAGGAGGTGGGCGGCCTGGATGCCGGGAACGTCGGCCTCGGTGATGTCGGCCAGCGTCGCCCTGCCCTGGGTCGCGGCGATCAGCGATGCGGTCGTGCAGGCGATGCCGTTCTGGGTGAAGACGAGGTTGTAGTCGGCCTCGACCGTGAGCTTCTCGGTGAGCTCGGCACGGATGATCTCGGCCAGTTCCGCACCGGTGATCTCCTCACCGCGGAACGGGTACAGGTCGGCGCGGTGCGCGGTCGCCCAGTGCACGAGCTCGTAGGTGAGCTCGTCGTGGTTCTGCAGCCCGTGCACCAGCTGCACCGGCTCGACGCCGGTCTCCAGCGCGGTGGTCATCGCCAGGCGGAGGAACTCGGTCTGCCCCGTCGCCAGGGCGTGGTGATAACCGGGCCGGGTGACGAAGTCGTAGGAGAGGTCGGCGCCGACGGCGCCGGTGTCGCGGATGTCCTCGATCGCGAGATTCAGCTCCTGGAACGTGAATCCGCCAACCTTGCGCACCATGCCGGCGATGATGTGGTTCGCAGCGTGGGAGAGCGGATGCCCCTCCGACCACGCCGGCAAACCCTCCGCGCTCTTCTCCACGCCGAGGAACCCGTTGGCATCCAGGCGCAGCGCGCTGGTGCCCAGATCGCCGAGGGAGTGCAGCGCGTCGCCGATCACCAGGCGCATGCCGGCGAAAGTCGGATCGAGCCAGTTGATCGAAGGCTGGCCCTCCTTGAAGTAGTGCAGGTACACCCAGCGGCGCTCGACGCCGTCGGTGCCGACGACCACGGGGGTCACGCTCCAGTTGGTCTCCTTCACGCCCGGCGTGTAGAAGATGACGCGCTGCAGCTCGCCGATGATGAATCCGTGCTCGCTGAGCACGCGCTCGGTCTCGGGGTCGAGGTTGACCGCATCGCGGCCCTCTGGCACCTCGGGGAGGAGGTGCCAGTCCTCCGGCGGGATCTCGACCATGTGGTACGCACCGGGATAGTCCTTGTACGCCATCTCGGCCAGCCGGAAGTCGGCGCCCTTGCCGGTGTGCCCGGGCACGATGTCATCGATCACGCTGCCGCCGTGGCTGTCGGCCACGTCGCACAGCTGCCGGAAGGCGGCCTCGTCACCGAACTCAGGGTCGATCTGCGTGCTGATCCGGTCGAAATGGCCGTCGACGCTGGCGGTGTGCTGCCAGCCCGAGATGCCGCCGGCCTGCTTGACCGGGCCGGTGTGGATGCCGCTGATGCCGATGTTCTGGAACGCGTCCCACAGCGCCTCGCTGCCCAGCGCCTGCAGGAACGACTCGCCGGGCCGTGTGATGAACGAGATCGGGTATGCCGTGAACCAGACGTCGCTGGTCTCGATCGCCTTGCGGGCATCCGGCCGCGCGTACGGGTTCCGCCACATCGACGGCTGACCGGACAGGGTCCGGCTCAGCACATCGGCGTCCTTGAGCATCGACTGGCGGACCAGCCACTCCACATACGAGGGGTTGGTGCCGATCGCCGTCCGCGGGTCGGCCGTGTTGCGCCGGAGGCTGCCACCGCGCAGCTGGTCGCGCGGGCGCAGTCTGCGCGGGCGTGCCGGGTAGCGCTGCTCGTCGTAACTGATCTCGCTGGGCACCGGCTCGGCCGGTTCCGCAGGCTCGACCGCCTCGACGGTCTCCACGACGTCGCTCGTCTCGAGCGCGTCGATCGCGGGGCTCTCGGAGGTGGGTTCGGTCATGACAGGAGTTCCGATTCGGCGATGGGCACCCGCTCAGGCTACGGAGCCGCCGCGCGGTCCGGAAGACCTTGACAGCGACATCGGGTGGAGTGGATGCCGCGGGCGCGGTGCCCGGCTAATGCGCGATCACCGGCTCGGCGACGGTTTTCCCGCTCGGCGCACCGTGCGAGAGCGAGAGGCCGTGACCGCGCCGGCGGAACAGCAGCGCCGAGATGATCGCTCCGACGGCGAAGAACCCGGCTCCCCACCAGTACGCGGTGCTGTAGCTGGCGATCGCCGCATCCGTGGCGACGGCCTCGGTCACCGGGATGTGGGCGGCGAGATAGTCGGCCATCGCGGTGGCGGCGAGGGTGTTCAACAGCGACGTGCCGATCGATCCGCCGACCTGCTGGCTGGTGTTGACCATCGCAGAGGCGACCCCGGCGAAGTGCCGGTCGACGCCGAGCGTCGCGGTCTGCATCGAGGCGGGCATGATCGTGCCCATCGCGAAGCCGATCACCATCAGCGGCGGCATGACGTTCGAGACGTAGACGCTCGAGGCGTCCAGGAACGTCAGCCAGATCATCCCGATCACACCCAACGCCATGCCCGTCGGAACGAGCACCTTGGGACCGAACCTCGGCACGAAGATGTTCGTGCCCAGTTGGGCGGCCAGCACCAGCATCCCGATCATCGGCAGGAAGGACAGGCCGGTCTGGATCGGCGAGTATCCCAGCGTCAGCTGCAGATAGTAGGTGACGAACAGGAATATCCCGAACATCCCGGCGCCCGCGATCATCACCGAGAGGTAGGCAGCGCCGCGATTGCGGTCGAGCACGATCGACAGCGGCAGGAGCGGATGCTTCGCCCGCAGCTGCCAGAGGACGAAGGCGACCAGCAGGATCACGGCGCCGGCCAGCATCCCCCACGTCATCGGCGAGTCCCAGCCGTCGGTCTCGGCGTTGGAGAATCCGAACACGAGACCGAACAGCGCGCCGGAGACCAGGATCGTGCCGGGCACGTCGAGCTTCGGCCGTGGGCCCGTGCGGTGCATCAGCGGGACGTACAGGAGGGCTCCGACCAGCGCCACGGCCGCGATGAAGACGTTGATGTACAGGTTCCAGCGCCAGTTCAGCGCCTCGGTCAGCACGCCGCCGAGGATCAGACCGACCGCGCCGCCCGCGCCGGCGATCGCGCCGAAGACGCCGAAGGCGCGGGCGCGCTCCTTCGGGATGGTGAAGGTGGTCGTCAGCACGGCGAGCGCCGTGGGCGCCAGCAGCGCACCGAAGGCGCCCTGCAGCGCGCGTGCGGCCACGAGCAGCTCGAACGTGCCCGCCGCGCCGCCCAGCGCGGAGGCGACCGCGAAGCCGATCAGTCCGATGATGAAGGTGCGTCTGCGCCCGAGGAGGTCGGACAGCCGCCCGCCCAGCAGCAGCAGGCTGCCGAAGGCGAGCGAGTACGCCGTGATGATCCACTGGCGCTGACCGTCGGTGAATCCGAGATCGGCCTGAGCGGACGGAAGGGCGATGTTCACGACGGTGCCGTCGAGCACCACCATGAGCTGCGCGAGCCCGACGACGACGAGGGTCAGCCAGCGACGCGAATCGGTCGCGGTTGCCGGAGAAGAAGAAGACATGGGAGGAACTCTATACGGTACTGTGGAGTTCCGGATCTACCGGGTTCAGGAATTTACCCGCTGGTAACGTCGGATCGGACGGGAAGGAACAGCTGCGATGACGCAGATCGACGACGTCGACGAGAAGCCCCGCCTCGGCCGCAAGCGCGACCACACCCGTGACGGAGAGATCCTGGATGCGACCCTCGACGTACTGGCCGAGACCGGATACGACGGCATGACGATCGACATGGTGGCTGCCCGCGCCAAAGCGGGGAAGGCGACCGTGTACCGACGTTGGGCCTCCAAGCCGGAGCTGGTGCTGGACGCCGTGGCCTGCATGAAATCGAAGGACGTGGACCTCACGGCGCCGCCGGACACCGGAACCCTGCGCGGCGATCTGATCGCGATGGTGAAGTCGCCGACGATCCGCGAGAGCGAACGCAAGCTCAAGGTCATGGCGGGGATCGTCTCGATGATCGCGCGCGACCCCGAGCTGGCCGTCGCCGCCCGTGAGGCGCTCGTCGAACCGCGTGCGGGTGCGAACCGCATCATCTTCCAGCGGGCGATCGATCGCGGCGAGATCCCCGCCGACAGCGACATCGAGCGCCTCTGCACGATCGGACCCTCGATGGTGTCGTACCGCGTGCTCATGCTGCAGCAGCCCGCCGACCGGGAGTTCATGATCGACACGATCGATCGGATCATCCTGCCCGCCGCAGGACTGCGCCCGTAGCGGGCGGATGCCGGCGCTGGCGCGTCCGACAGCTCGCCTGGCAGGGTGAAGGGATGACGGCGGCGGCGGGCGACGGCGAGCCGGTCGCGACACGCGTGCCGCGACTGGCGTTCGACGTGGCGCGACTCGGCCTCGCGTGCGTGCTGGGCGTGGTCTGGGCGCTCATCAGCGCCGTCATCATCGTCGCGGTGCGCCACGAGTTCCCTCCGCAGGGCTTCGTCACGTGCACGTTCGCGTTCTCCGCGGGTTCGTCATTCGTGTACCTCGTGCACACGCTCAGCCAGTTCGGGCGCCTCGACCCGCAGCGGCTGCGCACCGTCCTTCTGGCGACCAATCCCGAGGGCCGCTTCGGCCGCATCGGCGCCATCATCTCCGGAACCGGACCCACGATCGCCGTCCAGTGGTCGATGATCGCGATCGCCGCGGTGCTGGTCTTCACGCTGTGGCCGGGTCTGCTCGCCGAGCCGATGACGGTGATCTTCAGCATCCTCGTCGTCGCGGCTTCGTGGGCCGTCACGATCGTGGCGTACGCGGTGCACTATGCCCGCTTCGATGTCGCCCTCGGCGGCTTCGCCTTTCCCGGGAAAGGTCACGACCGCCTTTTCAGCGACTACGTCTACCTTGCGGTGCAGGTGCAGACGACGTTCTCCACCTCCGACGTCTCCCTCGAGACCCCCGGCGCTCGGCGGCTGGTCACGGGGCACACGCTCGTCTCGTTCGCCTTCAACACGGTGATCATCGCGATGCTGATCAGCGTGCTGTTCCTCGGCCGCTGATCGGCGCCGACCGATCAGACGCTCAGCGTCACGTCCACCTGGATCTCGGCGGCGAGCTCCTCCAGCGCCGCCTGCGCGGCGTCGACGTCGACGGATGCCGGGGCCTTCGCGGCGATCGTCGCCTCGAAGAGCCGCCCGCCCGACATCGCGGCATCCCGCGTCTCGGTGGACATCCGGTCGATGCTCACTCCGTGCGCCGTGAGGGTCGAGGTGATCTCGCGGACGATCCCGGGCCGGTCGTTGCCCAGCACCGTGAAGGCGAACGAACGCGGAGACGCGGCATCCGCTCCCGTCGAACCGGGGTGCGCGGTGATCGTGAGCAGACCGTCCAGATCGGACAGCGCCGCTCGCAGCTCGTCGACCCGGACGTCGGGGACGGACACCTCGATGATCCCGGCGAAGGCGCCGGCGAGTTCGGCGAGCTGGCTGCGCTCCCAGTTGCCGCCGTTGGAGCCCACGACATCGGCGACCGCCGCGACCAGGCCGGAACGGTCATCTCCCACGACGGTCAGCACCAGTGTCGCCATGAGGCTCATGGTACCCATCGGCTCCTCCCGCCGCTCGGTCCGCCCGGGCCGCAATCCGAACGGGGCTCCGCGGCGAACAACCGGTGGAGATCGGCACGCGATCCTCCTGCGATCGGAGGCCGGATCATGGCGAATACGAAGCGTCGCGCGCGGGTCTGGTTCCTCGCGTGGGCCGCCCTGGCCGGAATCGTCGGAGCCGCGGTCTTCCTCGCCGTCGCAGAGCTGTTCGCGCTGCTGCTGGCCCGTGACGGCAGCCCGATCCTGGCCGTCGGCGGATTCGTCATCGACATCGTGCCGCAGCCGTTCAAGGAATTCGCGATCGCCACGTTCGGCGAGTACGACAAGATCGCCCTGCTCGCGGGGCTCGGACTCGCGGTCCTGATCGCATCCGCGCTCGCCGGCATCGTGCAGTATCTGAAGCCGCATCTCGGCGTCGTCGCGCTGGTGGTCGCCGGCGGTCTCTCGGTCGCCGCGGTCGTCACCCGTGCGGCCGCGACCTTCCTCTCCCCCATTCCCGCCATCGCGGGGACGGTGGCCGGATGCCTGATCCTGGCTCTCCTCGTCCGGCGCCTGCGCGCCTGGGCCGCGGAGTCGATCGGTGCTGCCTCCGATCCGTCACCGACCGGCGATCGGACCGTGCAGGCGGGGAACCCTGCGCTGCCGGCCGAGAACCCGACCGTGCACCCGAAGGGATCCGCGACGTCGGTCGACCGGCGCATGTTCATCCGGCTGACCGCCATCGCGGGAGCATCCGCCGTGCTGGTCGGCGTCGGTGCGCGCGCCGTCATCACCGCGACGGGCTCGTCGATCGCCGCCGTCCGCAAGGCGCTGAAGATCCCGGCGCCGGCAACGACCGTGACGGTGCCCGCCGGCGCAGAGCTCGACATCGCGGGCATCTCGCCGCTGTTCACCCCCAACGCGGACTTCTACCGCGTCGACACTGCTCTGACCGTCCCCTCGATCGACCCGAGCACCTGGCGCCTGGTGGTCGACGGAATGGTCGAGGAGAAGGTCGAGCTGAGCTTCGACGATCTGGTCGGGATGGGCCTGGACGAGTACTCCATCACCCTGACGTGCGTCTCGAACGAGGTCGGCGGACCCCTGCTGGGTACGGCGAAGTGGCTGGGCGTTCCGGTGCGCGAAGTCCTCAAGAGGGCGCGCCCGAAGGCGGGTGCCGACATGGTGCTCTCGCGGAGCATCGACGGATTCACCGCCGGCACGCCGCTGGAGTCGCTGACCGATGACGGTCTGGACGCCATCCTCGCCGTCGCCATGAACGGCGAGCCACTGCCGCTGGAACACGGCTTCCCCGTGCGCATGGTCGTTCCCGGGCTCTACGGCTACGTCTCGGCCACCAAGTGGATCACCGAGCTGAAGGTCACCACCTTCGCCGCCGATGAGGCTTACTGGACCCCCCGCGGGTACAGCGCCGAAGCGCCGATCAAGTTCTCTTCGCGCATCGACACCCCCCGCTCGGGCACGCCGGTGCCCGCCGGACGCACCCCGATCGCGGGCGTCGCATGGGCGCAGACCGTGGGCATCGACCGCGTCGAGGTCAACGTCGATGACGGCGGCTGGCAGAGCGCGACGCTGTCGACACCGGTCAACGACGACACCTGGGTGCAGTGGTATCTCGACTGGGATGCGACGCCCGGCACCCACTACGTCGCGGTCCGCGCGGTGAACAAGAACGGCGACCTGCAGATCGAGGAGCGCGCGCCGATCGCGCCCGACGGCTCCAGCGGGTGGCAGCGCACTCTCATCAGCGTCAGCTCCTGACGCCGCCTGTCCCGGTTTTCCCCGGCCAGCCCCTACCATGTGGGGTGGGCGCAGATATTCATCGCTGCGGCCGGGGCTTTTCCGGGGGATGACAGGGCTGTGACCGACTACTCACGCAGCGGAGCGCGTGCGCACCGCACGTCTGCTCGCGTGCGCCGCCGCCGGCGCCTGTTCGCCTTCGTCGCATCGCTGGTGCTGATCGCCGGCATCGTCGTGGCGGTCGCGGTCGTCGTGGCGAACCTCGGCCGAGCGAACAACACCGCCGCCCCCGGCCCGACGCAGCCGCCGCCCGCGCCGAGTCAGAGCGCCACCCCGACCCCCACTCCGACACCGATGACGGCCGGCCAGCAGCTGCTCGCGACCACGAGCGACCCGAACGCGTGCGCCGTCAGCTTCTCCGGCGACGGGATCGCCGATGCGCCGCAGCTGCAGACCCAGGGCGTGCTCTACACCGGGCTGCCGATCCCCGCGAAGGACGGCGCCGTCTTCGCGGGGTGGTACGCCACGCCGGAGGATGCCGCGGCCTACGCCGTCCCCGCGCGGGTGAACGGATCCGAGCTCGTCGCCTGCACCGACCGGCAGATCACCCTTCACGGCTCGTGGAAGAGCCCCGAGGACAATGCCGCAGAAGACGCGCAGATCCCGATCATGATGTACCACCAGTTCACCACCCGACCCGAGGGCGAGGACGGCTGGCTGCGCGGCAACTACGCCTACATCGGCGACTTCGACGCGCACATGAACCACATCGCCACCGGCGGGTTCTACCTGCCGACGTGGGACGAGCTGGCGGCGTTCATCGACGGCCGGCTGTTCCTGCCCAACCACTCGGTGATCATCACCGACGACGATGCCGACCAGACCTGGTTCGACCTCGCGGTGCCCGTGATCGACAAGTACCAGCTGCTGTCGACCTCGTTCATGATCACCGCGTACCGGCAGGACCCCGCCCCGAGCGCCTACGTGCTGCGCCGCTCGCACACCCACGACATGCATCAGGCCGGCGCGAACGGCAACGGCCGCATGGTCAATTGGACCGCCGACGAGATCGCGGCCGACCTGGAGGCATCCGCTGCCGTCCTGGGTGTGAAGGAGGTCGTCGCCTACCCCTTCGGGCACTACAACGACACCACGAAGCAGGGTGTCGCCGAGGCCGGATTCGAGATGGGCCGCACGATCGAGCAGGGGTACGTGCACATCGGCACGGACAAGCTCGCCCTGCCCGTGGTCCGCGTGAACTACGGGATGAGCGTCGACGACATCATCGGGCTGATCGGCTGAGACCGCCCGCCGAGCGGACCCTAGAGCTCACCCGGGGACATCGCCTGCGCGTCGAGCTCCTCGACGAGATGGCGGGCGCGGCTCGGTGCCACCCCGGCCTTGCGCGGCGCGTAGACCACCAGCGAGTGGAAGACGAACCGCAGCACGAACGCGACCGCCAACGTGATCGCCGTTGCCAGCACGGCGGTGATGTGACCGGTGCTCACCAGCAGCGCGACGACCGGGATGCGCACCAGCAGTTCGGCGTTGTTGAACGTGAACGACTTGGCGAACCGCGACCAGACGCCGGATGCCTGGCCGCGCATGTCCTGGAAGACGAACCGCTCGATCAGCAGGAAGTTGCCGATGATCGTCACTTCGGATGCCACCACGGCCGCGACCACGTAGTTCACGCCGACGTGGGTCAGCGCCCACACGATGACGACGTTGGCGATCGCCCCGAGCCCGCCGATCACGGCGAACAGCGACATCTTGCCGAAGCGCAGCGCGGTGAGCTGCGTCAGGAAGTGCAGGCCCTGCCTTACGGACGCCTTCGACTCCCCGGCGTGCCGATCGGCGAAGTCGAACGGCACCTCGGCGACGCGCATGCTCTTGCGGGCGAGGATCTCCAACAGGATCTTGAATCCGCGCGGCTGAAGGGTTCCGGGCTCGACCGCTCGCCGATCCACGAGGAAGAACCCGGTCATCGGGTCGGAGACGTCCTTGAGGCGGATCGGGAACATCGCCTTCGTCAGCGCGGTCGAGGCCTTCGAGACGAGCACGCGCGTGCCGTCGGCGAGCCCCTTCGACGTCCCGTCGCCGGCGTATCGCGATGCGACCACCAGATCGACATCCCCTCGCTGGAACCTCGCGTACAGCTCGGGGATCTTCTCGGGCGGATGCTGCAGGTCGCCGTCCATCACGAGACAGGCGTCCGCATGCGCGGCCTCGAAGCCCTCCATGACGGCTCCGCCGAGGCCGCCGGTGCGCTTGTCGCGGTGGATGAGGCGGACCGGGAGCGACGCGGATGCCGCCACCGCGACGATCGCGTCGGGGGTGGCGTCCGTGCTGTCGTCCACGAAGATGATCTCCGCGTCGACGCCCTGCATGGCCGGGGTCCGCAGCGTCTCGGTGACACGACGAACGAGCTCCGCCACGTTGGGAGCCTCGTTGTACGTCGGAACGATGATCGACAGGTGCATCAGGCTCAATGCTCGCACGATCAGCGCTTGCCCAGCGAAGCGGAACCTAGGCTGTTGCTATGACTTCACCGGCCCTTTCCCCCTCGTCGATCACGGTCTTCGGCGCTGACTGGTGCCGCGACTGCGTACGCACCAAACGCCAGCTCGATCAGCTCGGCATCGAGTTCGAGTACATCGACCTCGTCGCCGACCCGGCTGCGGCCGATGTCGCGCGCGAGATCTCGGGGCGCACGAACATCCCGGTGGTCGTGTACCCGGACTCTTCGCACCATGTCGAGCCGTCCAACGCCGACGTCGAGGCGAAGCTGCGCGAGCTCGCCCTGATCTGACCCGTCGCAGAGTCGCTCACTAGGCTGGCACCGTGAGCGAGGGCGTCGAAGGCAATACCCGCGCGATCGAGGACTCGGTCGTCACCGACTTCTCGGACCGCATGAGCTACGGGGGCTACCTCGAGCTGTCGACGCTGCTCGCGGCGCAGCATCCGCTCAGTTCTCCCGAGCACCACGATGAACTGCTGTTCATCATCCAGCATCAGACCACGGAGCTGTGGCTGAAGCTCGTGCTGCACGAGCTGTCGGCGGCATGCGCATACCTGCGACAGGACCAACTGCCCCTCGCGCTCAAATGCATCGCGCGCGTCAAGCACATCCAGCGCACCCTGACCGAGCAGTGGTCGGTGCTGGCGACCCTCACCCCCGCCGAATACGCCCAGTTCCGCGGCGTGCTGGGCAACGCGAGCGGGTTCCAGTCGGCGCAGTACCGCGCCGTGGAGTTCACGCTCGGCAACAAGAACGCAGGGATGGTGCGGGTGTTCTCGGCGGATCCCGCGGCGGAGCGGCTGGTGCGAGCTGCGCTGGAATCGCCGAGCCTCTACGACGAGTTCCTGCGGATGCTGGCCCGCTCCGGCTATTCCGTTCCGCAGCACGTCCTCGAGCGCGATGTCACCGCGGCGTGGACGTTCGTCCCGGAGCTGGTGCCGATCTTCGCTTCGATCTACAGCGATCCGCAGCAGCACTGGGCCGCGTACGAGACGTGCGAGGAGCTCGTCGACCTGGAAGACAACTTCCAGCTGTGGCGCTTTCGGCACCTCAAGACCGTCGAGCGCATCATCGGGTTCAAGACGGGGACCGGAGGATCCAGCGGCGCCTCGTTCCTGCAGCGGGCGCTCGAACTGACCTTCTTCCCCGAGCTGTTCGCCGTCCGGACGGAGATCGGGGAATGAGCGCACACGACCCGTGGGCGCTGCGCAACCTGCTGGGACCGGATGCAGGCCTCTGCCACCGCTCCCTCACCGGTCAGAGCGGGGTCTCCCTGCCGCCGCTCATCGACCACCACGTGCACCTGCACCTGGTCGACGAGACCGTGCTGGGCGAGCACGGCATCGCCGCCGTCGTCGATCTCGGCGGCGATCCCGTCGCCCTCGCCCGACGACCGCGGGATGGCATGCCGCATGTGGCATACGCCGGGGCGTTCCTGACAGCGCGAGGCGGCTACCCGTCCGGTCGCACGTGGGCGCCGGCATCGATCGTCCGCGAGGTGACCGACGCCTCCGTGCATCCCGGCGTGCCCGGCGGGGCGGCGACGGCGGTCGACGAGCAGGCGTCGTTCGGCGCCTCGGTGATCAAGGTGGCCCTCAACGCCGACGCCGGCACGGTCCCCGACGACGCGACCCTGGCCGCGATCATCGAGACCGCGCGCGGCCACGGCATGCCGGTTGCCGCGCACGTCCAAGGCGCCGGCATGGCGCGGCGCGCGATCGAGGGCGGCGTCGACGTGCTCGCCCACACGCCGTTCAGCGAGCGGCTCGATGCGGATCTGATCGAGCGCGCGGCCACCGCAGGGCAGTGGTGGATCTCGACGCTGGACATCCACCGGAACGATCCCCGCGCACTGGGCCACGCGACCGCGAATCTGGCCGCCTTCGCCGCGTTCGGCGGCGCCGTGCTCTACGGCACCGATCTCGGCAACGGCGAGCTTCCCGTCGGCGTGAACGCACGCGAGGTCGCCGCCCTGCAGTCCGCTGGCCTCGTCGGCGCCGACCTGATCGAGGCGATGGCCGATCCGTGGCCGTTGCGGACGCGCACCGCCGCGGTCGCGACGTTCGTGCCCGGCGAACCGCCCCGCACCGACGAAGACGTCCCCGCGTGGCTGGCCAGGGCCACGGTCGTGCCCACCGAGGAGCTGACATCCGATGACCACTGACGCGGGAACGATCGAGGGGCTGCGGGCCGAAGCATCCGACCTGGACGCGGCCGACCAGCTTCGCACCTTTCGCGCTGAATTCGTCGGAAGCGAGACTCCTCTGGCCTACTTCGACGGGAACTCGCTGGGCCGGCCGCCGCGCGCGAGCGTCGAACGGCTCGCCCGGTTCGCGACGGACGAGTGGGGCGGCCGGCTGATCCGCGGGTGGGACGAATCCTGGATGCAGCTGCCGTTCGAGATCGGCGACGCGATCGGCCGTATCGCGATCGGCGCGGCGCCCGGGCAGACGGTGATCGGCGATTCGACGACAGTGCTGCTGTACAAGCTCGTGCGCGCCGCGTTCGACGCGCAGCACGATGCCGACTCCGCACGGGTGGAGATCGTGGTCGACCGCGACAACTTCCCCACCGACCGCTACCTCGTCGAGGGCATCGCGGCCGAGCGCGGGGGCGTGGTGCGCTGGGTGGAGGTGGACGCGGATGCCGGGGTCATCGGAGCCGCGCTGCGCGACGCAGTGGGGCCCGAGACGGCGGTCGTGCTGCTCAGCCACGTCGCGTATCGGTCGGGATACCTCGCGGATGCCGCCGAACTGACGCGCATCGCCCACGACGCGGGCGCCCTGATCGTCTGGGACCTGTGCCACTCCGCGGGCTCGGTCCCGGTGCACGCCGACGCCCAAGGCTTCGATGTCGCCATCGGGTGCACGTACAAGTACCTCAACGGCGGTCCGGGCTCCCCAGCGTTCGCCTACGTGGCCGCACACCTGCAGGACAGGCTCGCACAGCCGATCCAGGGGTGGATGGGCGCGGCCGACGTCTTCGCGATGGGACCGCGGTATCAGCCGGCGAAGGGGATGCGTCGGTTCCTGTCGGGCACCCCGCCGATCGTCGGGATGCTGGCGATGCAGGACACCCTGGCGATGATCGAGCGAGCAGGCATCTGGGCGATCCGGCGGAAGTCGGTCGCGCTGACCGAGTACGCCCTGCGGATCTCGGACGCGATCCTCGCCCCGCTCGGGGTGGGCGTCGCCTCGCCGCGCGATGCCGAGCGGCGCGGGGGGCATGTGACGCTGTCGCATCCGTCGATGCGGGCGGTGACCGCACGGCTGTGGGCGGAAGACGTGATCCCGGACTTCCGATTCCCCGACGGGCTGCGCATCGGGCTGTCGCCGTTGTCGACCGGGTTCGCGGAGACGCTGGACGGCCTCCTCGCCGTCCGCGACGCCCTCGTCGCCGAGTCCGCCGGCTGATGAGCACCGACGCTCCCGACGCCGGTGCGACGCCCGGCCGCCCGGCACCCGTCCCGCCCACCGCGCTCGGCGACGCTCCGCCGACCCTGACACGCGGCACGATCGCACGCTATGCGATGGGCTCCCTCGGCACCGGCGGCTTCGCGACCCTGCCGGGTCTGGTCCTGACCTACTACCTGACCGACAGCCTGGGCGTGACCGCGATCCTGGCCGGGGTGATCGTCACGGCGGCCAAGGTCTGGGACGTCGTGATCGACCCGGTCATCGGCTCGCTCACCGATCGCGACCTCGCCCGCCGCGGCACTCGCCGTCGCCTGATGCTCCTCGGGAGCCTGAGCCTGCCGGTCCTGTTCGCGGTCACCTTCGCCGTTCCGCCTGCGCTCGGGCCGGTGGGGGGTGCGATCTGGGTCCTGATCGCGTTCCTGCTCACGGCGACGGCGTTCAGCCTGTTCCAGGTGCCCTACATCGCCCTGCCCGCTGAGCTCACCGACAGCTACGACGCGCGCACGCGGCTGCTGACCTGGCGCGTGGTGGTGCTGACCTTCTCGATCCTGCTTTTCGGCGCGGGCGGACCCATCCTGCGCGGTCTCACCGGAAACCCCACCACCGGCTACCTCCTGATGGGCGTCGTCTCAGGAGTCGTGATCGGGGTCGGCATGCTGATCGCGACGGGCGCCGCGGCTCGCTCAGGCCGGCGAACGCGCGATGCCGCAGCCGATGCCGGAGCCACCGTCGCCGACGAGGCCGAGCTCGTGCAGGAGAGCCTCAGCGGGCGCATCGCGCACGATGTCGACACCGCCGGCGACGTGGAGGAAGGCGGTATCGGCGCGACCTTCCGCGCGGCGGGCGCGACGCTTCGGCGCAGCCAGCCCTTCCGCGCGCTCCTGGCCACCTTCGTCATGCAGGCGCTGGCGACCGGGCTGATGCTCGCCGGTGCGCAGTACCTGGCGACGTGGGTCATGCGCTCCGAGGACGCCGTGACACTGCTGTTCGTGGCCCTGATCGCACCCGCGCTGATCGCCGCTCCCGCGTGGGGGTGGGCCGCCCGGCGGTTCGGCAAGGAGCGCGCCTTCGGGATCGCGAGCGTCGTGTTCGCCGTGGCCGCCCTCAGCACGATCGGAGCGCTGTGGTCGCCTGGCACCTGGATCTACGGCGCGGTCGCCGTCGCCGGCATCGCGTACGCGGGCATGCAGTCGCTGCCGATGGCCATGCTCCCCGACGTCATCGCCGCCGATGCGGTGACCAACGGGCGCGGGCGGGCCGGAGCATTCGGCGGGGTGTGGACGGCCGGCGAGACGACCGGCTTCGCGCTGGGGGCCACGATCCTCGCGATCGTCCTGGCGATCACCGGCTACGTGTCCTCGACCGCTGCCGAGACGGTCACCCAGCCGCCCGCCGCGCTGACGGGCATCGTGCTCAGCTTCAGCCTCGTGCCTTCGATCCTGATCGGGCTGAGCCTGCTGACGCTCGCCCGCTACCGGCTTCGCCGCGACGATATCGAGTCACCGGACCGGTGAGACCCGGTTCCACCGGACGTATGCTGTGAGCGCGGTGCCCCCGCCGCGAGCCCGAAGGAGAGCGTCGTGACCTCTGTCGTCCCCTCACCCACCCCCGCCGTCGCCGACGAGCTGAGCGAGCACGTGCGGGAAGCCCTCGACTCGGCGATCGCCGATCTCGTGACGGGCGCCCTGACATGGACGCATCTCACCCTCGACCAGCGAGCGCGCCTCCTGGAGCGACTGCACGCGACCGTGTCGGCCCACGCTGAGGAATGGGCCGACACCGCCGCGCTTTCCAAGGGTCTCGAGCCCGGGCATCCCCTGCGGGGTGAAGAGTGGCTGTCCGGCCCCTACGCCGCGCTCGTCGCCCTCGACGCGTACCGCGACAGCCTGCGTGCGCTGGCCTGCGGCATCAGCCCGCTCGACGGAGTGCGCACGGATGCCGCGCCCGGCGGACGTCTTCGCGCGCACACCTTCCCGCTGCACGCCATGGACGGACTGCTGCTGTCCGGCTACACCGGCGAGGTGTGGTTCGAACCGGGCGTGACCGTGCACGAAGCGCGCCGCACCGCCGGCCTCGCCCAGCTCGAGCCGACCGAACCCGGCGGGGTCGGACTGGTCCTCGGCGCCGGCAATGTGACCTCGATCCCGGTCCTTGACGTGCTGTACGAACTGCTGGCGCACAATCGCGTGGTGATCCTGAAGGTCAATCCGACCCAGGATTCGCTGGTCGCCGTCTATGAGCGCGCGCTCGCGCCGCTGATCGAACCGGGGTTCCTGCGCATCGTGCAGGGCGGCGGCGAGGCCGGCGGCTATCTGACCGCGCATCCCGACATCGCGCACGTGCACATCACCGGAGCCGCTCCCACGTTCGATGCGATCGTGTGGGGTCCTTCGACCGGCCCCCAAGCGGAAGCGACCGCCCGGCGCAAGCGCGAACATCACCCTCACCTCACGAAGCCGATCACCGCCGAACTGGGCGGCGTCTCGCCGATCATCGTCGTCCCCGGCACCTGGACCGAGGCCGACCTGCGCTATCACGCTGAACACGTCGTGACGATGCGGCTGCAGAACAGCGGGCACAACTGCATCGCCGGTCAGGTGGTGATTCTCGGCTCCGACTGGCCGCAGCGCGCAGCCTTCCTGGCCGCCCTCGACGCGGCATACGACGCCGCGCCCGCTCGGCCGGTCTGGTATCCGCGGAGCGCGCAGAAGCTGGATGCCGCGGCATCCAGCTATCCGTCCGCGTCGCGCCACGGCGACGGCAGCCGACTGCTCGTCGAGATCGACACTGGTCAGGACGCCACCGACCTCGAGACGACGGAGTACTTCGCGCCGGTCCTCGGCGTCGTGAGCCTGCCTGGGAACGGCCAGGAGTTCCTCGATGCGGCGGTCCGGCACGCGAACGAGAAGCTGACCGGCACGCTCGGCGCCAACGTGCTCATCGACCCCGAGACCCAGACAGCGCTGGGCGACCGGTTCGAGGATGCCATCGCGGCGCTGCGCTACGGCGACATCGCCGTCAACTCCTGGACCGCCTTCGCATTCCTGACCCCGACCCTCACCTGGGGCGGCTTTCCCGGCGGAACGCTGGATGACGTCGAGAGCGGTATCGGGGTGGTCCACAACGCGCTGCTGCTGGACCGCGTCGAGCGGTCCGTGACGCGGGGGCCGTTCCGGCCGTTCCCGCGCTCGGCCGGAGCACTCGGGCGACGGGGGCGATTCAGTGTCCTCCCCAAGCCTCCGTGGTTCGTGAGCTCGCGGACCGGCGCGACGGTGAGCGAGGGCTTCACGCGCTATCGCATGGACGGCAACCTCGCGCGGCTGGCCGGCACGCTCGTCCAGGCGTACCGCGCATGAGGGTGCGGCGCGATCGCGCACCGCACGACCTCGTCGCGGACTACATCATCGTCGGCGCGGGCTCGGCCGGCGCCGCCCTCGCCGCCCGTCTGAGTGAAGACCCGCAGACCTCGGTGCTGCTCCTGGAAGCGGGACCGCCCGACACGGCGCTCGAGCTGCACGTCCCCGCAGCGTTCTCCAAGCTGTTCCGCGGGACCTACGACTGGAACTACGACACCGTGCCGCAGCCGGCGCTGGAGGACCGCACCGTGTTCTGGCCGCGCGGCAGGACGCTGGGCGGTTCGTCGTCGCTGAACGCGATGATGTGGGTGCGCGGATTCGCCGCCGACTACGACGGATGGGCGCAGGCGGCCGGTCCCCGCTGGTCGTGGGCCTCGCTCCTGCCATACTTCGTCAGGATCGAGCGCACCGAGACGCCCGCCGACGAGACGCAGGGCACCGCCGGACCGCAGTCAGTCGAGCGGCAGCGCGACCCCCGGCCGCACACCGCCGCGTTCCTCGACGCCGCCCGCGAGGCCGGACACCCGGTCACCCCGGCGAACCTCGCCTCGGGTCAGGGGTTCTCGCAGACGATGGTCTCGCAGCACCGCGGAGCGCGGGCCTCGACGGCGGACGCGTACCTGCGTCCTGCGATGCGCCGCCCGAACCTGCGCGTGGTGACCGGCGCGCACGTGCGGCGGGTGACGTTCGACCGCTCGACGGGCTCGGGGACAGACGGGGCGGCCGCAGACGCGGGTGTAGCAGGCTCTGGGACCGACGGTTCGACGCCACGGGCGACCGGGGTGTACGTGGACGTCCGCGGCGTCACGCGCCACGCCCTCGCGCGCCGGGAGGTGATCCTCGCCGGCGGTGCGATCAACACGCCGCAGCTGCTGATGCTCTCCGGCATCGGACCCGCCGAGCACCTCGCCGAGCACGGCATTCCGGTGCTGGTGGACAGCCCAGGCGTCGGCCAGAACCTGCAGGACCACCTCGTGGCGGGCCTGGCCCCCGCCGCTCGCGGCGGGACGCTGTTCGGATCGGACAAGCCCGTGCAGTTGGCTCGCTACCTCGGCGCGCGTCGCGGCATGTTGACCTCCAATGTCGCCGAGGCGTATGGATTCGTCCGCACGCCGGTGGCCGATCGCACCGGCATGGCCGAGGATCTTCCGGACATCGAGATCATCTTCGCCTCGGCGCCCTACGTCGGCGAGGGTCTCGTGCCGCTGCCGTCTGAAGGACTCACGGTCGGTGCGATCCTGTTGCGTCCGCGCAGCCGCGGCACCATCCGGCTCGCCTCGGCCGACCCGCTGGAGAAGGCCGTCATCGACCCGCGCTACCTGTCCGACGCTGACGGGCTCGACGCCGCGACGCTGCGGGAGGGCCTCGCCGCCTGCGAGCGGCTCATCGACACCGACGCTCTGCGAGCGGTCACCACGAGCGGCTGGGTGCAACCCGAGGGCGGCGAGCAGATGACGCCGGTGCAGCGTGCGGAGGTGTCGATGCGCCGGTACTCGCACACCCTCTACCATCCGGTCGGCACCGCGCGGATGGGGACGGATGCTGCTTCCGTCGTCGACCCGGAACTCCGGGTGCGCGGGGTGGACGGGTTGCGCGTGGCCGACGCATCCGTCATGCCCGCCCTCATCCGAGGTCATACGAACGCGCCCGCGATCGTCATCGGCGAAGTCGCCGCTGATCTCATCCGCGGGCGCTGACGGCGACTCAGTCCCGGGCGAAGCGATCCGTCGCGGCCACGAGCGCGGCGGCGATCCCCGGCTCGCTGGCCGAGTGGCCGGCGTCGTCGACGACGACGAGCTCGGCCTCGGGCCACGCCCGGTGCAGATCCCACGCCGTCATGATCGGCGTGCACACGTCGTAGCGGCCCTGCACGATCACGGCGGGGATGTCGCGCAAGCACGGCGCGCGGTCGATCAGCTGCTGCTCGTCGAACCAGCCCTCATGCAGGAAGAAGTGGTTCTCGATGCGAGCGAACGCCGTCGCGGGAGCCGGCTCCGTCATGCCGGCGACCAGATCCGGGTCCGGCCGGAGGGTGAGGGTCGAGGCCTCCCATCGCGACCACGCCGTCGCGGCCGGGATGTGCACCTCCGGGTCCGGGTCGGAGAGCCGGCGGTGGTATGCCTCGATCAGATGGGTCCGCTCCAGTACCGGGATCGGTGCGATGAACTCCTCCCAGAGGTCGGGGAAGATCGAGGCCGCCCCGCCCTCGTAGAACCACTCCAGCTCGTGGCGCCGCAGCGTGAAGATGCCGCGCAGCACCAGTTCGGTCACCGACTCACGGTGGGTCTGGGCATAGGCGAGGGCCAGCGCGCTCCCCCAGGAGCCTCCGAAGACCTGCCATTGCTCGATGCCGAGGTTGCGCCGGAGCAGTTCGATGTCGGCGACGAGGTGCCAGGTGGTGTTGTAGCGCAGGTCGGCCTCGGGGTCACTGGCGTGCGGCGTGCTGCGGCCGCAGCCGCGCTGATCGAACAGCACGATCCGGTAGCGCTCCGGATCGAAGAACCGCCGGTGCCAGGCCGAGGTCCCCGCACCCGGGCCGCCGTGCAGGAACACCACCGGCTTGCCTTCGGGGTTCCCGCTCTGCTCCCAGTACACGCGGTGACCGTCGCCGACCAGCAGCATGCCCGTCTCGTACGGCTCGATCGGCGGGTAGAGCGGATCGCGCGTGCGCTTCTTCTTCGAGTCCGGGTCTTTCACAGCTCTCTCCCCGATACGGCGAAGGTGTCGCACGCGCCGACGCCGCCCTCGAGTCCGGCGTCGAACCAGCGCTGCCGCTGCTGGCTCGAACCGTGCGTCCAGCTCTCCGGATTGACCTGACCGCCGGATTCCTGCTGGATGTGGTCGTCGCCGACGGATGCCGCGGCGTTGAGCGCATCGCTGATCTGCTGCGGTGTCGGTGCCTGCATGAACGGCACGCCGTTCTCGTCGACCTGCTGCGTCATCCCCGCGACCCAGGCGCCGGCGAAGCAGTCCGCCTGCAGCTCGGTGCGCACGCCGTTGCTGTCCGGTCCGGTGCCGTTGTTCGGGTTCTGCTGCATGATGCCGGTGATCTGCTGGATGTGATGGCCGTACTCGTGCGCCAGGACGTACAGCTGGGCGAGGGGGCCGGCGGTCGCATCGAACTGCTGCCGCAGGATCGCGAAGAACGTCGGGTCGACGTAGACCGACTCCTCGGGCGGGCAGTAGAACGGGCCGGTCTGATTCGAGGCCGTGCCGCACTGCGTGGAGGTCGACCCGTCGACGATGATCAGCTGCGGTGCGCGGTACCCCTCGACCTGCTCGCCCCAGAACTGATCCAGATTCAGGGATGCCGCGGCGAGGCGGCAGTCGTCATTGGCGTTCGCATCGGCGCCGGTCTCGCACCCGGCGATCTCGGATTCGGTTCCCGGCTGATTCGGCACGCCGCCTCCGCCGACCAGCCCCGAGATGTCGGTTCCGGTGAACAGCTGGAACAGCAGGACCGCGATCGCACCCAGCCCCGCGATGCCGCCACCGGCGACCGCGACTCCGGCACCGCGCCGACGAGCGGAGTTCCCGCCGACGCTCGCGTTGTCGTTGAAAGTCATGGGCTCACGGTACCGTGGCCACCGCTCCCGGGACGGGATATCGGCGGCCAATGGCGGGCAATAGGCTTCCAGCATGGCCGCTTCCGACACATCCGCCACGACGATCACGATCACGGGTGCGGGCGGTCAGATCGGCTACGCGCTGCTGTTCCGCATCGCGGCCGGCGACATGCTCGGTGCAGACCGGCCGGTGCGCCTGCGGCTGCTGGAGATCCCGCAGGGCCTGCGGGCTGCCGAGGGCGCCGCGCTGGAGCTGCAGGACTGCGCGTTCCCGCTCCTGCGTCACATCGAGATCACCGATGACCCGCTCACCGCCTTCGAGGGCTGCAACATCGCGATGCTGGTCGGCGCTCGCCCCCGAGGACCTGGAATGGAGCGCGCCGACCTGCTTGCGGCCAACGCCGGCATCTTCGGCCCGCAGGGCGCGGCGATCGGGGCCGCGGCAGCTGAGGACATCCGCGTCGTCGTGGTGGGAAACCCCGCCAACACGAACGCGCTTCTGGCCGCGGACTCCGCACCCGACGTCCCCGCCGACCGGTTCACGGCCCTGACCCGCCTGGATCACAACCGTGCGGTCGGACAGCTGACCGATGCGCTGGATGCCGCGCCCGATGACATCGACCGGCTGGCGATCTGGGGCAATCACTCCGCCACGCAGTTCCCCGACGTCTCGCACGCCGTGGTCCGCGGCGAGCCGGTCATCGAGGCGCTGTCGGCGCGGCTGGGCGGACTCGCCGCCGCCGAGGCGTGGCTGGACGAGTCGTTCATTCCGCGCGTCGCGAAGCGAGGGGCGGAGATCATCGAGGTCCGCGGTTCGTCGTCGGTCGCCTCGGCCGCCAACGCGGCGATCGAGCACGTCCGCGACGAGCAGGCCGGCACGGCCTGGACGTCGGCGGCGGTCGTCTCCACCGGCGAGTACGGAGTCCCCGAAGGCCTGGTCTGCTCGTTCCCGGTGCGCTCCGAGGGCAGCGGCTACCGCGTGATCGAGGGGCTCGCGATCAGCGAGCGCTCGCGCGCCCGGATGGACTCGTCCGTGGCCGAGCTCGTCGCCGAGCGCGACGCGGTGCGCGCGCTCGGGCTGGGATAGGCGATGGAGTTCCTGCTCGTCGCCGTCGTCGGCGTCGTCGTCGTCGCGCTCGTCTCGGCCCTCGCGCCGCGACTGGGCATCGCGGGTCCGCTCGCGCTGGTCGCGATCGGCATCGCCGTGAGCTTCCTGCCGTTCATCCCGGCGTTCGAGGTCGACCCGGAGATCATCCTGGTCGGCGTGCTCCCGCCGCTCCTGTACTCGGCGGCCGTCTCCCTCCCGGCGATCGAGTTCCGCCGCGACTTCCGGCCGATCGCCGGGCTGTCGATCGTCCTCGTGCTCCTGAGCACGGCGGCGCTGGCGGCGTTCTTCGTGCTCGTGATCCCCGGGATCGATCTCCCCCTCGCAGTCGCGCTCGGCGCGATCCTCTCGCCCACCGACGCCGTGGCCACCTCGATCGCCAAGCGCCTGGGGATCTCACCGCGCGTGATCACGATGCTCGACGGCGAAAGCCTGCTCAACGATGCGACCGCCCTGGTGCTCCTGCGCACCGCGATCGCGGCCATCGCGATCGGCAGCGTGTCGGTGGGCGCGGCGGTGTGGTCCTTCGTCTGGGGCGTGCTGATCGCACTGGTCATCGGGGCGGCCGTCGGTCTGATCGCACTCCGCGTGCGCACGTGGGTGTCGCATTCGGCGGCCAACACCGCCATCAGCTTCGTCGTGCCGTTCGTCGCGTACCTGCCGACCGAGGAACTCGGCGGGTCGGGCCTGGTCGCGGCCGTGGTCGCCGGGATCGTCACCGGTCAGGGCGCGGTGCGCTGGTTCACCCCTGAGCAGCGCATGTCGGACGAACTGAACTGGCGGACCGTCGAGCTGATCCTCGAGGGCGCGGTGTTCCTCCTGATGGGGCTGGAGCTGAAGGAGATCGTCCGAGCCAACGTCGAGGACCATGAAGGCCTCTGGCACGCGGGGTGGCTGGCCGCCAGTGCGCTGGCGATCATCCTGCTGGTGCGCGCCGCGTACGTCTCGGTGCTCATCGCCGTGCAGAGTCGCAGCGCCCGGCGCATGGACCGGTCCCGATTGGAGAGCTTCAACGACCGCATCGATCAGGTCGCCGCGGGCACGACCTACCCGAGCGGGGCTGACCGGCCGACGCCGCCCGGCAAGGTCGGGCGGCCGCCGTCGCCGGACCAGGTCGAGCGACGCGTCACGATGATGCGGCGCCGGGTCAGCACGGCCCTCGCCGACCTGGACTACTACCAGGCCTCGCCGCTGGGGTGGAAGCACGGCACGGTCATCGTCTGGGCGGGGATGCGCGGGGTGGTGACGCTCGCCGCCGCACAGACCCTGCCGGAGGGGCCCCTGCAGGCGCTGCTGGTGTTCGTCGCCTTCCTCGTCGCTGTCGGCGGACTCATGCTCCAGGGCCTGACCCTGCCGTGGGTGGTGCGGATGCTGGGGCTCGATGACTCCGGCTCGGCGGGGCCGAGTCAGGCGGAGCAGGATCGGCTCGATGCGCAGCTGCGGGCCGCGGCGGCAGCGGCGATGGGGGACCCCGCGCTGGTGCGCACGAGCGGTGAGCCGTTCCCGGCCGGCTTCCTGGAGAGGATCGTCGAGCGGTACTCGCAGGCGCCCGACGATGAGAACACCACGATGGCGAAGGACGGGATGCAGCTGCGTCTGGTGGCGATCGCGGCGATGCGCGTGCGTTTGAACGAGCTCTCATCGGGCGGCGCCTTCAGCACAGCCGCACTGCGCCGCGCCCTGGCCGAGCTGGACGCCGACCAGCTCAGCCTGGAGCTGCGCCTGGATGATCAGAACTGAGCCGCGTGGGCGAGAATGGACCCATGACGGATCTGACCAGCCCGATCCACGTGCCGCACGCCGCCGCCGAGTGCCCGGAGTGCTTCACCGAGCTGCAGCGCGACCGTGACTGGTGGCTGGCCCGTCCCGTCGGTTCCCGTCTCGTCGGGCTCGTCATCTCGCGCGAGGACATGCCCAGCGTGACCGAGCAGCGCGACGAGCTGACGCGCTTCGGCGTGCCGATCGAGGGGTTCCGCCATCCCGCGCCGGAGACCCTCGAGTCGTGGGAAGCCCGGCTGGTCCGCCTGTTCGGCACGCTGCGAAACGGCGACGTGCTGGTCGTGAGCACGGTCCACGCACTCGGCCGCGACATCGACGAGGAGACCCGGACGGTCGCCGAGCTGCACCGCCGCGGTGTCGTGGTCAAGGTGCTCAGCCACGGCGGCCGGCATCTGTTCGACGCCGGCCGCTGAGCGCTAGATGTACTGACCCGGATCGTTGTTGACGTAGGAGAGACCTCCGGGGTCGAGTTGGAGCTGTCTAGTTCTTCAGCTCGAACGCACGGAGGTCTCTCTTGTCTCACGCTAATGCCCGGCTGACTCCGGCCGGCAGGTTGATCATGGTCCAGCGGATCCAGTCGGGGCGGCCGGTCGCGCATGTCGCCGCGGAGATGGGCGTCTCCCGTACGGCCGCGTGGCGGTGGTGGCGGCGTTTCCGGGACGCCGGCGTGGCCGGGTTGCAGGATCGCTCCAGCGTCGCCCACGCTCATCCGCGGCGGACGGGGTCGTGTCAGGAGACGCGGGTGCGGATCATGCGGGAACTGACCCGCCGCGGCCCGGTCTTCATCGGTGCGCGGCTCGGGATGCACGCGTCCGTGGTCGGGCGGGTGCTGCGCCGCCATCAGGTTCCGCTGCTGCGGGACCTTGACCCGGTCACCGGCACGGTGATCAAAGCCTCACGACGGTCCGCGAACCGGTACGAACATGCTCATCCGGGCTCGCTGATCCATGTTGATGTGAAGAAGCTCGGCCGAATCCCGGACGGCGGTGGATGGCGTGCCCACGGCCGCAGCGAGAAGGTCCGCGGCCGCGGGATCGGCTACGACTACGTGCACGCCGCGATCGATGACCACTCCCGTCTCGCGTACCTCGAGATCCACGCAGACGAACGCGGGACGACGTGCGCGGGCTTCCTGGAACGAGCGATCGCGTTCTACGCCTCGCTCGGCGTCACCGTCGAACGAGTCATCACCGACAACGCGTTCGCGTACCGGAAATCGGTCGCCTTCAGAGACGTGTTCACCGCTCACGGCATCAAACAGAAGTTCATCCGCCCGCACTGCCCCTGGACAAACGGCAAAGTCGAGCGACTGAACCGCACCCTCGCAACCGAATGGGCATACTCCCAACCCTGGAACTCAAACGCCGACCGCGCTGCGGCCTTGCCAGCCTGGCTCGACCACTACAACCTAGACAGAGCCCACCTCGGCATCGGAGGCAAAACGCCCATCGACCGAATCAACAACGGTCGAGGCCAGTACAGCTAGAAGAGCCCGAGCGCCAGCAGGTCGGCCCGCAGGATCGGCGCGATGTGCTCTGCGTACGCCACGGTGAGGTGGGTCGCGTCGTAGCGGATGGGCAGCGTGCCCGCGAAGGCCGGACACACCTCCTGGACGCACGTGAACGGCAGTGCGTCCACGACCCACCCCCCGGTCGCCGACGCTACGGCCGCAGCGGCCGCCTGCATGTCATGCCACGTGGGCTCGACTGCGCTGAGGCAGGCGGACGGCGCGGTCACCGGCGAGTAGCAGCGCGCCAGATCCGCGCCGTGCGGCGGCGGGGACAGATACACGACACCCGCGCTCGCGGCGTAGGAGCCGACCTCGGCCTGGGTCGCAGAGATCAGATCACCCGCGCTGAGGTCGCGCCCGTCGACTGCGTGGCCGAGCGTGTAGGCATTGGCCACGACCACCAGATCGGCGGGGCTTGCGGCGATCATCTCCCTGACGTCGCGCTTGCGCTGCGGGCACGCGGCGACGACGGACGGATCGCTGTTGTCGACCAGGACATCGGTGAAGCGGCATCCGTACAGGCCCACCGTCGTGATCCGCCACGCGCCGCCGCTGCCCTCGGCGATCGCCTTGAAGGCGGGCGCGTAGGCCATGGCACTGGAGTCGCCCACGAGGTACATGTGCCGTGGTGCGTCGGCGCTCCCCCACGTGCACCGATCGAGGTCGGGCGATTCTTCGGGCACGAAGCAGTCGCGCGCCGGGTTGTCGCTCGAGGAACGGGCGAGCACCTGATCGAGGGTCGGATCCAGCTGCGGCCAGGATGTGGCCGTGATCGCGCTGGACAGCTCCGCCTGCACGGCGGCGACCGGATCGCTCGTGCCCGGATTATCCGGGGCGGCGTCCGGTCCGGATCCCACACCCGCGAACGGCGCGAGGGTGAGCTGCAGGACCAGCAGCACAGCGCCCGCGCCCACGCCGAGCACGGCTGCGGAGATCCCGATCTGCGTTCCGAACCGGGCCCGCCATGCGGTCCACGGCGGAATCGTCTCCGGCGGTTCGGCGGCCGCCGGGGCGGTTCGAGTCGCCGGAAAGGCATCCGGTGCCGCGGTCGCCACCGCTGCCCGGCCGACCGGTCGCTGCGCCGGCGGTCGCGAGCCGGGGTAGTAGCGGGTTCCCGGCGTCCAGCCGGCGGGTCGGGTCGACAGCGTCGGAGCGGGGGGAACGGCTCGCGAGGCGGGGGGCTGTGTCGTGACCGGCCGGGCACTTGCGGCGGTCGCCGGCTCGCTCGTCCCGGTCAGCCACGGCGAGCGGTGGATCGGCTGCTCGAGCATGAAGTACGTGGTGACGCTCAGCAGGGCGATCACGAGCAGGACGACCCCGGTCGTGACCGCGCCGGCCGGCAGCAGCACCGCGGCGAAGACGATCACCGGGAAATGCCAGAGGTACAGCGAATACGAGACGTCGCCGACGAAGACGCTGATCGGATTCGTGAGCGGGAAGAGGTGCCCCCGCCACGCGTGGATGCGAAGACCTCCGGCGATCACCATCGCCGTCGCGATCACAGGCAGCAGCGCCCACGGAGCCGGGAAGGGCATCGTGTCGGGATCGATGACGAGGAACGCCCCGATCACCCCGGCGAGCCCGACCCACGCGAGCAGCGAACCGAGCACCGCCGGCATCCGCACCAGCACCGGGCTCGCGACCGCGAGGAGCGCTCCGGCGGCGAGCTCCCACGCACGCGTCGCGGTGGAGAAGTAGGCCACCGTCGGGTCCGCCGCCGTCTGCACGAAGGCCCACCCGAGGGAGGCGCCGGCGACCAGCAGGGCCATGGTCCCCACCGTTGCGCGGACGCGCCGGCGCCGGCGCACGATGGCGGCTGTGAGGAGAACGGCCAGCATGATGAGCCCAGGCCACACCACGTAGAACTGCTCTTCGACCGACAGCGTCCAGAAGTGCTGCAGCGGCGAGACGGCATCGGCGGCGTGGAAGTAGTCGGTGCCCTGCGCGGCGAACCGCCAGTTCGAGACCAGGAGGGCGGCGGCGATCGCGTCGCCCAGCGTCTGGTCGGCGCGTGGCCGGTTGAACACGGCGAACGCCGTCATCGTGACGACCACGAGGACCAGGAGGGCGGCGGGAAGGATGCGCCGAACACGGCGCGCGTAGAACCGACGCAGGGAGATCCGGCCGTGGAGTGCGAGCTCGCGCAGCAGCAGGTCGGTGATCAGGAAGCCGGACACGACGAAGAAGACGTCCACGCCGACGAATCCGCCGCGCGGCCAGCCCACGACGTGCGCGGACACCACCGCGAGCACCGCGATCGCGCGGAGGCCCTGGATGTCGCGGCGCGGCACGGAGCGGGCAGCGCCGGCACCTGCGGGAGCGGCCGCGCTCACAGGTCGGCGTGTACGACGTCGTCGCCGGAGGGCTGCTCCTCGTCGAGCAGGTCGAGGTCTTCGCGTGTGACCAGCCTCGTCGAGACCGCGTGCTCGACCAGGCGCGCCCGCCGGTTCGTCGCGAACGAGCGCACTCCGCCGCGCAGCCCCGGCACGCCGCTGCGGTCGAGCTTGTCGCAGACGTTGTCGAGCTTGCGGTTGAAGCGCGTCAGCGTCCAGCCCAGGCGCTCCGCGGCCTGCGCAGAGGTCGGCAGTTCGCTGCGCCCTGTCCCGTCACGGCGAAGCACGGGCTCGGCGAGCGCGAGGATCATCAGTCGCTGACTCGGGGTGAGCGGGATCTCGCCGATCGTGCTCTGACCGTCCGCTTCGTCCACGCGCGGCGTCTCGCGGAACGCCGGCGCGGAAAGGCGCAGGGTGAGGTCGTAGGTCGTCGGGCCGGCGCTGAAGACCACCGAGGTCGCGGCGAACACCAGCGGCAGGCGCGCGCCGGGCGCCAGCCATGCCTGCACACGCCCTCCGGAATCGGTCACCGTCGCCGAGAGGCGGCTGCCGACGTTGGAGAGCAGCCACAAGCCCTCCACCTTCTCGATGACGAGGAAGTGGCGGTGCAGGAACAGATTGTCGTCGATCGCGAGGTCGCCCTCCCGACCGACGGTGAAGGTGTCGCCCGGCGCGACGACGAACTCCTCACCGGCGAAATCGACGACCAGCGCATCCGGCGCGCCGCCCGGCGCGGTCACGGGACGCACTCGCGGACGGGGTCGGAATACTGCCCGCTCGTGCGCACGATCAGCACCTCGATGCAGGTCTGACCGGAGGGATCGGCCGGCACCGTGACCGTCGGGGCATCCACCTGCTGCAGCGCCGGCTCCTCGTCTGCGCGGGTGACCAGACCCCATGCGTAGCGATCGCCGTCGGCCGGGTTCGGGTTCTGCCACGTGAACAGCACGCCCTCCGCAGTGGCGGTGCCGCTGAGGCCGGTCGGCGCCGAGACGCCGCCGGCGATCGGGTTCATCGGCTCGGCCGTCTCGGCCGCGGTCGGCGCCGGCGAAGCGGTCGTCGCCGAGTTCAGGAGTCCCGACAGCGAGATCGCCAGGACGACGCCGATGACGGCGGCCGCAGCGACCGCACCCAGCGTCGCCCACAACGCGGTGCGGCGGCGCGTGGGGGTGGATGCTGCAGTGGAAGGCGCGGGAACCGCGGCCGGAACGCGATCGTCGGCTGCCGGCGGCACATGCGCCGGCGCGCGCCGGATCGTCGCCGCGGCCTCGGTGGCGACCTCTATCGCGTTCGAGCGTGCGGAGATGTGCGCTCCGGCACCGGAGTCCGAGCGACGGGTGTCGTCGATCTGTGCTCGCAGGACCGTCGCGGAGCCGTCAGGCTCGGTCGGCTCGACCTTCGGCCCGACATCCGGCACCACCTGCGTCGTCGCTGCGTTCGGACGCGTCTGACCGGCCGCGGGTGCCGTCTCGGGACTGATGCTCACCACGCCGCGCACGCGGGTGAGCCCGTCGTCCTCGTCGACCGGTGCCCCGGCTTCGAGATGGTCGTCGAGGATGTCGATCGGCGTCACCGAATGCGACAGCTCGATCTGCACGGTCTGCAGTGCGCGCGCGAAGGCGAGCGCGCTGTCGTACCGGTCGGCGGACGACTTCGACATGGCGCGCTCGAGCGCGTGCTGCAGCGACGCCGGGGAGTCCGGTCGGTCAAGGGGCGCCACCGCCATCGTCTCGATGCGCTGGATGAGGTCGGCGCCATTGTTGCGCTGCCCCTCGAGCTCGAACGGCGAGCGGCCGGCCAGCAGCGAGTACACCGTCGCGCCGAGCGCCCACACGTCGGAGCGCGGGTCGCTGCGCGGTTCGTCGGCGAAGGACTCCGGTGGCGACCACGGGATCGACAAGCCCGCCGATTCGGCTGCGGCGCTCGTCGTCGACGCGATGCCGAAGTCGGTGAGGGCCGGACGGTTGTATTCGGTGACGAGGATGTTCGCCGGCTTGATGTCGCGGTGCAGCACCCCGGCGCGGTGCGCGGTCTCGACGGCGGCGGCCACCTGGATGCCGACCCGCAGCGACTCCGCGACGGAGAACCGCTCGCGCCGGTACCGCACCTGCAGGTTCGGTTTGGGGCAGTACTCCATCACCAGGTACGGACGGCCGTCGTCGGCGACGCCGGCCTGGTAGATCGTGACGATGGCCGGATGCGTGGAGAGCATCGCCATCACGTTCGCCTCCGCGGTGAACTCGTCCACCGACGTGGTCGAGATGCGGTCGGCGAGGAGCACCTTCACCGCGACGCGCCGGCGTGGCAGGAGCTGCTCGTACAGGTACACGTCCGCGAACCCGCCGGAGCCCAGCAGATCGAGGTAGGTGAACCCACGCAGATCGGGCGGGGTCATCGGTGCGCGCTTGACGTTCACCCGACTCCCTCGGTCGCGACGATCTCCACCGTCACGGCATCGCCGAGATCGACGACGTCGCCGGGGACCACGACGGTCGGCTCGCCTGGGTGCAGGCGCATCGGATCAACGCCTGCGCGATGCAGGGTCGTGCCGTTCGTGGTGTGCAGGTCGGTCGCCACGATGCTGTCGCCCTCGACGCGGAACTCGACATGGCTGCGTGAAATGTCCTGCTGCGGGCTGTCCACGGCGACCAGATGCGGCAGGTCGGTCCCGGTGACGCGCGTCGAACGGGGACGACGACCGATGACGACCGTGCGGTCCAGGAGCAGCTCCTGCCCCGTCGACAGGCGCAGACGCCCCGGTGCCGCTGGTCGCGGCGGGGCGAGCGACGGCGGCGCCGAGTCGAGGGGGACGGGCGACTGGATCGACGGGTCGCCGCCCTGCGCTGCGCGCAGCGCGCGGGCCTCCGCCACCGAGATCGTCTCGCCGTCGTGATCGCCGGCCACCTCGGGCGCGCGTGCGACGGTCGCCCCCCACAGCGCGTCGAGCCCTGACTGCGGTCCCGATGAGAAAGGAGCCTCCTCGGCGGCGAGCGTCGAGTCGGCCGGCAGGAGGGTGTCGCCGTCCGGGATGGTGAGCGCGCTCGGAATCGAATCGATCAGGAAGCCGGGAGGGGCGACCGGCTGCTCCGGGGCGGCCGGCTGCGGATCCGCAGCGGCGGACTGCGCCACCGGCGCGGCCTGCAGCGCAGGCGCGGCGGGCCCCGCCGACGGGGCGCGCGTGTCGTCGGGGAGCGGCCCGCGGACCGGCTGCGGCGCACCGGCCGAGATGCGGGGCACGACCGGCGCGATCGGAGCGCGCGTCTCGCCGCCCGGAGTGGACCCGGTGCGCTGTTGCTGCGCGCCGTCGAGGTGCCAGTCCACCGTCGAACCCAGCACCACGCCGTCCGCGATCGGAAGGACGGCGGGTTCGCCGTCGCCGTCCGCGGTATCCACGTGGACCGACAAGACGTCCTCGAGCACCCGCTCACTCCAGGTGGTGACCCCGGCGCCGCTGATCGTCTCGGTTCCCGTCGCGGTGACGACCCGGACGGACATGTCGCCGCGGACGGCCAGGCGGACCGAACCGCTCTCGGACAACGCGACCGCGAATGGCGGGATCGCGGCCAGCGACGTGCCGAAGGCGCCGGTGAGCCCTTCCAAGACGCCGGCCAGTCCGCGCCCCGCCGAGACGTCCTCCCAGACTCGGGACGCCAGCGTCGGTGGCGCATCGCCGCCGACCACGACGAGCCCAGACCCGGTCACGATCACCGCCGCGCCACCTCGGGAATACCGCACCGATCCCGCCATCAGCTCGTCCCCCCTGCTGCTACGCGGGGCCGGGTGTCGCTGTCGATGTCGTCGGTCGCGGCATCCGCCCCTCCTGGCAACGTATCGCGCTCGGGCGTGCGCTGGTCGCGTGCGCGGACCTGGAGGGCGTCGACGACGATCGCCGTGATGTTGTCCCGGCCGCCACGCAGCATCGCCTCGTGGACCAGGCGCGTCGCCGCGGCCTGCGGGTCCGATTCCGCACGCAGCACGGCCTCGATCGCAGCGCGGTCGAGCTCGCCGGAGAGCCCGTCCGAGCAGATGAGGATGCGATCGCCCTCGTCGGCGGGAATCAGCCAGTAGTCGGCCTGCGCATCGCTCCCGCCGCCGATCGCGCGGGTGATGACGTTGCGCCGTGTGTCGATCGCGGCGGACGCCTCGTCGAGCTCGCCGCTGTCGATGAGCTCCTGCACGACCGAATGGTCGACGCTGATCTGCTCGAGCACGTCCTCGCTCAGGCGATAGGTGCGGGAGTCACCCAGGTTGAGAGCAAGCCAGTAGCCCTCGCCCTCGATGCTGGCCACCACCACTCCGGACAGCGTCGTGCCCGCGCCGGCGCCGTCGCCGAGCGGCAGCTCGGCCACCCGTCGCCGAGCGTGGCGGAGCGAGAGCTGCACGTCTTCGATCGTGAGAGCGGGCAGTCCGGCGAGGCGCGCGAACTCCTCGATCACCGCGGCACTGGCCACCTCGCCGGCCTGGTGGCCGCCCATCCCGTCGGCGACCAGGAACAGGGGTGCGGCGGCGAGGAACGAATCTTCGTTCACGCGGCGGCGCAGACCCGCATCGGTCGCTGCGCCGTGCGCGACCACGATCGGCGGCTGCGGCCGGCTCATGCGAGGCTCACCATCACGCTGCGATCTCCGAACTCGAGGCGGTCGCCCGGCCGCAGGCTGGTCTGGGCGCCGGCGATCAGCCGGTGCCGGATGCCGTCGCGCACGAGCACGCTGCCGTTCTTCGAATACCGATCGACGATGAACACTCCGGCGTCGTCCGACCCGACCTCGAAATGCGTCTTCGACAGGGACAGGGTCTCATCGCGCACGACCACGCGCACCGTGCCCGGCTCGGTGGCCGGATCGCGCCCGAAGACGGTGCGGACGTAGACGGCGATGCGCGTGCCGTCGTCCCAGGTCAGGACGGCGGCGACGCTCGGAGCGAGCATACCCTGCGCCGTCATCCGGGCGCCTTCGGGTTGCGGGCGAATCGGGTCCCCGCCAGCAGGGAGCGGAGGCTGAACCGGGCGCGCAGACGCTTCCACCTCGATCGACCGGTGCCCATCGAGCCGACGATCTCGTCGACCTGCTTCCAGAACTCGGCCACGTCGTCGGGGCTCGGCTCGCTCGGGCCGAACACCTCGGCATCCGCCCGAATCGCGAGGGTGCCGACCGCGGGCTGTGCGAACGCGGCACTGAGCAGCTGGGCTTCCTCACTGCGCGTCCCGCCGGGACGGATCGGCGTGCCGTAGTCGGTCGCACGATCGACGACCTCCTCCCACCCTCCGGTGATCCGATCCCAGGCCCGCTCCGCATCACGGCGACGGCGACGGCGAGCGGCCTTCACCGCGGCGATGAGAATGAACGGCGCAGCCAGGAGCGCCAGCACGCCCAGCGAACCCAGGGCGATCCCGATGATCGGGAGCCACGCCAGCGCACCGGCATCCTCCTCGTCCTCGGATTCCCGGTCATCGGGGACGATCGGCGGCAAGTCGACCGGCTCCTGCTCGGGCGGCGGCGGCTGCAGCACCTGCGGCTTGGGGTCGGCGCGGGGCTTCGTCGTCTGCTCGTTGGGCAGCTGGTCCTCGGGCGGTGTGGGGTCGAACGGCACCCAGCCGGCGTCCTCGAAGGCGACCTCGACCCATGCGTGGAGGCTGTCCCCGGTCGCTGTGAACACGCCGTCGCCGGACTGCCCTTCGTCGGGATAGAAGCCCATCACCACGCGTGCCGGAATGCCGATCTCGCCTGCCAGCAGCGCCATCGAGGTCGCGTACTGCTCATCGTCGCCGACCATCTGCTCCGAGCCGAACAGGGTCGCGATGCGCTGCGCGCCGTGGCCCGCGCGGGAGAGCGCCTCGCCCTCGAGCCCGTGGCTGAAGAACCCGTCGCGCGAGAGCATCGTCTGGAGGGCACGGACCTGCTCGACCGGGGTCGTCGCATCGGCGACCGCCTTCGAGGCGATGTCGGCGAGGCCTTCCGGTGCATCTTCGGAGCGCGGCATCTTCACCGGCGCGAACGCCTGATCGGCCAGCTGCCCGTCATCGGGGACGGAAGGGATGACGGTCGAGATCGTGTACGCGTCCCCCGCCTGCAGCCGAGAGGTCACGACCGCCGTTCCAGTCGCTTCGTTGTAGTGCGTCGTGCGGCGCAGGTCGTCGGCCCGATCGCCTTCGAACTCGACGCTGGTGACCGCGCCGGCATCCGGCATCCACACGCTGCTGTAGTCCTCGACCTCGAACCGGATCGATACGGGTGCTCCCTCGGCGTCGGCGGACATGTTGCTGCGCACCGGGGTGAAGGCACTCGACGAGTCGGCGCCCTCGTCCGAGACGTTGAACACGGTGCCGTTGTAGGCGTCCATCGTCGCCACGCGCACCCGCGCGTCCTCGGGCAGGCCAGAGACGGTGAACAGGGGATCCTCCGCGCTGTCGCGGACGTACCCGCGGAAGGCCTGCAACGGGCTCGGGTACTCGCGGATGTCGAACGGCGGGATCACGACGTCGCGCAGCACGTAGCGCGGGCCCGTCGGTGCGGCGAACGCGTTCGTGGCGACCCCGGCGAGCACGGCGACGGCGACGATGAGCCCCCCTGCTGTCAGCCGGCGCGATGTCGCAGCGCCCGTGGCGGAACGCTCGCCGCCCAGAGAGACGACCGTGGATGCCGGCGCCCAGGCCTGACGCACCGCCAGCCAGGCGACCGCCACCACGGCGAAGACGACACCCTGGAGAAGGGGAGCCGCCGGCTGCGAGGTGCCGATGGCGATCTGGATCGCCAGGAACACCGCGACCGGCAGAAGCGCCCACGCCGCGTGCCGCGCCCGCAGGGCGAGGCACCCGGCGAGCACCGCGGCAAGGAGCGAGAGGATCATCGGGACGACGAGATGGCCATCGGATGCCGCGACCGGCGCCACGGTGGTCAGAAGCTGCTTCCAGGACGTGACGGCGCCCAGCGCCAGCTGCCCGAGGGTGTCCAGCGTCGGAATGACCCCGGCCAGAGCGGTGTGCGGCAGCGCGAGCGCGGCGCCGAACACGAAGTACGCGAGCACGGTCACGCCCGAGATCAGCAGCACACCCCAGCGGAACAGGGCACCGGCCGACGCGATCGCCAGGCCGAGGGCCGCGCCGCCGAGCGCCGCGATCAGGTAGCCCGGTCCGTCGAACGTCGGCCAGAAGCCGGCGATGGGAACGGCCAGCAGCAGCGCGATGGCGGTGAGGTCGAGGATCCAGCGGCGTGCCGGGAGCGCCTGGCGTGCTGCCGGCTGCGCGGGACCGCTCATGCGAGAACCTTCCGCAGTGCTCCGGCGAGCTGATCCAGCGCGCCGACGGTGACGACGTCGGCCTCGCCGATCCGGCGCAGCGACGGGGTCGCGCCGGTTTCGGCGACCACAGCCAGCACCCGGGCGCCGAACGGCAGCCGCGAGCATGCGACGCGCAGCTGCTCAGCGCTCGTCCGGCTGCCGCACACCAGCACGACCACGCTGGCCAGGGCCAGGTCCGCGCCGACGACGCCCGCGAGTTCGACGATGCTCCCCTCGCGCGGGGAGGAGTGCTGCAGACCCGACAGCGAATCGAGGAACTGCTTGCCGCTGCCTGCCGGGAGCGCCCTGCCCTGCACGCGCACCTCCACCCGCTGCGAGTCGCGCAGCGCACGCAGCCCGAGCGATCCGGCCGCCGAGATCGCCAGCTCGAACTCCTCGGGCTCGCGGTAGTCGGCGGGCTGACGCGACAGGGCGATCACGAAGTGCGATCGACGCGTCTCCTCGTACTGGCGGACCATCACCGTGCCCGTGCGGGCGGTCGACTTCCAGTGCACGTGGCGCAGGTCATCCCCCGGGTGGTACTCGCGCAGGGCATGGAAGGAGACATCATCCGGAGACAGATCGGTGGCGGGAAGGCCCTCGAGGTCGCGAAGGAACCCCAGCGACTGCCCGTCGAAGAGCACGGTGCGGGGATGAACGAAGAGGTCTACCGGCGCGTCGCGGCGATGGAAGCGCTCGAACAGCCCGAGCGGATCGCCGCGCAGCACGGCGACCGGGCCGACCTGCAGGATGCCGCGCTTCTGCGTCGGAATCGCGAACAGCTCCTCCACCGAGTCGCCGGCGGCGAGACGGCCCACGTCGAACACGCCTCGCCCTGCGCCGACCGGCAGGACGACGCGGGACGGAAGGATGGCGCGGGAGCCGCCGTTGGCCAGGGTCAGCGCGCCGATGGCCCGCTCGCCGACGACGACCCGGGTCCGGTTCAGATCCAGCGTCACCTCGTAGGCCGTGCGGCCGATGAGGAACAGGGTGCAGAGGGCGAGGACCGCGGTGATGACCACGGCGGCGATGACCAGTTCACGCCAGCCGAGGATCAGCCCGCCGAGCCACAGCCCGAGTGCGGCTGCCAGGAGCACCCAGGTGATCGGGCGGGCGATCGAGGCGATCGAGCGCGCGCGACGGCCGAGCCGGGAGAGCAGATCTCCCGCCCGCTCCGCCGCTGTGCCCTCCACAGCAGCGGCAGGAGGCGCCGCCACGTGCGTCGTCATCAGGCCGCGGACCTCGCCTGCGGCGCGGCGACGCCCGCGAGGACGCGGGAGATGACCGTGTCGGGGGTGATGCCGGAGAATTCGGCCTCCGGGTCCAGGACCAGTCGGTGGGTCCAGACCGGCGCCGCGAGCAGCTTGATGTCATCGGGGATGACGAAGTGCCGGCCGTGCACGGCCGCCCACACCTTGGCCATCCGGATCATCGCGAGCGACCCGCGGACCGAGACGCCGACGCGCGCCGCCGGATCAGTGCGAGTGGCCTCGGCCAGCTCGGCGGTGTAGCGCAGCACGGACGGCTCGACGAACACTGTGGCGGCGAGATCGGCCATGTCGGCCACCGCCCCGGTGGTGATGATCGCCGAGAGGCGCGCCGACGGGTTGCGGTCGGAGGCGCCAGCGAGGATCCGCTCCGCGACGGCGAGGTCGGGGTAGCCGATCGAGGTCTTGATGAGGAAGCGGTCCAGCTGCGCCTCGGGCAGCTTGTAGGTCCCCGCCTGCTCGATCGGGTTCTGCGTCGCGATCACCAGGAACGGGCGCCCGACCTCGTGCGTGACGCCGTCGACGGTGACGCGGGACTCCTCCATGACCTCCAGGAGCGAGGACTGGGTCTTCGGAGAGGCGCGGTTGATCTCGTCGGCCAGAACGATCGAGGCGAAGACCGGACCGCGATGGAACTCGAAGCGGTGTGCGGCCTGGTCGTAGATCGTCACGCCGGTCACGTCGGAGGGCAGCAGGTCTGGCGTGAACTGGATGCGGCTGCTCGTGCCCTGGACCGTCGCCGCGAGCGCCTTGGCGAGGCTCGTCTTGCCGGTTCCCGGGGCATCCTCCAGCAGCACGTGTCCCTCGGCGAGCATCGCGGCCAGCACGAGGCTGACGACCTCGGGTTTGCCGATCAGCGCCTGGTCGACGTTGTCGACGAGGCGCGCGAAGGTGCCCTGGAACCAGGCTGCCTGTTCGGGGGTCATCGTCATGTGTGTCGTCTCTCCTTGGGTGGTCTTTCTCGTCGATCGCGCGACGGCCCGGTCAGTACCAGGTGATTCGCTGCGATTCGCCCCAGCCTTCGATGATGAGCCATGCCTGGCGCCCAGGGTTGCCGTAGAAGCAGCCCATCTGCACGGTCATGTTGCCGCTGAGGTCGTACCGGCGTCCGCCGAACACGCCGCCGTTGTCGTCCGCGCAGCGGACCATGTAGTTGCCGGCCGGGAAGTTCTCGACCGTCAGCGTCATGTAGGCGCAGCTGGGCGTATCGCACTGGCCGGGCCAGCTGCCGGAGGCGCCCTTACCGGCGCGTGCGGTGACCGGCGGCGGATCGTTGGTCCGCGCCGACGCGGAGGCTACCTGCGACGTCTGGTTCTCTGAGTCGATCGCACGGACCTGGATGCTCCACGTCTGTTGATAGCCATTGCCGACCACCCGCGATCCGCCGGAGGCACCGACGTTCTCCCAGCCTCCGCCGTTGATGTTGATCTCCAGGCGCGTGATCGGGCGCCCGTTGAGTCCGGGCGCCGACCACCCGACGGTGACACTCGTGCCGTTGTTGGTCGCCGACGCTCCGGGGGTGTTCACGGGTCCGAAGGGCGCGACGCCGGGTGAGCCGGCGGATGCTGGGCCCTCATAGGTGACGCCGTCGAGCGCCGTCACGGCGCGCACCGAGATCGAGTAGGTCCCGTTGTTGTCGACCTGCCCGTTGCCGATCACACCCGACGTGGTCGTGCCGCCGCCGCTGACCCAATCGTCGCGCCAGCCGCCTGCTCCGACCTGGTACTGGTAGCGGATCTCGCCGGCGTTCGCGCCGTTGCCTTCAGCCGCGCCGTAGGTCACCGACACCTGGTTGTTCCCCGGCGTGGCCGACGGCGTTCCCGGAGCTCCCGGAGGGAGGAAGGCGCGCCGCGGTGCCGACGGCGCCGAGACGGCGCCCCACCCGGCCTTGTTCTGGGCCCGGACGGTGAAGGTGTAGTCGGAGGTCGACGCATCGATCGCGAGCGCCTGCGAGGTCTGGCCTGCCGGGACGGACACCGTCCGCACCGAGGATCCCCCGC